>JBIOTP010000143.1:0-32441 GCA_044865965.1 Solirubrobacteraceae bacterium
GTCTACCTGGCCGGCGGCCGCATCGCGGCCGTCGGCCCGACGGGCCGGATCGCCGCGCTCGCGGGCGAGGACGCCGCCGTCGTCGACCTCGCGGGGCGGACCGCGTTCCCCGGGCTGACCGACGCCCACGCGCACATGATCTCGCTCGGGCTGCTGGAGCGGATCCTCGACGCCCGCTACCCGGGCGTCGACTCGCTGGCCGCGCTCGTCGACGCCGTCGGCGATCGAGCGGAGCGGGTCGCCGAGGGCGCCTGGGTGCGCGGCCGCGGCTTCGACCATGCCAAGTATCCGGAGAGCCGCTCGCCGACGCGCTGGGACATCGACCCGGTGACGCCTCAGAACCCCGTGTTCCTCGTGCACGTGACCGGTCATCACGCGCTCGTGAACACCCGCGCGCTGGATCTCGCGGGCGTCGACGACCGCGTGCGCGACCCCAAGGGCGGGCACTTCGTCCGCGACGAGCGCGGCCGCCTGACCGGGATGCTGATGGACGCCGCCATGCAGGTCGTGGCGCCGGTGGCGGTCGACGTCGGCAACCACGGGCCCAACCACCTGACCTTCCCGTCGAGCCGCGACGAGCTCGTCGACGACATCGATCGCGGCTCGCGGGCCTTCCTGTCGGTCGGCGTCACCACCATCGTCGACCCCCAGGTCACCCGCCGGGAGATGTTCGGCTACCTGGACGCGCGCCGCCGCGGGCGCCTCCACGTGCGCACGCGGGCGATGTACCTCTCCAACCACCTCGACGACCTCGTCGACCTCGGCCTGGGCGGGCCGCTCGGCGACGACCGGCTCGGGCTCGGGCCGCTGAAGATCTATTGCGACGGGGCGCTCCTCGGCGCCTCGGCCGACTTCTATGAGCCCTACCGCACGGCCGACGATCGCCGCTCGGCGTTCTGGAGCGCGGCCGAGATCGCAGAGCTCCTGGGACGCGCCCACGCGTTCGGACTGCAGGTCGGGGTCCACGCCCAGGGTGACCGCGCGATCAAGCACACGGTCGATGCCATCGAGGCCGCGCAGGCGTCGGACGGCGACTCCGAGCGCCGGCACCGGATCGAGCACTGCGGCTGCCCGCGGCACGACGAGCTGTGCCGGATGAAGACCCTGGGCATCGTCCCCATCGCCCAGCCCGGGTTCGTCTACCAGGCCGGCGACGAGCTCGCGGAGGCGCTCGGGCCCGAGCGCGCCGCCCGGCTGATGCCGCTGCGCACCGAGCTCGAGCTCGGCCTGCACCCGGTGATCAGCTCGGACACGCCCGTCGGCTCGCACAACCCGTGGCACAACATCTACGCCGCCGTGAGCCGGCACACGCTGAGCGGGGCCGAGGTGGGCGGCGAGGAGCGGATCTCGCTCGACGACGCGATCCGTGCCCACACGATCCACGCCGCGCGCTCGATTCATGCGGAGGACAGACTCGGCTCGCTCGAGGTCGGCAAGCTGGCCGACGTCACGGTGCTGGATCGTGACCTGGCGGACACGCCGGAGCGCGATCTCCGTGACGTCGCGGCCGACCTGACGGTGCTCGGCGGGGAGATCGCGCACTCGCGCGAGGCCGCGCTGCAGACGCGATGAGCTACGCGCTGGTCACGGGCGCGGCGAGCGGGATCGGCAAGGCGACCGCCGCCGCGCTCGAAGCGCGCGGCTCGGAGGTCGTGAAGGTCGACCTTCCCGGCCGGCCGCTGGAGGGTCACGCCGCCCCGGCCGACGTGTCCGACAGCGCCGCGATCGAGGCGCTCGTTGCGCGCGCCGAGGACGCCCTGGGGCCGATCGACGTGTTGGTCAACTGCGCCGGCTACGACGTGGAGCAGGACTTCCTCGACATCTCGCCCGCGGACCTGTCGCGGATGCTCCGCGTGCACCTCGGCGGGGTCTACAACACCTGCCGCGTGCTGGCGCCGCGGATGTACGCCCGCCGGCGCGGCTCGATCGTCAACGTGTCGTCGGAGCTCGCCCTGTCCGGCTCCCCGGTGCATCCGCATTACGCCTCGGCGAAGGGGGCGGTCGTCGGGTTCACCAAGGCGCTGGCGCTGGAGGTGGCGCCGCACGTTCGCGTGAACTCGGTCGCGCCCGGGCCGACCGACACGCCGCTGCTCACCGACAAGTGGCGCGCGGACGAGTACCTCGAGACGCTCCCGACACGGCGCCTGTCGACCCCGACCCAGATCGGCGAGACGATCGCCTTCCTGGCCTCCCCGGCGGCGTCGTTCTTCACGGGGCAGATCGTCTCGCCCAACTCGGGCACGGTGATATGAGCGCCGCCCTCGTCACCGGCGCCGCATCGGGGATCGGCCTCGCCGTGGCCGACCACCTCGAGGAACTCGGCTGGGCGGTCGCGCGCAACGACCTGCCGGGAGAGCCGGTGACCGGCTACGCCGCGCCGGCCGACGTCTCCGATCCCGGCGCGGTGTCGGCGATGGTGGAGCGGGCGGCCGCAGACCTCGGGCCGATCTCGCTGCTGTTCAACAGCGCCGCGTTGGGTGACATGGGCGCGATCGACGACATGCCGCCCGAGCGCTTCTGGCGCATCATGGACGTCAACCTCGCAGGCTCGTTCTACTGCGCCCAGGCCTGCACGCCGATGATGCTGGACGCCGGCTGGGGCCGGATCATCTCGATGAGCTCGCAATGGGGCCAGATCGGCCACGCGCGCGCCACGGCCTACTGCGCCTCGAAGGGCGGCATCATCTCGCTGACCAAGTCGCTCGCGCGCACGCTCGGCGTGCACGGCATCACGGTCAACGCCATCGCCCCGAGCGTGGTGGACACGCCGATCCTCGAGATCGAGGCGGCGCTGGAGGGCATCTCCGTCGACGAGCTGAAGGCGCGCGCGGCGGCGGCGATCCCGCTGCGGCGGATCGGCCGCCCCGAGGACATCGCCGCGCTCGTGGAGTACATCGCCTCCTCCGCCGCGGACAGCCTCACGGGGCAGGTGCTCACGCCCAACGGCGGCACCACGCGCTGCTAGCGCCGCCGCAGGGCGACCAGCGAGAGCATCTCGAACAGCGCGTTGGCGGCGAACAACGCGGTCACCTGGCCCGGCCCGTCGTATGCCGGCGCCACCTCGCCGACGTCGTAGCCGGCGAAGTCGATCTCCCTCAGGGCGCGCAGGTAGCCCATCGCCTGGAAGCTCGTTGCGGATCATCCCCGAGGCCGAGCGCACGCCCTCGGGCCCGAAGCGGGCGCCTGAGCGGAACGACGTGCCGCCGTCCCACGGCATCCCGAACACGGCGCAGTCGACATCCGCCAGCGAGTCGACGTTGGGCAGCCGCGCGAAGGTCCGTGGCCCGGTGAAGCGCGGCGCGGCGAGCGCGTCGGGCGGTTGATGGATCCGCCGCGCCACTAGGCCACTAGCCCGCCGCCCGCATCCGGACGACCCGGTCGCGCGCCTGCCGGAGGTGCAGCTCGCACGCGGCCTCGGCGCGCGCGGCCTCCTTGGAGAGGATCTCCGCGAGCAGGTGCTCGTGCTCGGCGAGGATGCCGTCGAGCGACTCGTACTGAGTGGTGATCTCGAGCCGCAGCAGCGTGCGCAGGACGCCGGCCTCGTTGACGAAGACGCGATGCAGCCGGCTGTTGCGCGACAACCGCGTGAGCTCCTCGTGAAAGTGGAAGTCCAGCTCGGCGAACCGCTCGCGATCGTCTGCGGCCGCCGCGCGGCGCAGGCGGGCGCAGATCGCGCCGAGCCGGGCGAACGCATCGTCGTCGTCGCGCATGATGACGAGGCGCGCGGCGCGCGCCTCCAGCGCTGAGCGCAGCTCGTAGATCTCGCCGATGTCGTCCGGCGTGAGATCCGCCACGAACCAGCCGCGGCGCGGCTCGTCGCGAACCAGGCCCTCCTCGCGCAGCTTGGCGAGCGCCTCCCGCACGGGTCCGCGGCTGATCTCCAGCTGGCGGGCGATCTGCGCCTCGACCAGGCGGTCCCCGGGCTTGAAGAGGCCCGCGAGGATCCGCTCGCGCAGCGCGTCCGCGGTCGAGTCCGCGAGCGTGATCCGCGGCGCGAGTGGGGCGAGCGGCTCGGAGTATTCGGTTTCGGCGGCGCCGGCCGATCCCATCGGTCTCCTGTCGACGGTTGACAGCTAGCCGTCTGCAGCATACAGTCCGGTTTCGGGCGACGCAAACCGTGTGCACGTGGTCAGCGACAACACCGCGTCGGGCCGGCCCGAGCGCCGGAGGCCGCTGAGATGCCCGAGCGCGTCATCGCCATCACGGGCGCCGGGCGCGGCATCGGGCTGGCGGCGGCCGAGCGCTTCGCCTCGGGCGGGGAGCTCCTGGCGCTGAACTACCGCAGCAGCGCAGAAGCGCTGCCGGCGGTGGCCGAGACGTCGCGCCGCCACGGGGGCAACGCGCTGATCTGCCAGGGCGACATGCGCGTGCGCGCCGACGCCGAGCGTTTCGTGGCCCTCGCGGAGGAGCGCTTCGGCCGCATCGAGGTGCTGATCACCAACGCGGGCGTGCTGCGCGCGAGGCCCAGCCACGAGGTCCCGGCCGAGGAGTGGGAGGACACGATCGCGACCAACCTGTCCGGGACGTGGTGGTGCATTCGCGCGGCGCTGCCCGGCATGCTGCGGCGCAAGGCCGGCCGCATCATCACCGTCAGCTCGGAGCTCGGGCTGATCGGGTTTCCCACCTACGCCGCCTACTGCGCCTCGAAGGGCGGGCTGATCGCGCTCACCAAGGCGCTCGCCAGGGAGCTGGCGCCGCACGGGATCCTCGTCAACTCGGTCGCGCCCGGCCCGGTCATCACCGACATGCTCGTGAAGGACACGATCGAGTACAACGACGAGACCCGGGAGCAGATCCCGTTGCGCCGGTTCGGCGAGCCGGCGGAGATCGCCGGGGTGATCGAGTTCCTCGCCGGGTCGGGCGGGGACTTCATGGTCGGCCAGGTGGTCAGTCCCAACGGCGGGACGGCGATCTGATGGCCGCGACGCTCGTCACCGGCGGTCTGGGCTACGTCGGGCGCCACGTCGTATCGCTGCTGCGTGAGCGGGGCGCCACGGTGGTCAGCTACAACCGCGACTTCTGGGACGAGGACGTGCCGGGCGTCGACTTCGTCCAGGGCGAGCTCTTCGACATCCCGCGGCTCGTCCAAACGCTCGAGCGCTTCGGGGTGGACCGTATCGTCCACACCGCGGCGATGTCGCACCCGGAGCTCTCGGTCGACCTGCCCGTCACCACGTTCGCCGCGAACGTCGAAGGGACGCTGCACCTGTTCGAGGCGGCGCGGCTGACCGGGGCGCGCCGGATAGTCAGCTTCTCCTCGGAGTGCGCGTACGGGCATCGGCCCGAGCCGGTCGTGACCGAGGACTGCCGGCTCGAGCCGACCACGCCGTACGGCGTCACCAAGGCGGCCGGCGAGCTGCTCGCACACGTCTACAACGCCCGCTACGGGTTCGACATCACGTCCCTGCGGGTCACCGAGGTCTACGGGCCCGGCAACCGCATGCCGCAGTACCTCTGCGAGCTCATCGACGCGGGGCTGCAGGGCGTGACGTACAGCCTGCCCGCGGGAGCGGACCACCGCTTCCAGTTCGTGCACGTCCAGGACGTCGCGCGCGCCGCCGTGCTCGCCGCCGAGGCGCGCGACCTGCCCCTGGAGGCCTACAACATCACGGGCGGCAGCCAGATCCCGCTCGCCGAGGCGGCACAGACCGTCGCCCGGCTGGTGCCGGACGCCGCCTTCGAGATCGGCCCCGGGCTGCTGGACCTCGACGTCCAGGGGCGCTGGGACATCGCCGCGGCGGAGCGTGACCTCGGCTATCGCCCGCAGTGGACGCTGGAGCGCGGAATCCTCGACTACGTCGATTGGCGCCGCCGCAGCCGCGGCGTCGTGGAGGCGTCCTGACCATGCGCACCCGCCTGTTCGCCGAGCTCACCTGGCCGGAGGTGCGCGACGCCGCGGCGCGCGGCGCCGGCGTGATCGTGCCGGTCGGCTCGACCGAGCAGCACGGCCCCCACCTGCCGCTCAACACGGACGCGGTGCTGCCCACGGAGCTGGGACTGGCCGTCGCCGCCGCGCACGACCTGCTGGTCGCCCCGCCGGTGCACTTCGGGTATCGCTCGCGTCCGCTGTCGGGCGGCGGCCAGGGCTTTCCCGGCACGATCTCGCTGCGCGCGCAGACGCTGATGATGACCGTGGAGGACGTGCTGCGCGAGCTCCTGCGCCACGGGTTCCGGCGCCTCGTCCTGCTCAACTGGCACTGGGAAAACCAGAACTTCGTCTACGAGGGCGCCTGGCTCGCGCTCGAAGGAGGCACGCGCACCGACGCCCGCGTGATGGTCGTCGAGCAGCCGTTCTCGGAGCTGTCCGGCGAGACGATGGCGGCGATGTTCGGGGACGCGTTCCCCGGCTGGGACGTCGAGCACGCCGCGATCATGGAGACCTCGCTGATGCTGCACCTGCGGCCGGCGCTCGTGCAGTTCGAGCGGGCCGTGGACGACGAGGCGCGCCGGCACCCGTTCTACGACGTCGTACCGATCCCGGACGACTTCGTCCCCGCCTCCGGGACCCTGTGGAAGGCGACGCAGGCGAGCGCGGAGAAGGGACGGCGCGCGTGGGCGGACATCGTGGCGGGGCTCGACGCCGCCCTGACGGCGGACCTGCCGCCCGCATCGGAACCGTGACGTGAGGAGGAGAGCTCCATGACCGCTGGGACCGACGAGGGCACCGCGAGCCGCCTCGAGCAGCTCGGCTACCACCAGGGCCTGCGACGGCGGCTGCACGTATGGCACGTCGTCGGGCTGTCGCTGGCCGACGTATCGCCCACCATGGCGGTGCTGTTCTTGACCGCGGGCGTGTTCGTCATCGGCGGGACCTTCGCGATCGGCGCCAACCTGCTGCTCGCCGTCGTCGTCGTCCTCATCTGCCTCTGCCTGGCCGAGCTCGGGTCGATGTATCCGATCGCGGGCGGGATGTACTCGCTGGTGCGCAACGTGCTGCCGGCGCCGATCTCCTGGATCACCATGTTCAACTATCTGCTGCAGGGGATCGTCATTCCGGCCAGCATCGCGATCGGCATCGCGCAGTTCCTCAAGGACCTGATCCCCGCGCTCGACATCGGCGACAAGCCGTTCGGGCTCATCCTGCTGCTGCTCGCACTCGCGATCGCGCTCGTGCGGGTCGAGATCGGCGCGTGGGTCACGATCGCCATGGTGGTCGTGGAGCTGACGGTGCTCGGCCTCGTCACTGTCGCGGCACTGTTCCACCCGCACCAGAGCCTCACCGAAGTCATCTTCCACCCGCGCGTGCTGGACGGCAGCACGCTCAACGCCGTCACCTTCTCGATCGTACTCGCGACGCTGGCGCCCGCGTTCAACGTCATCAATGGCTATGACGCAACGCTGGGCTTCACCGAAGAGCTGATCGGCGGCGAGCGCAACATCGCCAAGGCGGTCGTGACCGCCGGCGTCCTCGCGTCGCTGTTCATCATCGTCCCGCTGATCGCCGCGGTGGTCGCGGCGCCGAACCTGGTCGACTTCTTCCAGTCGGAGTCGCCGATCGTGTACTCGGTCGACCAGTCGTTCGGCTCCGGCGCGCGCCAGGTCGTCGACGTCGGCGCGGCGATCGCACTGTTCAACGCGAACCTGGCGCTGATCATGTACTTCGGGCGCGGCTTCTACACGACGGGCCGCGACGCCGTCTGGCCGTCGTTCATGAGCACGAGGCTCGCGCAGCTCAATCGGTTCTCCGTCCCCGCCTACGGGATCCTCATGTGCGTGATCCCGGCGGGCGTGCTCATCTTCGTCTCGGCACTCGACTTCCTGATCATCTTCGCCGGCACGATCATCGCCGCCGTGTACCTCACGATCGGGCTCGCGGCCTTCTGGGGTCGCATCTCACAGAAGGACGTGCCACGGCCCTACCGCCTGCCGTTGTGGCCGGTGCCGCCGCTGATCGTCATCGGCTTCACCGGCATCGCCCTGGCCAAGCAGGAGACGAAGTACCTCGTCGCCGAGCTCGTGCTGATCGCCGCCGCCCTCGTCCTGTGGATGCTCTCCAACCTGTGGGCGCCCTCCGCCCGCGAGGAGCTCGTCGCACAGGGCGTCACGGAGGCCAAGGTGTAGCGCGCGCGGCGCGGCGACCCTCGCTCCGCGGCGACGCTCGCCCGTCCGAACGGAGCATCGGAAACTGGTCGATCGGCCAGGAATTCAGGGAACGCTCATCCACTCGCGCGACCCTGGCGGCATGTCGCCCGACGTCTTGCTGGCCGAGCACGCCAACGCCTTCGCCGCGCACCACGACGGCTGGGAGGACCTCGCGACCGCGTACGCGCACTTCTCGGAGCCGCTCTTCGCGGCCGGCGTCGTCGTGCTGGCGGCCGCCGGGTTGGGGCTGCGCCGCCCGCGACTGGTGGCCGCGAGCGTGCTCGCGGTGCTCGCCGCGGGCCTCGGCGTCGTGGTGGCCGCGGTGCTCTCGCGCGTGGTCGACCGGCCCCGGCCCTTCGTCGCGCACCCGCAGATCCACGCGTTCCTGGCGCACGCGCCCGACCCCGGCTTCCCCAGCGACCATGCGACCGCCGCCTTCGCGATCGCCGCCGTCCTCGTGCTCCGGCTGGGGAGGTGGGCGCTTCCCGTGCTGCTGGCGGCCGCCGCACTGGCCGTCAGCCGTGTGCTGGTCGGCGTCCACTACCCCGCGGACGTGCTCGCCGGCGCGCTGCTCGGCACCGCCGCCGCCGCGCTGGTCTGCATGCTGGCCGCGAGGCCGCCCTCGCTCCGGCTGCCGGCCCGGCATTCGCCCGCACCGAGCGCCTAGTGTGGTACTCGGCCTCGCGCTCGCGTACGGCGGGCTCGTGCAGCTGCTGGCCGGCATGTGGGCGTTCGTGAAGAACGACACGTTCGCCGCCGTCGCGCTCAGCTCTTACGGCGGCTTCTGGATCTCGTTCTGGGCGCTCAACCAGTTCTTCCTGCCCGAGATCCCGGCGGACCGCCAGGCGGGGCGCTCGCGCTCTACCTGCTCGCCTGGGCGGTGTTCAGCTTTACATGTGGATCATCTCGATCCGCGTCAGCGTGGCGGTGATGGCGGTGTTCCTCACACTCTGGCTCGCCTACGTGCTGCTGGGCCTCGGCAAGGCGCTGGACTCGATGCTGCTGTTCCACATCGGCGGCGCGTTCGGGATCGCCACGGCCGCGTGCGCGTGGTACGCGTCCTTCGCGCTCACCGCCAACATGACGACGCGGCGCGACTGGATCCCGGTGGGGGAGAGGCGGTTGGCGCAGCAGGACGTGGCGTCTCGCGACGGCGCATGAGCCACGCGCCCAGCGACGCGGGGAGCGTCCCCAACAGAGGGGTCGCGCACCGACGGTTCGAGGAAGCGCGGTGCCCGAGTCAGCCACTGGACGGGCCCTTCTCCGAGGCGGGCCCCTCCTCGACGATCTCCAGCGCCTTGAGCCCACAGTGCGGACAGCGGGCGATGCGGCGCACGCTCGCAGGCGGAAGCGCCGTCTCGAAGCGCGCGCCGCACTTCAGGCAGCGGACCGTGATCACCTGACCTTCGATCCCACGGACGGGCGCGGCCCAGCGCTCCGACGTCAGCTCATTGACAAGATCGGCGGCATGGCCGGTCGCACTGCGAGCCGCTCGCCATGCGCCGGTCCGTCATCGGGTGGGGTTCCATCGATCCTCGTCGCCCGTGAGTGCTGACGGGAAGTGTGCGTCGGGCGACACTGCGCGTCGGCGGGATGACGGAGGCCACCGAGCGGCGGGAACGGCCTGTCAACCGGCGGACAAGGCTGGACCCTGGCCGACGCCGCGCGGGCATTGTCGGAATGCGCCCGGCGGGCCGGCGATCCTCCCGCGTGTGTCCGACGGCCCGCCGGCGGGTACGAGGCCGGGGAGCGCTACGAGCTTTCCATCAAGGCGGACGAGCGCGTCGTGTTGCCCGCGGTGCGCGCAGCCGGCCCCGACACGCTGATCGTCACGGATGGATTCTCCTGCCGCTCGCAGATCAGGCACGGCACCGACCGCGGCGCCGTGCACCTTGCCCAGGTCCTGCAGCTCGCGCTGCGGGGCAGCGAGACCGTCCCACAGGCGTACCCCGAGCGGGCATGGCCGTCACTCGTAGCCGGCGTGCGGTAGGGGCCCGTGCCCGGGCAAATGAACCGGGTCAGGCGGCTGACAATATTGACGGCGCTGTCTGTCGGTCGGGTAACCATCCCGCTGCGAGTGTCCAGCGGTCGCGACATCACGGTTCCGGCGCGCGCCGTGGCGACGGCCAACGTGATCGCCGAGGACGTCGAGCTCGCCGCCACGCTCGGCCGCGACCGGCGCAACGCCGCCGCGCGGTTGGCCCGCGCCCTGGTCGTCTCGGTCGGGGCGGGGGAATGGGACGCGCGCGAGGACGCAGAGGTCACGCGCGACGGGTTCGGCTTCCTGGTGCTCAGCGGCCTGCTGGTGCGCCGAGTGGGCATCGGCAGCCGCGTCGGGGCGGAGCTGCTGGGTCCAGGCGACCTGCTGCGGCCGCACGAGCACGACGGCGAGGAGGCGACGCTGCCATTCGAGGCCGCCTGGCGCGTGCTCGAGCCCCTGCGGCTGGCGGCGCTGGACCGCCGGTGGAGCTTCCGCATGGCACCGTTCCCGGAGGTCGCCATCGAGCTCACGGCGCGCGCCGTCCGCCGCTCGCGCCGGCTCGCGAACACGCTCGCGCTCTCCCATCATCCGAAGCTCGAGGACCGGCTCCTGCTGCTGCTGTGGGAGCTCGCGGACCGCTACGGGACCGTCCGCGCCGACGGCGTCCAAGTGCCGATCGCGATGACGCACGAGGTGTTGAGCCACCTCGCCGGCGCGCGACGCCCGTCGGTGTCCGGCGCGCTGACGCGGCTGGCCAAGGCTGGGCTCCTGGAGCGCACCACGCGCGGCTGGGTCCTGCACGGCGAGCCGCCCGCCCACACCGCGTCCGCGTCGGTCTGCTGGTCGCCGGACGCTGTCTGATCACCCGGTCTCCGTCCGGGCGCGATTGTCGCCGCGCCTCGTGTGTGTGGGCGGACAGGCGCTGTCAATGCACGGACGCGACACGCGATCGCCCTCTACGCGGCGGGCACGCTGAGGAGTGCGCTCCGGCGGGCGGATGCCCGATCCCGGCCCGAGCCGCCCGCCGGACGTCCAATCGCTCACAGGAGGTGCTCCATGTCAACCGGCATCCTGACCGGTCTGATCGCCGCTGCGGTCGTGTTCGTCGTCCTGTTCGTGATCCTCGGGGTGACGCTGTGGGTGTCCATCCTCGCCGCCGTCGCCGCGTGGATCCTGCTGCTCGCGTTCACGGGTGGCGTGCCGCGCCGCCCGACCGCAGGCTGATCCGATCGCGCAGGAGTCAGGACGCTGCCTGATCCTGCACGCCCGATCGGCTGCACGATGGTGATGGCCACCGGCGTCGTCTCCACCGACCTCGCGGCGGGCGGCTGGAAGCGCCTCTCGGTCGCACTGCTCACGCTTGCGGCCGTCGCCTGGCTGGCGCTTCTCGTGCGCGGCGACGTGCCGCGGGAGCTCGCCGGCGTGGCGGCCACCGCCGTGCTCGGGACCCGTCTCGCCATGCTCGGATGGACGGCGGCCGCGTGGACGCTCGCGGCCGCGGCGGCGGCGCTGTGGATGGTGCGGGTACCGCGGGCGTCCCCGCCGCGGCGGTCCGCCGGCGCCGACTTCCTGCCCGCGGTGGCGACCCAGGCGCTCGCCGTCCTCGCCGCGCTCCTGGATCTCGACGTCGTGGGGACTGTGCTCTTCGTGTTCGGCCTCGCCCTCTATGCGCGCGTCGTGATCCGCTTCGATGCGGCGCAGCTGCGCCGCGGCGACGGCGACCAGTGGATCGCGGGCGGCGCGCTCGCGATCTCGTCCCTGGCGGGCGCCGAACTCGGCCTGGCGGGCGCCCCGCTGATCCCGTGGCGGGGCGCGAGTGTCGCGCTGGCCGGGGCGGCGACGGCGTGGCTGCCCGCGCTGGTCGCGAGCGAGCTCGCGCGCCCGCGACTGGCCGGCGCCCCGAGCCGGTGGGCCACGGTGTTCCCGCTTGGCATGTACGCCGCGATGAGCTACGCGGTCGGCGCGCTCGCCGGGCTCCATTGGTTGCGCGCGTTCGCCGGCGGCGTGACGTGGCTGGCGGCGGTCGTGTGGGCGCTGGTGCTGGCGGACGCGGTCCGGCGTTCCGGCAGGCGCCGCGCGCCGCTCGACTGAGCCGATCCGGCGCTCAGTCGCGATTGGGAAGAGCGGCCGCGTGTAATCCCACGGACGGTGGCGCTGGCCTGGGGGCCACGCCCGGCGCAGCATCTTCGTCGTGCGTCCGAGCCAGCAGCCGGGAGGCGTCACCACGGTTCACGTCGAGGCGGATCGCTGCGGGCGCTGGACGGTTCGTCCCGACGGCCTGCCAGGCGCAATCTCGCGATACGGCAGCGCGACGGAGGCCGAGCAGGCGGCTCGCGCGGTACGGGAAGCGCTCGGCTGGGATGTACGCGTGACGCCCGGGCGGACCCTGGACAGAGCCGGGGCCTCAGGGGCGCGACGCCGCGTCGTCGAGGCGCTTGCGCAGCAGGAGCTTGGAATGCCCCGCGGGATAGTCCGGCAGCGTGCCGACGATCTCGAAGCCGTGCCGCTCATAGAACCCCGGAGCCTGGAACGTGTGGGTATCGAGCGCAAGCTGGACGCAGCCGCGGGCCCGTGCCTCCTCCTCGGCCGCTTCCAGCAGCCGGCTGCCGACATGCCGCCCGCGCATGTCTTCACGCACCCAGAGCGCGTCGATCCAGCACGTCCCGCCCCAGCTCCAGCCGTACACGCCCGCGACCAGCTCGCCGTGACTGTCGGTCTCGACGGTCAGCAGCTCGCGAAAGTCTCGAATGTCCGTGGCCGCGACGTTGAACTCGTTGATCTCGTCGATCAAGCGCCGCGCGATCGCGCGCTCGGCGCCGGTCAAGACATCGCTGCTCCGGTCGTCCGCCATCGAGGTCAGTGTGCGGGGGTGGTGGTCAGTTCGAGATGATCGCGGTGCGGTAGCGGCGGTAGTTGACGTATCCGCCGCGCATCCAGAGCGGGCCGCCGCCGCGCGCGACGACCGGGCGGACGTTCTTCTCGGTCGACGCGGCCGTCAGGGCGGCGTGGCTCCACGTCGCGCCGGCGTCGGGGGTCTGCCAGCGCTCGAGCTCCCATTGGCCGTTCACCTGGCGGGAGAGGTAGACGACGGCGGGGTCGGCATGGTCGAACACGATGCCGCCGGAATACTGCTGCTCGCCGCCGTCGTCGTCGAAGAAGCCGCCGGCGGGCGTGATCTGGCGGTCCTCCCACGCGGTGCCGGTCCAGCGCGCGTGGCGGTAGCGGTGATCGGTGGCCGACCGAAACACGGCATAGACGACCCGGGGACGCCCGGCGGCGTCGCTCGCGACATCGTGGACCCAGGCGTGATCGTGACCGCGGGCCACGTCCCAGACGCGGTCGGCGTCGCCCGGGCCAAATGGCGGACCGGCGATCCGATGGCCGCTGGCCCGGAACCACGCCCCGCCGGTGTAGCGGGCGTAGTAGAGGCTGGTCGCGGTCTCCCGCGGATGCCCGTCGGTGAACGCCATGTGGATGGTGTCGCGTCCGTCGGAGGCGACCTTGACATAGGGCCGCTGCCCGGGGACGCGGATGAGCGTCGCGGCCGGTGCCCACGTGATCCCGTCGAGCGAGGTCGAGAACGCAGGGTTCCAGTCCCCGCCCCGCCAGAACAGGTGGATGCGCCCGTTCTCGGCGGCGAGCTGGACAGGGTTCGGGTAGGTATAGCCACGTGGCCCCGGCGTGTTGGTCGCGAGCCGCCGCTCGCTTTCCCAGTGCGTACCGTCGGGGCTCAGGCGAAAGTACAGCTCCGGGCCCGAGTGCGCCGAGTAGAAGGCCTGCAGGCGCCCGTCCGCCCGCCGCAGCAGCGCCGGGTTGTTGTGATCGTCGACACCGAGACCCGCATGCAGCGTCGCGGTCGTAACGAGCGCCGCCTCCTCGTTCAGCGTCGCGACGCGGACGTCGCCTGCGCCGTCGATCCACCCCACGTGCGTCAGATCGCCCGCAGCCACGGCGCGCGGGTCGGCAAACCAGCACCACGCTCCCGAACCAATCTCCATCGCACGACTCTACGGGGCCGGGCGCAGGTACCCGCGGCGGCGCCGCTCGCGATGATCCGCGGCCAGCGATCAACGCTTCGCACGACGTTGGGGACAGGCACTCTCCGAAGCTGACCACCACCACGCGCCGCGCCTGAGATCGCGTCACTGTTCCGCCCTCGCTTCGGTGTGAGCGCGAGCGCCGCGCGCGACGTCGATGATCGCGCCGGGTCGTCATCGCACGTGCCGCACCACGCGATGTGCAGGTCGGGGCGGACGAGGACGAGTTGGTGGCGGTAGAGCTGGCACAGCTCCGGCTCCTCGAGGCGGAGATGCGCGACCGGGAGCGACAGCTCGGCCGCGGCTTGCAGGAGAGCGTCGGCCATGGCCGAGAGCGCGAGGCCGGTGGATTGCGAGCGGCGAGAATCGAGCCAGCCGCGTGAGGCGGCGTGTATAGCCCCTGTCCCGCAAGTGGGCGCGGCCGCGAGAGCCGGCGTACCGATTCGACACGGCCAGCGGACGCGCTGGTCTGACCGGAAGGCGAGCGGCGAGCCGGGCGCGCCGCGCGGCGGGTCAGCGGACGACGAAGACCGGCGTGCCGACCGGATTGCGCCAATAGAACCCGGTCGCCGCCCCCATCGGGATCCGGATGCAGCCGTGGCTGACCGGAGTCGCCGGGACGTACGGAGAGCCGTGGATGGCGTAACTCCCAGTGAAGTAGGACGGGTAGTACATCGAGCCGAGGTAGCCGCGCTGCCAGCCGGGCGACTTGCGGTAGATCCTGAACCGTCCGACCGGCGTCGCCGCGATGCGGGTCTGCCCGTCCGGCGCGGTGTAGCGGTAGCCGCCGCCGGTCGACACGTGCAGCACTGCGGTGACCGCGTGGCGGTGGACCTCGACGAGGCGCTGCTGCGAGAGGTCGACGTAGACGTAGTTCGCGGGGCTCGGCAGCGGCGGCCCGGTCGCGGCTGAGCGAGCGGGCGCCGGCACGAGCAGGACGCCCAGCACCAGGAGCGGAATCAGCCCGAGCTTCATCGCTATCCCCTTCTCCACCAGCCTGCCCGGTGGGGGGCTCCGGAAACGCCCCCGCGGGGCTCGCCGGCGCCGCGCACGAGGCGCACGCGCATGCCGGGGACCGCTCGCCCAGCCGACAGCGATGGGGAAGATCGGCGAGGTCGCGCGGTCGCCCGCGGATCGCCCGATCCCGCGCCTGTCAGACGTCCGCGGCGGCGAGCACGTCCGCGATCGCCAGCTCCGGGAGCACGACGGCGGTGGCGGTCACTCGATCCGACCCGGCGAGCTCTTGGACGCCGGCGTACTCGCCGCTCGCGGGGCGCACGTCGCGCTGGACCACGAGGCGCCGACCGTCCAGGTCCAGCACCCAGTACTCCGGGATGCCGGCGCGGGCGTACAGCTCCGTCTTCGTGCCCAGATCGCGGCGCAGCGACGACACGGCGACCTCGACGATCAGGCTGGCGGTGGCGGGGTGATAGGGCCGCGGAGCGTTGAGCGGGATCACCGCCAGGTCCGGTTCGGGCTCGGAGTTTCCCAGGGTGAGCGGACTGGCGACACGCACTTCCACGGCGTCGAGGTCGACCGCCCGCATCAGCCAGCGGGCCAGCCACGCGACGGCGTTCCCGTGCGCGCGCGTCTTCGGGCTCATCGCCGCGAGCAGGCCGTCCAACAGCTCGACGCGGGCATCCTCGTCGAACCCGCCGGCCTCGAGGATCCGGTGATACTCGTCCGCGGACAGCCGGTGCAGCTGGGCGAGATCAAGCTCGACGGCCACCGTTGCGATGCTAGCCGCTCGTCGCGGCGACCGCGGCGACTGCGACCGCACGACGGCGCGAGCGCTGCAGCGTACCGCTCGGGATCAAACCGGCGCTCGGTTGGCGTGCGGCACGATGGAGTGCGGTCGCCCAGCGGACGCTGGCGGTGGCTGCGTTGCCCAGCCCTCGACGAATTCCGGCTCGACGTACTGGCCGGTGCCGTGGTTTGCGGCAGGAACAGCTCGTAGACGTGCTGGACGCCCGCCGCACCTACGCGCTGCGCGTGCGGGGGCCGCGCGGGCGTTATCGGGTCGTCGCCTCGCTGCCACGCGCGTCGGCTTCCGCGCCGCCCGTGTCGCTGACGAGCCCGACGGTGCGGGCGGGAGGCTGGCGCGTCAGAGCGGCTTCCACTCGCCGTTCACGCACTTGAAGCGATCGGTGCGGATCTTGTGGCCGTCGGGGGCGTAGACGTCGACGGCCACGACCGAGCCCGAGGGGAAGGTGACGATCCCGTTCTCGGTCTTGAGGTTGCATCCGAGCCCCCATCCGTCGCGCTCCCACAGGACGAGGTAGGGCGGGCCCAGCCATCCGGAGGCGGCGGCGGTGGACGGCGCCACGACCGGCGCCGCCACCGCGACCGCGGCGCTGATCGCGGCGACCGCCGAGGAGCGGCGAACGAGGCGGGAGGCGAACGGCGAGACGCGCATGACGATGTCCTCCGGGACTTGCGACCGGCTCGCGACGCGAGCCGTGATGCCCGCTTATGACGCCGGCGGACCGGCGGCTATTCCGCGCTGCCGCCGCAGGATCTTGCCGGTGAATCGCCTGCGGGTCGGCCGCCGTCGCGACGCGCACCCTCGGAGCCGCGGTCGACAGCCATCAGCGAATGCGGTTTGATCTGGTCCTGGAGCGGGAGCCGCAGCCACCGGAGTGGTTGGCCGAGCATGAGGGGATCATCGCCGTGCGTGACCAGGACAGCGCGGCCGACTACGACGAGCGCGCAGCGGTCGTGGCCTGGCGGAAGAAGGAGGGGTTGCCGGTCGACGAGGCCGTGATCGAGCAGGTGCTCGCGCTCGGCGCGAGCGGCCTGGACCACCCGGGCATGTGGGAGACCCCGCAGGAGTCGGCGCGCCGCAGGCGTGGTGAGGCCATGATCGCCCACTCACGCGACGCCGTCGACGCGTATGTCGAGGCCCACGCCGACACTCATGCGGGAAGCTGGATCGAGTGGCGGGACAACGAACCGGACCGCCGCCGCCTGGCTCGCCGAGCGCCACGGGCCCGTCGTCCGATCGCGCTGGCTGGGATCGGCGGAGCCCGAAGTGCTACCGGTGTCATGGCACGCCTGGAAGCCCTCTCCCGACGACCCGCGCGCGCTCACCTCCACTACCACACGAACTCGGCATACACGTTCGAGCGTGTTGAAGCCGGGGAAACGCCCGACCAGGTCCGGATCACCGTGTTCGAGGGCCAACCCAACGGAGTCATCACCCTCGCGGGCGCCGTCCGATCGGCGACCGTGCGCCTCGAGCAACCGGCGGGGACGCGTCGCATCGTCGACGCCGTGACCCAGCGACCGCGCCGGCCGCTGTAGCCGCCGCGAGCAGCACGACGCGTCGCCGCCGAGGCGCCGACCTCGTGCCGCGACGGAGGCCGCGCGGGCCGCGGTTGAAAGGGCTGCCTCGGGCAGGTGCGCGGGCGTTTCCGAAGGGCACGAGAGCCGTGCCGGACGTGCTTGCCGCCACGGGTTCGAGCGGGCTGGCCGCACGGCGTGATCGCCCCGCGCGAGGGTGCATGGCGCAACTCCGCGGCGCTCGCCGCCCTCGGGATACGGCCCTCGAGCACATTCGGCAGGACGGGGGTCAGGGCGCGATCAGCTGCTCGCGGTGGGCGGCAAGCACGTCGCGCAGCGACCGCGGCGCTGTGCCGGTGAGGTCGCGCACCGCGCCGGTCACCGTGCCGAGGACGCCCTGACGCGCCGCCCCGGCGAAGCTGACGATCACGCGGGCGCCGGGCTCCGGCACGCCGCCGGCGATCATGCCGGCGATCATCGCGTCGTCGTCGACGTGGACGACCTCGACCGGTCGGCCGCTCAGCTCGGCGGCGAGCGCGGCGAGCTCCTCGGCGCCGACGGCCTGCGGGCCGGTGATGTCGTACGCCCGCCCCTCGTGGCCGTTCTCGGCGAGCACCGCTGCGGCGGCGGCGGCGCAGTCGTCGCGGGACACGTACGCGATGCGTCCTGCGCCGCTGCTCGTCACGAGCCGGCCGGCCGCGATGGCCTGGGCCACGACCGGGACCTGATACTCGGCATACAGGTTGTTGCGCAGGAACGTCCACGCAAGCCCGCTGTCGCGCAGGGCCTGCTCGGTGGCGCGGTGCGAGGGCGTGACGGCGGCGGGATTCTCCTCGGTCGGGATCGGGATCGAGGTGTAGATGACGTGCCGGGCGCCGGCCGCTCTGGCGGCGTCGATGGCCGCGCGATGCTGGGCGACGCGGCGGTCGAGGTCGACGGCGCTGATCAACAGCACGCGGTCCACGCCGGGGAACGCGCGCGCGAGCGTCCCGAGGTGGTCGAAGTCCGCGCGGCGCACCTGTGCGCCGCGCGCGGCGTGGGCGCGGAGCGTCTCCGGCGCGCGGGTGAGGAGGACGACCTCGTCGGGATCGAGGCGGTCGAGGATGAGGTCGGCGACCTTGCGGCCCAAGTGGCCGGAGGCGCCGGTGACGGCAACCGTCATGAGCGTTTCCCTTCCGTGATCGGCATGACCACGATCTCACCCCGACCGGCAGTGGACGCCTCGGAGCATCCGGGACGTGCCCGCACTCGGGACGGGCGGCGGTGACAGATTGAACCGGCCGTCCCGTCGTCGGATCGGCGCGGGCGCTGGGCGAGGGGTTCCGGCGGCCGGCGCAACGCCGAGGCCGGGCCGTGCGCCGCGGGGACGGCGAGCGGAGGCGGCGTGACCGGGGGTGGGCCGGCGGGACAGGGGCTGTCCGCTGCGGGTTCCCCTCGAACCCGAGGAGGACCGGACCGGCACCGTGCCGGTGCGCCTGCGGACGCGGCGACGAGCGGCACGGCGGTCCCGGCGCCCGAGCGCGATCGCCCGGTTCGTCGTCCACGGTCGCGCCGGCGGCGAGCGAGAGCGCCCTGGCTCCCGGCGCGTGCAAGCGGCGTCATGCCCGCCCGCTCGGGCTTGAGGAACACTGCTCACGGTCATGACCTCGGCGCCGCCGCAACCGATGAGCTCATCTGACGCGAATCGGGGCTGCGCGCGGATCTGCTCGACGAAGCGTTCGTCGAGAAGGCGCGCGAACTCGGGCATCGACCCGCGCTGCAGCCGATTCGTGCGGGACCGGTCGAGGACGCCTCGGGCCTGGCTCCTACGCCACTCGCCGAGGCGCGCTCGATCGGGCTGCCCGAGGTCGGGGACGTCGCCGTCGGATCGGCGGGCAGGCCGATGAGCGGGTGGTTCATTCCGCCGCCGAGCCCACCGATTAAGAGCGAGGAGGAACTGCGGCGGGAACGGGAAGCGAAGGTCGCGGAGCTCGAGCGGCGCGGCCTGCTTCGCTCCGAGCGGCTGCGCGCTGCCATGCTCACCGTGCGACGCGAGGACTTCATCCCGTCTGCCTACCGAGACCACGCCTACGAGGAGATCCCCTTGCCGCTCCCGGGCGAGAGTGCGACGATCTCATGCCCACACAGCTATCCGCTGTTCTATGAGCCGCTCGGACTGGGAGAGGGGGACCGGTTCCTGGAGGTTGGCGTGGGGTCGGGCTACGGCACGGCCTTGGCGCGCGAGGTGGTGGGTCCGCGCGGTCTGGTGGTCGCCATCGACATCGACGCGGTCACGCTCGCGTTCGCGCGCAGGAACCTGGCACGGGCGGGGCATACGGACGTGGTCCTCGTGCACGGCGACGGGGGGCTGGGCCATCCGGCGCATGCCCCCTACGACCGAATCTGCGTCACGGCGGCCTGCCCCGAGGTCCCGCCGCCGCTGATCGAGCAGCTCGCGGCGCCCGGCCGGCTGATCGCGCCCGTGATCGAACGCACCCGTCAGCGCCTTACCGTGCTGGAGAAGACCGTGGAGGGGGTCCGGCGCCGGGTCGTCACGGACGTGCTCTACGTGTCGCTGCGGGGACGGCACGGCGTGGGCGGCGAGCCGCACGACTGAGCAACAGCAGGCACGCGGCTCCAGCCGTCGGGAAGCGCCGCCCCGCAGGTCACGGTGTGGTCTGGAGCCGCGGCGAGGCCCGAGGCGGGCCTCGCGAGCCACGAACCGGCCGTACTCCCAACTACTCCCAGCTCGGTGGATCGAACGGGCTCGTTGCGGCCGTGTCGGACGAACCGGCCGCTCCCGGCCGTACGGACGAGTTTGCGGCGACCGCATGATCCATCGCACGGTGTTCGAACCCGCCCGCTCCGCCAGAGCTGCAGGGTTGCCCGCCCTGCTCGCTACCGAGCCGCTGCGCCCTGCCGACGCAGCGAAGTCAGGGCGACACCTCCGCCCGGGGCCCTGGAGGTCGGCGACCGTCGCGTGGATGCATCGCGGGTCCGGCTCGGGGTCGAACGGCGCGATCCGGATCCGCTCGGCGCCGAAGAACGCGATCGACGATGCGATCGCGTGGGACGCGCCGAGCCGCGGTGTCCGCGCGAAACGGCTTGATAGTCCGCCGCGACTACTCTCAACGTCGTGAGTCTTAGGTGACAGAGAGAAAGAGTCGCGCCGCCCTCGGGTCGATGCCGGTGGGCCCGCTGGGGCCCGCGTGCGGCCACGAGGCTGCGCTGCGCTACCGGGTACTCGCCGCAGGTGCTCGAGCTCCGATGCGGCATGGAGGCCGCGCCGCGGTCGTGCTCCGCCTCGGCGCCCGGCAGCGGCCGCTTCTGTCGGTGTGCGGCGGTTCCGGTCCCCTGGTGGCGCCCGGTGAGCACGGCATGATCGGCCACTTCACGCGCCGCGAGCACCGCCTGTCCGTGTCGCCGGGGCAGGCCAAGAGCCCGACGAGTGTTGAGCGTTCGGCGAAGATCGCCGACCTCGCCGTCGCTTGCGTGGCACCCATGGTTCGCGTCCATGGCGAGCTGCACCGCGACGCTCGCGACGATCCCGCGTCGCCGCAACCGCGATGACTCAGCTGAGTCGGCGGACGACGGGCTCGTTGCTTCAGCGGCCCCGGCACGCCGCATCACCCACGGCCATCCGCGACCTCGGCCCACAAGTCCCGCTGCCGTAGAAACCGAGCACCCTCCAGCGCCTGCCCGGCCATGGAGAGTGCTCGGTCTCGATGCATTCAGAACTGTGGCGTCGACGCCGCTGCCGAGCACCTGGCTCTCGAAGCCCAGCTGCTCGGCGTCGCGCAGCCTGGGCCACTCGAGCTCAACCGGGCCGCCGGCACGCTCGCGGCGCGCCGTGAGGGTCGCCGGTGCCGGGGACAGCGGTTCGAGCGAACGCTCGGGACCGGCATGACGCGCGTGCCGGGTTCTCCACGCACCACGAGCGCTGCGCCCTGTTCCGGTGCCTGGCGCCACGCTCAGCGCTTACTTGGCCGGGAACCTGCGACTGGCGCCCCCGCCGACCTTCGGCTTGGAGACGTAGTCGTTGCTCGCCGACATCACCTTCGTGTCAAAGGCCATGCGGACCACCATGTCCGCGAAGGCCTTCGACATGAAGGTCAGCACCGTCGGGTCGTTGTTGTTCAGGTTGTCGCACCAGCGGAACGGGTTGTCGACGCATCCTCCGTCGAACGTCCCGAGGTTGCCCTCGTAGTTGCCGACCTGCCCGCCGAACAGGTCCACCTCCTCCTGTGACTTGCAGCAGTCCTGCCCGGTCAGCAGGCCGCTGGCGGGAATGCCGGCGGCGTTGAAGCTGAATGCGTCGGTTCCGACGGGCGACAGGAACTCGTGGTTCTTGCCGATCGAGTCGAAGTAGGCGACGGCTTGGTCGCGCGCGACCTGCGATGCCTTGTACACGCGGTTGGGGAACGACGCCGTGACGGTGCGGCCGAAGAGGTCCGGCGCCGCCGGATCGAGGACGCCGATGAGGTAGTTGGGCGTCGCCGTGACGTCCGCGTCGAGGTCGTAGCCGATGTGCCCCAGATCGGAGGACGTGAGGTTGTTGACGTAGAACTCCGATCCCAACAGCCCCAGCTCCTCGCCACCGAACCAGATGAAGCGCAGCTTGTTCCGCGGCGTGACGTTCTTCATCTTCTGGGCGATGTCCAGGATCGTCGCGGACCCCGAGGCGTTGTCGAGCATTCCCTCGCCGTAGATCGCGTCCAGGTGGGCATCGACGACCAGCACGTGGTTCTTGTCGCCGCCCTTGGACTCCGCGATGACGTTGTAGTCATCGGCGTTCGGGTTGACCAGCGCCTTGATGCTGATGCTCATGACGGGCAGCGCCGCGCCGTTCGCGACCGCCTGCTGATACTGGTTCAGCAGGTCGTTGCCGATCTCGAAGGAGGTGAACGCCACCGGGATCGTCGGGATGATCGGATTCCCCGCGGCGTCGACCAGGCTGCCGGCGAGCACGCCCGTCCGCCCGGGATTGCCCTCGTTGAAGATGATCGCGCCCGATGCTCCCGCGGCCTGGGCGTTCTGAACCTTGGTGCCGAACGTGCACGTCCCGCGCTGGATCAGCGCGACCCGGCCCGGGACGAAGCCGCTGAAGTGCGCCGACGTGCACCCGCTCGACGAGCTGGGGGTCGGGGTCGGCGGGATGATGATGCCGCCGGCCGGCTGCAGCGAAGCCGTCGTCGTCCCCGTGCTCTGCCCGGGGTTCCACTCCGTGGTGAGCCCGTAGTCGTGGCTGTTCGGCGAGACCTCGCTGAACGTCGGAGGCTCGATGTAGGCGTAGTAGGTGAACTTGTACGGCTGGATCGTGACGTCGTATCCAGCCTTTTTCATGGCCCTCGCCACGTAGTCGACCGACGCCTTGTACCCCGGCTCGCCCGAGTTGCGCGACGGCATGTGGTCCGCGGGACTCGGGTTAGCGATCGCGATCGCCTCGAAGTTCTGCATGTGCTTCCAGAGATCGGCCGTCTGGATGCAGGGCACCAGCTTGTCCGGCGTGTCGTTGACGCGGGCGTCGCACTGAGCCGACGTGATCGCGGTCGCGCTGGTCGGAACGAGCAGCCCGACAGCAACGCAGAGCGCCGCGAGCCACGAAAGCCGCACTCGCGACTTCACATGTTGTGACATGACCCTCCCCTCAGGTTGGTTGGCTCGGAGCCGCCCTGTCCCCCATCGCCGAGCGGCTTGCCGAGGCGTTGGGCCGATCCTAACGACTGAAAATCGTGGTATCCCCGGTTCGAGCCCGGGTCTCGCGATCCACGTCGCCGCGCCGCACTCTTGCCGATCATCGGGAACCCTCAGACTCTCGCATCGCCCCGGGCGGGCGAGCGTCTCCCCCCGGCCGCCGGATACGCCCGCCTGGGACGAGCGGCGGGCGTCCGCGGGCGCGCGATCAGGGCGCGTGTCGCTCCTGCATCCGTGGAAACGCAGCACTTCGCCATCGCGTGAAGGGAGCAGCGGTGCGCTCCCGCGCCGAGAGTGCTGCTGCACTTGGTCTTTGGTTTAGAACTTGAGCAGCACGGCCGCAGTGCCGGGGATCTGGAACGCGACGTGGCCGGCGACGAGCGCCGGCGTTCCGACGACGACGTCGGGATGGGTGGCGTCGAACAGCCACATGGTCCCCGTCGCGCTCGTCCGCAGTGCCGAGAGGTTGGCGTCGACCGCGTAGGCGGTCTTGGCCGCGCTGTTCGCCACAAGCAGGTAGAGGCTCCCGGCCGCGTCCTGGGTTGTGATGGCCAGCAGGTTGCCGGTGCTCGTCGTGCTCTCGAACGTCGACCGCCCGCCCTGGAGGGCGCGGACCGCGAGCCGAAGGCCGTAGTAGCTCGTGCGCCTCGTCCCATCGGCGGCAACGAGGCCCTGAAAGTTCTGGAAGCCGCCAGCGAAGCCGTTCCAGTCGTAGAAGGTGAAGAGGTGGCTGCCGTCGACGTGATCCGAGCCGGGCCGCGAGGCGCGGATGAGGTTGCTCACCACTCGCTTCACCCCGGTCGAGGCCATGTCGTATCGGTCCAGGTACGTCGACCACTCGCTCAGCCATAGCGGGTAGCTCGAATGGCCGGTGGTGTCCATCCATCCGTGCACCGTCCGGATGTAGTCCGTGATGTCCGAGCTGTAGTTGTGGACGTCAACCGAGTCGAAGAAGGCTGGGATCTGCTGGAGGGCGTCGAGCGGCCAGCTCGAGCCGCCCGAGGTGACCGGCGCGTACACGTGGTAGGTGCGGCCGGGGAGGTACGTCTTGTACACGAAGTCGATCGCGTCGTGGGTGTAGCGGACGAGTTCGAAGTAGTCGGCTTCGGTCCCGCCCCAACCCTGCCCACGATTGTTCGGCTCGTTATGGACCTCGAAGTCGTCGACGGTGTAGTCGTTGCGGACATTGAGCCAGTAGACGGTGGCGAAGACGTGCTCCCACCACTCGTTCCAGTCAGCCGGGGTAACCGGCGGGTTCGGCGACCAGGGCGGGTTGTGGTTGTTGTCGCGGTTGCGAATCGTGAGCACCGGACGGATCCCCGCAGCCTTGAGCCCCGCGAAGATCGTGCGCGCGTTGCCCTGCCAGAGCCCGTCGTCGCCCGACCACCAGTAGTCGCTCCCGTTCGGCGGGTTCGTCATCGCGTTGTCCCACCACGTCCAGTTGACCATGTTGGGATCGGCCTTTATCTGGTCGATCGTCGGTGAGCCATACACCCCGTCGTCGTCCTGCCACTCCCAGCGGGACATGCCGCCGTAGATGCGATAGGTCGTGATGCCGGCGTCCTCAAGGTCGGCGACGTCGAATCGAACGTTTCCCTCGGTCGCTCCGATGTGGGCGGTGCTCACGCCCCACGGTGTACCGGGGACGGTGATCGTCGCAGGCACGGCGGGCGCGGCCTGCGCGCCGCGTGCGAGCGCGACGCTGGGGAGCGCAGCGGCGACGCCGGCTAGCCCAGCGCGCTCAAGGAACTCGCGTCGCGGGAATCGCGATGCCCAAAAATCGCTGTAGCAAGGCGAAGCTGGCACGCTTGTCACGCCTCCGGTTCGCGCCGAACACTGACATCTCGACGGGCGGCGGTCAAACGGCTGTCGCTCGCCGGAAGGAGCAGCTGCTCACGGCGCTCGGCATCATCGTCCGCTACCCCGCCGGCACGCCCACGGTCCCGAGGGACGTCGAGGACGCCGAGCGCCGCGTCTTCGATCTGGTCGGCGTGCTCGCGCTCTCCGCCTCCCAGACCGGCGGCTTCGATCCCGTCGCCATCTACGTGTTCGGCCACCTCGTCGAGTGCGGCTTCGTCGAGCGGCTGCTGTACATCCGGCTGATCCCGCGCGATCAGCTGAAGGCGGAGGGGGTGCTCTGCCACCACTCCGACATCTCGCTGCCGCTGCTCGAGGCGCTCCGGCGCCTCGCCGTCGGCGCCAAGGTCGTGTCCCCAAGGTCGGCCAGATCGTCCCGATCGACCCCATGCGCCTCGCCCGCCTGCAGCAGCAGTACATGAAGGCCGAGTTCGCGGCCGCGATGATGGCGTATCTGAAATCGCTCCCGAAATAGCGCCTCGGCGGTCTCCGCGTCGCCCAGCCGCTAGAGTCGGCGGGTGTCCGATCGTCTCTGCGAGTTGCTGGGATGCAGGCTCCCGATCCAGCTCGCGCCGATGGGCAGCGTCGCCGCGTCGCCGCGACTTCCGCTGGCGGTGGCCGCGGCCGGTGGGCACGCGATGTACCCCGCCCTGGGCCTGCCGCCGGCGGCGCTTGCCCCCGTCCTGGACGCGCTGGCCGAAGGCACCGCGGCGTACGGCGTCAATTTCATCGTTCCGGTCATGAACGCGGCCTCGTTCGAGCTCGCTGTCGAGCGGGCGCCGTACGTCGATTTCTTCCTGGCCGATCCTGATCCGCGGCTCGTCGACGAGGTGCACGCCGGGGGCGGCCGCTGCGGCTGGCAGGTCGAGTCCGCCGAGGAGGCCCGGGCCGCGCAGGCGGCCGGCTGCGACGTCGTGATCGCCAAGGCCTGGGAGTCGGGCGGGCGCAAGCGGATCGAGGGACCGACGCTGCTGGCGTTGCTCGACACGGTGCTCGAGGTCGTGACGGTGTCGGTCGTCGCGGCGGGGGGCATCGCGACGGCGCGCGGCGTGGCCGCCGCGCTGGCGGCGGGAGCGGACGGCGTGCGGGTCGGCACGCGCTTCATCGCCGCGGCCGAGTCCGACGCGCACCCGGCATGGGTGCAGGCGGTGATCGCCGCCACCGCCGAGGAATCCGTTGTGAGCACGGCGTTCAACGTCGGACTGCCCGAGCCGGGCCCGCACCGGGTCCTGCGCAGCTCGATCGAAGCCGCCGAGGCGCTCGGCGACGAGCAGGCGGGCACGCTGCGACTGGCCGGCGCCGAGATCCCGGTCCCCCGTTTCGGCGCCCAACCTCCCACGCGGGAGACCACCGGGGCCGTCCAGGCAATGCCGTTCTACGCCGGCCAGTCGGCCGGCGCGGTGCGCGCAGTCCAGCCCGCCGCCGAGATCGTGGCCGAGCTCGCGACCGGCCTGCCGGCATCGGCATAACCCCCGGAGCCGGGCGCCGCTGCCGGACGCGCGCCATCGTTCCTGGCCCAAAGCGCCATGAAGCCAACAGCTCCGCGCTCGTTGGGCCAGGAAGTGCCGCTGGTGTGCGGGAGCTGCGCTCTCGGCGGCTGCCCGTGCCCCGCACCCGCCGCAGCGCCCCCGCCACCGACCCGGCACTGCGTGATGGCCCGCCGACCGCGCGCCAAACGCAGGGGAACCCGCTGCTGTCCGTCCAGATCGGCCGCCATCGCGGCTCTACCGCTCGACCTCGAGCGCTGGCTGGCGCGCCAGCGGGCCTAACAGCCGCTGCCACATCACGTGTGAGCGCCGACAGCGTCCCGCAGGCGGAGCGCGACAGCCCTGCTCCCATCGCGCCAGGGCGGAGGTACTGGCTTCGTCGATACGCGGCACTTCAAGGCTGCTCGGAGCGGTGCCCCCGGCCCTGGATCCCATGGCCGAGATCCTCGGCATCGAGAGCGGCGCGCGCGTCATCGTCGATCGGGCTCGTAGAAATTGCCTGCGAACGTCCGTGGGGACTCGGGGTCGTCAATGGCTGCGCTGCCCAAGGCCTTGTAAGCGGCCAGCATGGCGGCCTGAATGAGCTCGTCAGCTGCGTCTAGGTCGTCAACTTCGAACCAGAACTCGGCGGTCCCGCGAAAGCGCATGACCGCACTTTCTCAATTCGCCCGCCTACACACGCCGAGCTCAGAGTGCCCGCATTGTGGTCGACAAACGGCACTTTGGCTTTGCGCGTCCAGCCCAGAAGCGAGCGGTCTCTCCATGACGGCGGCCGGAGCTGCTCCCTTCGTCGTCGAGGGGCGGTACGTGGCGCGGTCGGTCGCGTGCGCTCAATCGGCGGTGAGCAGCCGCAGCGGTGCTGGGGTGCGGCCATCGTGAGCGTCGGGTGCCGGGTCGCCGGTCGCGATCGCAGCGGACGTGCCGCGGGTAGGTAGGCGGCGCAGGCCGCGCTCGAGCCGCTGCGCCGCGGGCCCCGAGGTTCGCCAGCGTGCTGCGGTCGGACACGCTCTCAAGCGCCTCGGCGAGCTCCTCCGGCGGTGGCAGCCTGGGCCGGACGACCCGGAGCGGCTGGCGCGGAGCCCGCGGGACGGCGCCGCGGCCAGCGTATGGTCCGACCGGATGGATGTGCGAAGCCGGACGGGGCGGTTCCCAATCGGCGCTGCCGCCGGCCTGGAGGCGCTCGAGGGGGACCCGCACGCGCTGCTCGCGCGCCTGCGCGCGCGCGAGCCCGTCTCGTGGCTGCCTGCGCTGGACGGGTGGCTCGTCACCCGACGAGACCTCGCGATGCAGGTGATGCGTGACCCGAAGACCTTCACGGTCGACGACCCGCGCTTCTCCACCGGCCAGGTGGTCGGCCCGAGCATGCTCACGCTCGACGGCGAGCAGCACCGGCGCCACCGCGACCCGTTCGCCGGCCCATTCCGCCTCGCCGCGGTGCGAGCGCGCTTCACGGAGCTGGTGGGGCGGGAGACGGAGCGCTTGATCGACGCGATGGAGTCGGCCGGCGGCGCGGAGCTGCGGCGCGGCCTGGCGGGCCCGCTGGCGGTCGCGGTCGTCACCCGCGCCCTCGGCTTCGAGAACGCCGACGCGGGCGCGGTGCTCGGCTGGTATGAACGGATCGTGGCGGCGGTGACGGAGATCACCGCCGGCCGCCCACTCAGCCCGGACGGCCGCGACGCGTACGCCGCGTTGTCCGCGGCGATCGGCCCGGCGCTCGAGCGCGAGCCCGGCGACTCGCTCCTCGCCGCCGCGGCCGGCGAGGCCGGCGGTCTGGAGCGCGAGCGCGTGATCTCCAACGCCGCGGTCCTGCTATTCGGCGGCATCGAGACAACCGAGGGCATGATCGCCAACGCCGTCCTGCACCTGCTCTCCCACCCCGACCAGTTCGCGCTCGTAAAGGCGGACCGCGAGCTGCTGCCGAACGCGATCGAGGAGTCGCTGCGGCTCGAGCCCGCCGCCGCGGTCGTCGACCGCTACGCGACAGCCGACGTGGAGCTCGCCGGCGCGCCGATCTGCCGCGGCGAGCTCGTGCGCGTCTCGATCGCCGGCGCCAACCGCGACCCCGCGGTGTTCCCGGATCCCGATCGCTTCGACGTCCGGCGCACCAACGCCAGCCGGCACCTCGCCTTCGCGCACGGACCGCACGTGTGCATCGGGATGCACCTGGCGCGCCTTGAGGCCCACGCCGCCGTCGAGCAGCTGATGCGCCGCCTCCCGGCACTCCGCCTGGACCCGGCCAGCCCGGCCGCGCCGCGCGGGCTCGTGTTCCGCAAGCCGCCCGAGCTGCGCGTCCTCTGGACTCCCGAGTCCACCTCGCCGCCCGGCCACCGAACCTAGCGCACACCCGCCGCCTGCCACGCCCACGACATCGTCGGCCCGCCGCCAACGCTCGCATAACCCTTGCAGGGCATCACGGGGAACAGCCCGCAGCCTCGTAGAGGAGCGGCAGACGTGTGGTCGCTTGCGCTGGTCCCCAACCCGCCGGCGAGCGGCGCAGCGAGTGAGGCGCCGCAGATTGGCGCCTTCGGCGAGGAGCAGCGGTCTCGACCTGCGCTCCTGCTACTCGTCCCAAGCGGGCCGCGCGTCGATGCAGCTTGGAGACGCTCGCTCGTCGCGCAACGCAGCGGCGAGCCCTCGTTGTCGACCAGCACGGGCGCGTCCAAGCCGCGCCCGAGCGCGTCGGCGACGTTGAAGCCGGCGGAGAACGCGCCGCTGAACAGCACCGTGCCGCTGGCGGTATCCACCGCCCCCGTACATCGAGCGCCGACGGCCAGGGACGTCGCCGCAGGTCGGCGACTGCTGCGCGCACTTTGAACTCGCGATGTCGACGCCAACCACATGTCCGTGATCGGCGCGGAACGCGACGCGGGGTCCCCTGCGGCCAGGGCGCGCCTGTTGGGGCGACGTGCGGCCCTCGCGCTCGACGGCGAGTCCCCAGGCTGAACGAGTCCGTCGACGACTGCGAAACCATCCGTCATCGGGAGGGTGGACGCGGGGCCGCATGCGCTGGGTCATGTGCGGTTGAGATAGGTCGCGCTGGTCGCCTCGAAGACGGGCTTCCAGCCCCAGTCGTCGCGGACATATTGTGTGAACTCCGCGTCTGTGAGCGTGATGACGTCGTCCTCGGACATGTCCAGCATGTCGAGTACGCGGTCGTAATCGCCCGTGTGATCTTCCGGCTGCGGCATCCTGAACGCGACCTCGAATGGCCCGCCCCTCTTCGCCCGGTCGATCTGCGCGTTGAACCACTCGATCACGGTCACGCGGTAGCCCTCGATGGCTCGTTCATACACGGACCGGTGTTGGTCGCGGTTTTCCTGGACCCGCGCTCGCAGCTTGTCCTTGGCGATCCGCACCTCGCGCATCTTGTCCTCCTCGGAGCCGTCGTTGCGCATGATGATGTGCGCGGACGGCGGCGCGTGCGCTACGCGCGCGTCGGGTTGGCGCACGCGCGAGCGCGCGCGAAGCCGTCGGTGTCTTGGCCGATGCCGAAGCGCCGTTCGAGCCGGCGGCGGTCGACGTCCCACCGTGGAGGCGAGAGGGCGCGCGCCTCTGGGTCCACGGCGACGATCAGCCCCGCCCCGCTTCGCCATGCTCGTGTGTTGACGGCCCAGGTGGCGACCGCCGCGCCGACGTCGCCGGACACGAAGTAGACGCCCGCGCGCACCGCGGGGGCCTTGGTGGAGAAGCTCGCCCTGGAGCGGACGGCGAACAGTCGTCGCAGCTGGCCGCCGCGCCGGATCTCGCGCCGCAGCGTCTGCGCCAGTGGGTGTGGGGCTCTCGGACACACGGCCGAGGATCGAAGCGCCGGCGGCGCGGTCGGCGCCTGCCTCGGCGGGGCTGCGGCGCCGCCGCAAGCGGCGGCGCCCGGCGCGAGTGCGAGCGCGGCGCCCAGAACAGACAGCCGTCTCGTTGACACGAGCCAACCCTACCCGTGGTCCCGCGGGGGTATCCCATGCCCGCGCGCGCTCGCTCGTTCCGTGCAAAAGCGGGCGCGTCGTCGCTCTGTTCAGCGGGGGGCAACTGGGGTAAAGAAGCCGCATGACGCGCACAGCTCTTGTGCGGCCGGCCGCGTGCTTCGGGGCGCTCGCGGCCGCCGCTCTCTTCGCCTGGGCCCCATCCGCCCACGCGAACGTCCCGCTGACCCGGGTCAGCGCGGACCCGTTCACCAACACCACGAGCCAGCACGCGACGGAGGTCGAGCCCGACACCTTCGCGTTCGGCTCGACGGTCGTCGCGACCTACCAGGTCGGCCGGTTCTTCAACGGCGGAGCCTCCGACATCGGCTTCGCGCGCTCCACGGACGGCGGCGCGACGTGGGGTGTCTCGAGCTTCCTGCCCGGGCTCACGTTCAACGCCGGCGCGTTCTCGGGTGCGAACAGCCCGTATGAGCGCGTGAGCGACCCGAGCGTCGCCTTCGACGCCAAGCACGGCACGTGGATGATCTCCTCGATCCCGCTGCTTCCGAACCTCGACGTCCCGACGGTCTTCGTCAGCCTGTCGACCGATGGCGGCGCGACCTTCGGCGACCCGGTGCAGATCCCGCCGCCGGCCAGGAAGGTCAATCTCGACAAGAACTGGACGGTCTGCGACAACCACACGGGCAGCCCGTTCTACGGCAACTGCTACACGGAGTTCGACAACTTCGGCGAGGGCGATCTGGAGTACATGAGCACCTCCTCCGACGGCGGCCACACGTGGAGCGCGCCGGTCTCGCCCGCCGGCCACGCCAAGGGGCTCGGCGGCCAGCCGGTCGTGCAGCCCGACGGCACCGTGATCGTGCCCTTCGAAAGCCTGCGGGGCACGATTGCCGCCTTCCGATCCACGAACGGCGGCGCGACCTGGTCCAGGGAGGTCACGATCTCGAGGATCAGCTTCCACCCGAACTCCGGCGGCCTGCGAACGAGCCCTCTGCCCAGCGCCGAGATCGACACCGCCGGCAACGTCTACGTGGCCTGGGAGGACTGCCGCTTCGAGCCGCGGTGCGCGGCGAACGACATCGTCCTCAGCAGCTCCGGCGACGGTACGCACTGGAGCGCCGTCAGTCGCGTCCCGATCGATGCCGTCGGCAGCGGCGTCGACCACTTCATCCCCGGCCTGGCCGTCGATCCCGCCACCTCCGGAGCCGGTGCGCACCTGGCGCTGACCTACTACTACTACCCGACGGCCGCCTGCACGGCGAGCACGTGCCGGCTCGACGTCGGCTTCGTCTCCTCGCCCGACGCCGGGGCGAGCTGGAGCGCTCCGACTGCGCTGGCCGGCCCGATGTCGCTGACCGACATCGCGGCCACCTCGCAGGGAACGATGGTCGGGGACTACATCTCGACGTCGTTCAACGCCGCCGGCACCGCGGCGACGGTGTTCGCGGTCGGCCTCGCGCACACCGGCAGCGTGTTCGACGAGGGCATGTGGGCACCGACCACGCCGCTGCCGGTGGCGGGCGCCGCCCAGGCCACGCGCCACGCGACCAGCGCGGGCGCCGCGAGCGGGCAGGGCGTAGGAGCTGTCCAGCAGGCCATCCGGCGCTAGCGCGCCGGCCGGGATCGCGCCCGCCCACGGCGGGCGCGATCACCCGGCAGCCCCGCACGGCCGAACGCCCGCCACCCACGTCCGTGCCGGCGCTGCCCGCTCGACGCCTCCCCGCCCCGACCCCGGACCGTCGCCGGCGAGATTCGCTGCGTCCTCCGGTACCCGACGTTCCCGCGGCCGCGGGGTCCGCTCGGTTTCGACCAAGGTTGACATAGGCTATGCACGCATATAATATGTGCGCATGTCTTCTTCGTACGAATACCGCCACACCGTCGAGGCTGACATCGGCGCCGCAGCGATCTGGTCGCCGTACGACGACGTCACGACCTGGCCCAGCTGGGACGCCCAGGCCGAACTCGTCACGCGTCACGGGCCGTTCGCCGCGGGCTCCACGGGCACGATGAGGGTCGTCGGCCGGCCACCGCTGCAGTACCGCCTGACAAGGGTTGAGCCGCGGCGTGAGTTCGTCGACGAGACGCCCGTCGGCGAGCTGGTCGTCCGCGTCTCGCACGT
>JBIOTP010000144.1:0-4697 GCA_044865965.1 Solirubrobacteraceae bacterium
ATGAAGTCATCCACGACGACGGCAATGGCGTAGACGCCCCCGAGCCGGTCATACAGCGATGGCGCTTGCTCCTGGGACATTGGCGACCTCCCGACGGCTCGTCGCGGGCGCGCGTGAGCTGATCTCGCAGCGGCGGTACCTACGTGCGCCGACTGACCCGACGCTGGCTCACGCTACCAGCCCGCGCGCCCGACGAGCAAGCGCACTCCGCTATCGCGGACGCCGCGCGGTCGGAGTTCCACAGAGACCTGCACGTGCCGAACTCGACCGCGACGTAGCCCGCGAGCCACCCGGCCGACGGCTCGCTCCAGACATCCGGAACCGCGTCAGTGATACGGCGGGGCGCCCGCCTGCGCCCAACGCGATCGGCTTTCGCACGTCCCAGAAGGCGTTGTTCTCGGACGTGCGCGGTCGGTCTGGAGCATGTCCGCTTCAGGGCATTCTCGGACGTGTCGACGGGACGGCAACGCAAGCTTTGACGCGCGCCGATGGGCGGGCTCGGCGTAGCCGCACGCGGCGGTGAGCGCTCGCGCCGGGAGGGTCATCGCCGGGTGCTGGCGCCGGTTGGGCCGTGGGGCGGCGGAGCGAGGGCCGCCGTGGCGGCGCCGTGTCGGTGGTGGATCGTGGGCGCGGCGGCGGGGTGGGGTGCCGCGCTCGAGCGGCCGCGCGCCGGCGGGGGCGGTGGCGGTGGGTGTGTCGGCGTGCGCGGGCGGGTGGCCGATGCGCGGAGCGCGCCCGGGTGGGCGCGCTCCGTGGTGCGGTGGGGTTAGGTGGTGAACTTGAAGTCGGCCGTGTGGTAGCTGCCCTCGCCGAGGTCGAGGCGCAGCCGCTTGCACGAGCCGGCGTAGCTGGTCGGGGACTTCCAGTTGAGCTGGTAGTTGCCGTCGCCGAGGTTCTGCAGCCCGGACGCGCCGGCGGCGGTCTCCTCGATCTGGTCGAGCGTGGTGTCCTGCGAGCAGGAGATCCCGGCCACGGTGATCTGGGCGCCGGTGAGCGTCGTGACGGGGGCGCCGGTGGCGTCGGTCAGGCGCCACTTGAGCGGGATCGCCCGGCCGGCCTTGGCGACGTTGAGGACCGGGTTGCCGTCGGCGTCGAGGTTGTCGACCGGCTGAGAGAAGCCGCCGAAGCCGTAGCCGACCGTGTAGGCGCAGGCGGTCGTGGCCTGGTTGCCGGCGGTGTCCTTGCCGGTCACGGTGGCGGTCTTGGCGCCCACGCTGGTGGTGTCGGCGGCCGCCGAGACCTGGCCCTGCGCCGCCCCGCTGGTGGCGTCGCTGACGCTCGCGGTGACGGTGGCGTCGGCCTGGTTGAGCCGCAGGCTCGGCGCGGTCGCGCAGGTCACGGTCGGCGCCTTGGTGTCGAGCTTGAACGCCCGGCTGACCGGCGTCGCGGCGTTGCCCGCCTCGTCCTTGCTGGCGGCGTACAGGACGTGCTCACCGTCGCTGGTGACCTCGGCGCCGGCGCCGGTGTGCGCGCAGCCGGCCTTCAGGTCGTCGAAGCTCGCCGGGACGCTGGCCGGGTCGAGCACGCAGCGCGTCTCGCTCACGCCCGAGCCGCCCGCCTCATCGGCCGCACCGACCGTCGCGCGCGGGCTGGAGACATACCAACCGCCCCCACCATCGGCGCTCGCCGGGTCAAGCTTGATCGTGGTCGTCGGCGCCGTCGCGTCGGCGGCCGTGACGAAGGTCTGAAACATGAGGTCGTCGTAGGAGGACGCGCTCGACCAGCTCGCGCCGCTGTCCCTGCTCAGGAGCGGCCCGCCCGCGGCGTAGGGCCCCTCAAATCCTGAGTTCCCGGCGTTCCACCGGTAGAAGCATTCGGAGAGGGCGGAGGGCGACGGGAAGAGGTCCGACCGGCAGACGGTCGTGGGAGCAGACAGCACGATCGCGTACTGGGTGCCCGCGCTGCTCGGGGCCGGTGCGCTCAGCGGCACCGTGACCCAGGCGTTGGAGCTGGGAACACTCCCCGCCGGCACAGTCGCACTCGCGAGCACGACGCCCGACGGCAATCCACGAACCGTCGTCGTCTCGATCTGTACCGCCAGATCGCTGACGCGCCCCGCCGCTGAGAGATTGAGCTCGACATGGTCGAGGCTGCCGCTCACCCCTGCGGTGAACGTCTGTGCGATCTCTTGCGCGCCGGTAGCGCTCACGGAGCCGTTGCTGTACGTCGTCTGGGACTGGTCCAGCGTCCCCGTCGCACCGGCTGACGTCGGCACGACGAGGACCACCGCCACCACAAGTCCGGCGAGCCATCGCAGCTTGCTGCCGGTACGCATGCCGGTCGCTCGTGTCTGGGCCAGCGCGGCCAAGGCGCGGCCCAGCGCGGCGGAGAAGGCGCGCTGGAGGCGCAGGATCGGCGGGGAGCAGTGCATGGGGCGACCTCTCGGGGGCGGGGGTGGGTGGGGAGGGCTGGGCAGATCAGGTCGTGCTGGCGCGCGGCGGACGTCTCGCTGACGCGCCGCGGGAGCGGCCGGTCAGCGCGTGAGCCGGGCGGGCGGGTCGGCGTCTGTCGCCGCGGGCGTCCGCCGGCGTTCGCGGCCGGCGGCCCGTCGCGGAGCCCGGTGGCGCTTGCGTGGCGCCGGCCGGCCGTCGAGGAGCGTGAGCGGAGCGGGCCGGGATGGGCGTGACGCGAGCATCGGTGAACCGTGTCGCGAAGCCGCCGGCGCGGCCAGGAGGGGTGTCCGCCAACCCGCTGGCGGATAACCGGCGGTTCGTTGGCGGCCGGCCGCATGGCGCCCGGGTCGCGGGTGGCCGATGATGCGGGTGTGCCCGGCGGGGTCTTGATCGTCGATGACAACGCGCGCTTTCGCGTGCGTGCGCGGCGCTGGCTGGAGGCCGACGGCTACACCGTCGTGGCGGAGGCGGCGGATGGCGCGGGGGCGCTGGAGGCCGCCCGGCGCCTGCGGCCGAGCGTGGTGTTGCTCGATGTGGGTCTGCCGGACATGAGCGGGCTGGCGGTGGCCGAGCGGCTGGCGGGCGGGCCGGACGCGCCGGCGGTCGTTTTGACCTCGACGCGCGACGTGGCGGACTTCGGCGACCGCATAACTGGCTGCGAGGCGCGCGGCTTTGTGCCCAAGGCGGAGCTCTCGGGCGCGGCGCTCGCGGCGCTGCTCGCCTAGCCGCGCCGAGCCGCGCTGGCGCCGGCGCGCGCGAGCGGCGATGATCTCAGGCGGCGATGAGCACGCTTGCGCGGACCGAGCACGCCGTGGCGCGCAGCCTGGCCGAGACGGCCGACCCGCGTGACGCGCTGGCGCGCGCGTTGCGGGCGATCGGCGAGAGCCTCGGCTGGCGGCTGGGCGCGGTGTGGGAGCCCGCGGGCGAGCGGCCGGAGGCGCTGCGCTGCGTGGAGACCTGGAGCGCCGTCGGCGCCGTCACGGACGAGTTCGAGGCGACCAGCCGCAGCACCGCGCTGGCGGCCGGTGAGGGGCTGCCGGGGCGCGTGTGGCGCGGCGGCGAGCCGGCCTGGATCGCGGATGTGCTGGCCGACGAGAACTTCCCGCGCGCCGCGGCGGCGCGCCGGGCGGGCCTGCATGCGGCGTTCTGCTTTCCGATCCGCAGCGCGCGCGGGGTGCTCGGGGTGATCGAGTTCTTCACCGGCGAGCCGCGCCGGCTCGATGCGGAGCTGCTGGAGACGATGTCGACGCTCGGCGATCAGATCGGCCAGGCGCTCGAGCGACGCCGCGACGCGGAGGCGCTGCGCGCCAACGAGGCGCGCCACCGCGCGATGCTCGACGCCGCGCTGGACTGCGTCGTGACGATCGACCACGCGGGCCGCGTCGTGGACTTCAACCCGGCCGCGGAGCGCACGTTCGGCTACCGCGCCGGCGACGCGGTCGGGCGCGAGATGGCCGCGCTGATCGTGCCGCCCGAGCTGCGCGCGCGCCACCGCCGCGGTCTCGCGCGCTACCTCGCGACCGAGCACGCGGTGCTGCTGGACCGCCGACTGGAGATCACCGGCATGCGCGCCGACGGCAGCACGTTCCCGGTCGAGCTGACGATCACGCGCATCGACGTCCCCGGCCCCCCGACCTTCACCGGCTACCTGCGCGACATCACCGACCGCAAGGCCGCCGAGGCCGAGCTGAAACAGTCGCGCGCGCGGATCATCGCGGCGGCCGACGCCGCCCGACGCCAGCTGGAGCGCGACCTGCACGACGGCGCCCAGCAGCGGCTGGTCGAGCTCGCGCTCGACCTGCGGATGGCGCGCGCACGGCTCGACGACCAACCGCAGCGGGCGCACGAGCTGCTCGACGCGGCGCTCAACGATCTCGCACAGGCGACCAGGGAGCTGCGCGAGCTGGCCCGCGGCATCCACCCGGCGGCGCTCACCGAGGGCGGGCTGCGACCCGCGCTCGAGGCGCTCGTGACGCGCTCGACCGTCCCGGCACGGCTGGTCGCGGCGCCGGACGCGCGGTTCGCCGCACCGGTGGAGGCGACGGCGTACTTCACCGTCGCCGAAGGCCTCACCAACACCGCCCGCTACGCCGCTGCGCAGCGCGTGGAGGTCGAGGCCGTGCGCCGGGACGGCCGCCTGTGCGTCGAGGTGCGCGACGACGGCCGCGGCGGCGCCGACGCGGCCGGCGGCTCGGGCCTGCGCGGGCTGGCCGACCGCGTCGCCGCGCTCGACGGCGCCCTGGACGTGATCAGCCCGCCGCGCGGCGGGACGCGGCTGCGCGTGGAGATCCCAGGCGCGTCGTG
>JBIOTP010000145.1:0-15018 GCA_044865965.1 Solirubrobacteraceae bacterium
GCCGCGCAGCGCCGGGGCGACCTCGGCGGCGAGGCGGCCGATCTGCTCGACCATGTCGCCCTCCGCCCACAGCAGGAAGGCGTCGAAGCCGAACTCGTCGCGCAGCCGCGAGAGCTCCTCCACCCAGTGCGACGGCGGTCCCTTGAGGTAGCCCTGGACCGGCCCGTCGGCGATCAGGCCGTTGAGGTTCGCGATGCTGCGGACGCTCGCCGGGTCGCGCCCGGCGCGCTCGGCGGCGGCGTCGATCGTGGCGCGGGCGGCCGGGAGGTCCGCGACCGGGAAGCGCGGGATGCTGGGCACCCAGCCGTCGGCGGCGCGGCCGGTGAGGCGCAGCATCCGCGGCCGGTAGGCGCCGAGCCAGATGCCGATCGGGTGCGCGGGCGGCGGGCCCGGGTGCAGGCCGCTGACGCTGTAGTGCTCGCCGGAGAACGTGACCGAGCGCTCGCCGCTCCAGAACGCCCGCAGGACCGCGATCGCCTCCTCGGTCGCCTCCACCGACTCGCCCGGCGCCCGCCGCGGCCCGCCCATCGCGGCGATCGAGTCCCAGAACGCGCCGGAGCCGAGCCCGAGCTCGAAGCGCCCGCCGCTCAGCACGTCGATCGAGGCGGCCGCCTTGGCGAGCAGCGCGGGATGGCGCAGGGGCAGGTTCGCGACGTCGGGGAACAGCCGCAGGCGCTCGGTCCGCGCGGCCAGGAAGGCGAGCAGCGAGAACGTGTCGAGGACGCGGCGCTGGTACGGGTGGTCCTGGATCCCGATCAGGTCCAGGCCGCCCTCCTCGGCGGCGCGCACCTGCGCGAGCAGGTAGTCGAGGTCGCCGGCCTCGGGGACGACGAACGCGCCGAGCTCGATGGTCACTGGAGGTAGCGCTTCAGCGTCTCGGGCGGGCGCAGGCTCGCGTCGTCGGGATCCTGCCCGGCGCGCCGGCGCGCGCGGCGCTGGCGCAGCAGGTCCCAGCACTGGTCGAGCTCCACCTGCACCGCGCGCAGGCGCGCGTGACCGGCCTCGTCGAGGCCGCGCTCGAGGTCGCCGCGGTGCAGCAGCTCGTGCTCCTCGGCGACCAGCCGCTCTATGCGATCGGAGATCTGCTCGTCGGCCATGACCGGCATCCTCTCATTCCAGCGACGCGATCCGCCACTGGCCGCGCAACCGGGTCAGCTTCAGCGCGCCGCGCGTGGCCGGCTCGCCCGTCGCCGACGTGCGCACCTCGACGCGCGCCGACTCGCCGTTCACCGTGACCTTGCCGATCGTCAGCTTCGGGTCGCGGACGTCGCCCAGCCCGCGCTTGAGCGCCGCCTCGCACGACAGCCCGACCGAGCGCACCTTCTCGACCAGCTGCGGCGCCAGCAGCCGGTCGCAGATCTGGCGGTAGTCCTTCGCTGCGGTCGCCCGGCCGAACGCGTCGACGGTCGAGCGCACCTGCTCCTCGTCCGACGGGCCGCCGCCGCAGCCGCACACGGCCGCGCCGACGACCACGAGGGCGGCGACCGGACGGCGCACGACCGCAGCATAGAATGGACCGCCATGTCCGCCGCGGCGCCGATCGGATCATGGCTGCGCTGCTACCGCTGCTGGTCGCAGGAGCTGGAGGTCCAGGTCCATTACGAGGGCATCCACCGCGTCGACCCCGTGACCGGCCAGCGCGCCGACGTGGTCGACGAGCTGCAGGAGGCGGTCGTGCAGTGCGTCGACTGCATGCACGACCAGCCGCACCTGATGCTGCAGAACGACCGCATCGAGCCCGTCGAGGACCGCTGGGAGCGGATGGTGGCCGGCACGCCGTGGGTGGCGTCCTGCACGGTCACGGTCGACGCCGACTCGGTCGAGACCTGCTCGGGCCCGGAGGCCGCCGACGCGCTCGCCTACGCCTCGTTCGGCGACCACGGGACGCGTGAGTTCTTCACGCACGTGCGCTTCCACAAGCACGAGGAGGAGCGGATCGTCGTCCACCTCCTCGTCGAGCTCTACGCGCGCTCCCTCGAGGAGGCGACCGGCGTGCTCGAGGAGGCGGCCCGCGGCCAGCTCACGATCACGTCGCTGGCCGAGGAGTCGCGCCCGCCCGCCGCCACCGGCGGCGAGCACCCGCACTAGCGCCTCGTCGGCGGTGTCGTGCGCGCGCGCTGGGCATGAGCCCGACTCGTCTTCCGACCGCGCGGCGCCCTCGCTGACCCGTTTTCCGATTTCCGGGTAAATGGCGGGAGCGTGAGGCGCTTCCTGCTCCTGCTCATCCTCTGCGTGCCCGCGGCGTGGTCCACTGGGTCGAACCAGACTTACACACTCCCACGCGGCGATGATCGATTTCCCCGCGCGGCCATCCGGGCTCCCCTCCACCTGCAAGCAGTTCGCCATTTGACGGCGCGCGCCCGAGGTGACACACTTCCCCGCGGCGACTTGACAACGTTGTCTATCCGTCTCTGACAACGTTGTCATCCAGGGCACCTGTCGGGGGGAGACCGATGAACCACCAGCACAGCCGGCGCGCCGCGACAACGCCCATCCTCGGCGGTGCGCCCGGCGCGGCGTGCGGGCGCGCCGCGACGACGCTCGTGCTCGGCGGTGCGCCCGGCGCGGCGCGCCGGCGCGGCGCGACGACGCTCGTCATCGCCGCCCTGCTCCTCGCCGGCGCGCCCGGCGCCGCCGCGGCCACGACGACCGAGTTCTCGTCCTCCTTCGAGGCGGCGGACCGCCCCCTGGACTGGACGAGCACGGCCGAGACCGACGCCCAGGGCAACAAGCGCATGTCGGGCGTCACCGGCACCTCGCAGTCCGGCATCCCCGGCAACATCGCCGAGAAGATCAGCGCGATCTCGGCGAACGGGGACAACCCGCCGAACGAGACCAAGGAGAAGGCGTTCGACGGCAGCGTGAACACCAAGTGGCTGGTGTTCGAGCGCACCGGCTGGCTGCAGGTGCGGCTCTCCGAGCCCGTCGCGGTCGTCCACTACGCGCTCACGTCGGCCAACGACGCCCCCGGCCGCGACCCGCGCGACTGGACGCTGCAGGGCTCCCAGGACGGCCAGAGCTGGACGGTGCTGGACACGCGCAGCGGCGAGGACTTCCCCGACCGCTTCCAGACCAAGGAGTACCGCTTCACCAACCCGACGGCGTACAGCTACTACCGGCTCGACGTCACCGCCAACCACGGCGACTCCATCGTCCAGCTCGCCGAGCTCCAGCTCTCGAACGGCGACACCACGCCGCCGCCGCCGTCGGACATGAAGGCCTTCGTCTCCGGCGGTCCCGTCAACGGGCCCAACATGAAGCCCAACGCCGGCTTCACGGGGCTGAAGGCGCTCCAGTACTCGGGCGAGCAGACCGTGGACGGGCGCGGCTACGCCTACGACAAGCTCTACGACGTCGACGTGCAGGTCACGCGCGACAGCGAGCTCTCCTACGAGATCTTCCCCGAGCTCACCAAGCAGGACCTCAACTACCCGAGCACGTACGCGGCGGTCGACCTCGCGTTCACCGACGGCACCTACCTGAGCGAGCTCCATGGCCTGAGCCCGCAGGGCCAGGGAGCGGCCAAGACGCTCTACGCCGACCAGTGGAACCCGGTCGTGTCGCGCATCGGCGACGTCGCGGCCGGCAAGACGATCGACCGCATCGTCGTCGGCTACGACAGCCCGAACGGCAAGGCGCTGTTCAACGGCTGGATCGACGACATCCAGATCGCCGGCCACCCGGCCCACCCGCGCCCCGCGCACCTCTCCGACTGGGCGATCACGACCCGCGGCACGAACTCCTCCGGCAGCTTCTCGCGCGGCAACAACTTCCCCGCGACGGCCGTCCCGCACGGCTTCAACTTCTGGACCCCGGAGACCGACGCCGGCTCGAAAAGCTGGCTCTACACCTACCAGCGCGACAACAACGGCGAGAACCTCCCGACGCTGCAGGCGTTCGGGCTCAGCCATGAGCCCAGCCCGTGGATGGGCGACCGCCAGACGTTCCAGGTGATGCCCTCCCCCGCCACCGGCGTGCCCGCCGCGAACCGCGACGCCCGCGCGCTCGCGTTCCGCCACGCGAATGAGGTCGCGCGGCCGTACTACTACGGCGTCACGTTCGAGAATCAGATCAGGGGCGAGATCGCGCCCACCGACCACGCGGCGCTGCTGCGCTTCACGTTCCCGGCCGGCGACGCAACGCTCATCTTCGACAACGTCGACGACCAGAGCGCGCTCACGATCGACCGCGCCGCCGGCACGATCACCGGCTGGACGGACACGAACAGCGGCGCGGGCGCGACGCGCATGTTCATCTACGCGACGTTCGACCGCCCGATGACCGCGAGCGGCAAGCAGGGCGACCGCCCCGGCACCGGCTACGCGCGCTTCGACGGGCGCGCGGTCACGATGCGGATCGCGACCTCGCTGATCTCGCTCGACCAGGCCAAGCGCAACCTCGCGCTCGAGATCGCGCCGGCCGACACGTTCGACGCCGTCAAGGCCCGCGCGCAGCGCGCGTGGGACCGCAAGCTCGGCGTCATCGAGGTCAAGGGCGCCACCGACGACCAGCTCACGACGCTCTACTCAAACCTCTACCGTCTCAACCTCTATCCCAACTCGGCGTTCGAGAACACCGGGACGAGCGCGCACCCGCGCTACCGGCACGCCGTGCAATCGTCGACCGACGCGCCCGCCAGCGGGCCGACCGAGACCGGCGCGCCCGTCGTGGACGGCAAGGTCTACGTCAACAACGGCTTCTGGGACACCTACCGCACCGCCTGGCCCGCGTACTCGCTGCTGTACCCCGAGGACGCCGGCGAGCTCGTCGACGGCTTCGTCCAGCAGTACCGCGACGGCGGCTGGATCGCGCGCTGGTCGTCGCCGGGCTACGCGAACCTGATGACCGGCACCAGCTCCGACGTCGCGTTCGCGGACGCGTTCGTCAAGGGCGTCACCGGCTTCGACGCCACGGACGCCTACGACGCGGCGCTCAAGAACGCGACGGTCGCGCCGCCGGGCTCCAACCCGTTCGACACGAGCGTCGGCCGCAAGGGCCTGATCGAGTCGCTCTTCCTCGGCTACACGCCGAACGAGGTGCCCGAGGGGCTCTCATGGGCGCTCGAGGGCTACATCAACGACTTCGGGATCGCCAACATGGCCCGCGCGCTCGCCGAGGCGCACGACACCAGCCACGCCGACCGCGAGCGCTACCGCGAGGAGGCCGCCTACTTCCTCAGCCGGGCGCAGGGCTACGTGCGCCTGTTCGACTCGCGGGTCGGCTTCTTCCAGGGCAAGTCCGCCGCGGGCGAGTGGACCACGCCGCCGAGCGAGTTCGACCCGCGCGTCTGGCGCCAGGACGGCGACTACACCGAGACCGACGGCTGGAACTTCGCCTTCCACGCGCCGCAGGACGGCCGCGGCCTGGCGAACCTCTACGGCGGCCGCGCGCAGCTCGCGGCCAAGCTCGACGAGTTCTTCGCCACCCCCGAGACCGCGAGATTCCCCGGCACCTACGGCGGGACGATCCACGAGATGCTCGAGGCCCGCGACGTGCGCATGGGCCAGTGGGGCGCGAGCAACCAGGTCTCGCACCACATCCCCTACATGTACGACTACGTCGGCCAGCCGTGGAAGGCCCAGGCGAAGGTCCGCGAGGCCCTACGGCGGCTCTTCCTCGGCAGCGAGATCGGGCAGGGCTACCCCGGCGACGAGGACAACGGCGAGCTCTCGGCGTGGTACGTGTTCAGCGCGCTCGGCATCTATCCGCTGCAGGTGGGCAGCCCGTACTACGCGATCGGCTCGCCGCTGTTCACCCGGGCGGTCGTGCACCGTGAGGACGGCCGCGACCTCGTGATCGACGCGCCGCGCAACAGCGCGGACAACGTCTACGTCCAGGGCGTGCGGCTGAACGGCCGCCGCTGGGAGCAGACCTACCTTTCGCAGCACGACATCGCGCGCGGCGGCGAGCTCGACTTCGACATGGGCTCGCAGCCGTCGTCGTGGGGCAGCGGGCGCGACGCCGCGCCGCCGTCGATCACCGAGGGCGACAAGCCGCCGTCCCCGCTCACGGACGCGGCGCCGCTCGCGGACGGCGAGCCGTCGGACTACGCGCTGTTCGACGACACGTCCGCGACGCAGGCGCGCGCCGCGCGGGTCGAGTTCACCCTCGACCGTCCGCGCCACGTCACGTTCTACACGCTGACCTCGGGCCGCGAGGAGGGCGACGACCCGGGGAGCTGGGTCGTCGAGGGCTCCAACGACGGCCGCCGCTGGAAGGTGCTCGACACGCGCTCCGGGGAGCAGTTCCGGTGGCGGTCGCAGACGCGCCCGTTCGAGCTGCGCCACGCGGGCGACTTCACCCACCTGCGCATCGAGCTCTCGCGGACGGCGACGCTGGCGGAGGTCGAGTTCCTCAGCGACCGGCCGATCCCGCCCTCGCCCCTGTCCGCCCAGGCGTCCGGCGGCGTGGGCCGCGCCGGCGACACGGTGCCGGTGAAGGTCACCGTGACCAACAGCGGCAGCCGGCCGGCGAGCGGGCAGGTGACGGCGACCGCGCCCGGCGGATGGACGGTGGCGCCCGCGAGCGCTCCGTTCGGCCCGCTGCTCGCCGGCGCGTCCGGATCCGTGAGCCTCGACGTCACGATCCCCGCCGGGACGGCGCCGGGGAGCTACCCGATCCGCGTCACCGCCCGCTCGGACCAGGGCACCGCCCGCGCCACCACGAGCATCCAGGTCATCGGCGACACGATCGAGTTCACGCCCGGGACCGACGCCGAGAAGCCGTGGCTGTCCGACCCGGACGGGTCGCAGCTCGACGGCGCGATCCACAACGGCCACGGCCGCTTCGCCGACAACGGGTCGCACTTCACGTACCGCTTCGACATCCCCGCGGCCGTCACCGGCGGCACGCTGACGCTCGAGATCGGCAACGAGTTCCTCGTCAGCGTGTCACCGGACGACCAGAGCTGGCGGACGGTGCTCGAGGAGCCCACCCAGGAGCACGACCTCCGCAACCTCGAGAGCCGCACGCTGGACCTCAACGAGCTGCGGGGAACGAGCCGGACGCTCTACGTGCGCGTCGGCGACAGCTTCCCGCAGGACGGCTGGGGCGGCTGGCTCGGCCATCTGACGCTCGAGCTCACGCGCGGATGACGGCCGGGACGGTTCCGCGCACGTACCAGGCGCGGGCGGTCAGGCGGAAGGGGCCGTCGGGGGAGCCGAGCCGCCGGCCGAACTCGGCCTTCAGGGCCTCGCGCGTGGGCTCGTCGAGCGACGCGCAGTGGGCGCCGCTGGCGCCGGCGCCGGCGGTGAACGGCCACCAGGCGTCGTCGAGGTCGTCGTAGCCGGCATCGACGGTGAGGCCCCCGATCTCGACGGGCTCGAGCTCCGCCTGGGTCCAGAGCCCGTGCAGCTCCTCGGGGTGGGAGTGGGGCGGGTGCTCACCGGCGCCCGCCGCAGCCGCCCGCTCCGGCTCGACCGCGAGGGCGGCGTCCCAGAAGGCGCGCAGCAGCGGCATGCCCGCCTCGAAGTCCCAGACGCAGGCGGCGACGACGGCGCCCGGGCGCGCGACCCGGCGCATCTCGCGCACCGCGGGCGGGCCGCTGACCTTGTCGATCACGAGCTGGGCCAGCACGGCGTCGAACAGGCAGTCGCCGAACGGCAGCCGCTCGGCGACTCCCAGCCGCACGTCAGCGCCCGGCACGGCTGCGGCGCAGGCCTCGACCGCGGCCTGCGACCGGTCGACGGCCGCCACCTGCCCGGCGCCAAGCACCGCCGCGAGCGCGCGCGCGAGCGCGCCCGTGCCGCAGCCGACGTCCAGCGCGCGCCAGCCGGGCCTCACCCCCGCGACGTGCACGAGCGCGGTCGCGAGCGCCGGGCTGTAGCGCCCGACGTGCCGGTCGTAGGGTTCCACGCTCACGGCTGCCCCGCAGAGCTCACCCTGAACACCCTAGGCTGCGGTCGTGGCCAGCACGCTCGACGCCGAGCTCGCGGCGGCGCACGGCGCCGTCGACGACGCGGTCGCGGTACTGCGCGAAGGCCGGGCGCGGCACTGGCCGCTGCGCCGGATCGGGAAGGCGGCGAAGGACTTCCTGACCGAGGTCGACCTGGCGTCCGAGGACGCGCTCGAGCGGGCGCTGGGCGCGAGCACGACGGACATCGGGTTCTACGGCGAGGAGGGCGGCGGCGACACGCTCGATCGCGGCCGGGTGTGGGTGGCCGACCCGCTCGACGGGACGATCAACTACGCGGTGGGGTCGCCGCTGTGCGGTGTGATGCTCGCGCTGCTCCAGGACGGCGAGCCGGTCCTCGGCGTGATCGACCTGCCGTTCCTCGGCCTCCGCCTCGAGGCCCGCGCCGGCGCGGGCGCGTGGCTGGGCGGCGAGCGGCTCCGCGTCGACGACGTCGGCTCGCTGGCGGACGGCATCGTCGCGATGGGCGACGCGTTCCATCGGCCCGGCCCTCGTTACGCGGCCTTCCTGGACCTGACGAGGACGGTCCACGACCGGGCGCTGCGGTTCCGCTGCGTGGGCTCGGCGGCCGTGCTGTGGAGCTGGCTCGCGGCGGGGCAGATCCACGGCATGGTCCTCGCGCACAACAACCCCTACGACGTCGTCGCCGGGCACGTGGTCGCGCGCGAGGCCGGCGCCGTGGTCAGCGACTACGCCGGCGACCCGCTGCGGCTGGGCTCCACCGGGGCGATGGCGTGCGTGCCGGGAGCGAGCGCCGAGCTCGTGGCGCTCAGCGCCGGCCTGGCGCGCGCGGCGGACTAACGGCCGGCCCCGCGGCGCTGCCGGGGCCGGCCGTCATCGGATACTCGCGCCCGACGGAGCCCCGCGCCATGGAGATGGCCCCCCAACCCCGATGCGGGGGGCCGCACCCCTTCAGGGACGCGGGAGCGCCCGGGCCTGTGGCGCGGCCGGGGTCGCGGCGGGAGCCGGCGCGAGCGTCGCGACGCCGACCTGGCCGCGCACGAGCGGCGGGAGCTGCTCGGCGGGGACCGGCGGGGAGTAGTGGAAGCCCTGCGCAAGGTCGCAGCCCATCTCAGTCAGCAGCGCGGCCGAGCTCGCGGACTCGACGCCCTCGGCGACCACGCGCAGGCCGAGCGCCTTGCCGAGCGCGGCGGTGGAGGAGACGATCGCGCGGTCGGCGGGGTCGCGGTCCATCGTCATGACGAACGACTTGTCGATCTTCAGCTCGTCGACGGGCAGCCGCTTGAGGTGCTCGAGCGAGGAGTAGCCGGTGCCGAAGTCGTCCAGGGCGAGGTTGACGCCGAGGTCGCGCAGGTCGCACAGCACCTCGCCGGCGCGCTGCGGGTCGTGCAGGAGCAGGCTCTCGGTGACTTCGAGCGTGAGCGCCTCGGCCGGGAGCCCGTGGCGGTGCAGCAGCTCGACGACGTGGCCGGGCGTGCGCAGGTCGAGCAGGTTCTGAACGGCGAGGTTGACCGCCACGTGCAGGTCGAGGCCGTCGGCGCGCCAGGCGGCGAGCTGGGCCATCGCGGTCTCGAGCACGTGCAGCGTCAGCGGGCGCATGAGCGCGGTGTGCTCGGCGTGCGGGAGGAAGGCGCCCGGGCCGCGCAGGCCGTGGACCGGGTGCTGCCAGCGCACGAGCGCCTCGACCCCGGCGACGCGGCCCTCGGCGAGCACGACCTTGGGCTGGTAATGCAGGATCAGCTCGTCGCGCTCGAGCGCGCGGCGCAGCTCGGACATCAGCGTGAGGCGCTCGCGCGAGTGGCGGTCGCGCGCCGGCTCGTAGGCCTGGAAGCCGGTGCGCGCCTGCTTGGCCTGGTACATCGCGACGTCGGCGCGCTTGAGGAGGACCTCCGGCTCGGTGCCGTGGTGCGGCGACAGCGCGGCGCCGACGCTCGCATCCATCACGACCTCGAGCCCGTCGATCTCGAACGGCTGTTGGAGGGCGACGGCGAGGCGCCGGCCGACCTCCGCCGCGCGCGCCAGGCCCGCGCCCGGCAGCAGCACGGCGAACTCGTCGCCGCCGAGGCGGGCGACCAGGCCGGCGTCGCCCACGACCTCGCGCAGCCGCGGCCCGAGCAGGGCGAGCAGCATGTCGCCGGCGTGGTGGCCGAGCGTGTCGTTGAGCTCCTTGAAGCGGTCGAGATCCACCATCGCGACCGCGAGCTCCGCCTCGCCGTCGCCGACCGCGGCGTTGAGGCGCTCGTAGAACAGGCGGCGGTTCGCGAGCCCGGTGAGCTCGTCCGTCAGCGCCAGCCGGTGCGAAAGCATCAGCGACGTGTTCTCGCGGAACGTCAGCCCCATCCGCACCATGACGGCGACGAGCGTGCCCGCCGACAGCCATACCGGCACGTCGCTCGTGCGGTCGAAGTGGTCCAGCACGAGCAGCGCGACCGCGACGAGCGTCAGCAGCGCCGGCGTCACGAGCACGCGCCAGCCCTCCAGGCGCACCTCGCGCCGCAGGGTCGCGGGGCTCCACGCGGCGGCCGCGAGCAGCAGCGCCGAGCCGACCCACACGAGCGCCAGCCAGCGCGGGCTGTGGCCCGGGCCGGCGGCGGCCCACACGTGCACGCCGTAGCCGAACGACCGCAGGACGAGCCCCCCGGCCAGCAGCGCCCAGGCGCGGCTGACGCGCCATCCGCGCAGCGCCAGCGCGGCGACGACGAGCATGACCAGCAGGACGTCGCCCATCGGATACGCGAGCGCGACGGCGCCCGCGAGCCCGCCGCCGGTGGCGGCCGTGATCGGGCCGATCAGCAGCTGCGCGACGATCGCGGTCGCTCCCAGCGTGCCGATCGCGGCGTCGAGCCAGAGCGAGGCGCCGAGTCGCTGCAGCCGCGCCCGCGCGAACAGCATGCCCGCCGTGAAGACTGCCGGGAAGAACGAGAGGTAGCCCGCATCGGCGAGCGAGGGGAAGTGGCGACGCCCGGCGTTCGCGATGTACAGGCTCGCCGCCGCGTTGGCGGCCAGCCCGAGCCCGAGCGCAAGCCACGCGAGGCGATCGCCGGGGCGCCGCCAGGCGCGCAGCAGCGTGGCGGCGGCCGCGCCGCCGATGAGGCAGCCGTGCAGCCAGTGCCGGGCGGCCGGGCCGCCCACGCCGCCGAGGACGACGAGGACCTCGGCCGCCATGGCAGCGCCGAGGAGCCCCCACAGGGCCAGGGTACGACGACGCTCACCCTGGGACACGGTCACTCCCGGACGGATCGGCATCGCCGCGGCGGACTTGACCCCCCTTGAGCCGCGCGCGCGCCAAACTGGACGACTATTCGTCGAGTACGCCCGGCCGCGCGTATTAGTCGACGATCGAGCGCACCTGGCGGACCGCCAGCGTGAGCCCGGCGAGGTCCGGCTCGCCCTCGCGGGCGAGCGAGCGCAGGAATCCGCCCAGCCTGCGCACACGGTCGGCGCGCTCGGCCAGGAAGCGCTCCACCGCCTCCTCCGCCGTGCCGCCGGCGGACTCGGCGAGCACGCAGCCGGCCAGCTCGCGCCGCAGCTGGAAGGCGTCCTCGCGCACGGCCTGCAGCGCCCAGCGCTGCATCCGGCTCGTGGCCGGCACGCGCTCGAGCTCGGCCTGCATCCAGTCCAGCCGCAGCTCCGAGCCGACGGCGTAGAAGACCTGGGCGACCTCCTCGATCGGCCGGCCGGTGGCGCCCGCGACCCACACCATGTCGGGCGCGAGGACGAGCTCCGGCCGCTCGGCGTGGGTGCGCGCGAGCGGCTCCGGCACGCCCGCGCCGGTCAGCCGCTCGGCCACCTGCTCGCGCCGGCGCCGGCGCTCCTCGGACCCGAGCTCGCCGAGGATCCCCGCGAACCGTGTGAACCCGTCGCGGCCGGCGGCGATCGTCTCCACGATGTCGCCCTCCGGCTCCCATGTGAGGTACCAGCGGGTGCTCGCCTCCACCAGCCCGTCGACGCCGCTCATCAGCTCGAGCTGCGCGGCGCGGTCGACGCCCTCCAGGCGCTCGATCACGTCCCAGTCGGCGTCCGCGCCGGTGACCTCGCGAGCGATCCGGTAGGCGCGCACGACGTCGGCCGGCTCGGCTCCGCGCTCCGCCACGAGCTGGGACACGAACGTGGGCCCGAGCGCGTTGACCACCGAGTTCGAGTTGACCATGCAGATCAGCTCGCGGCGGAGCGGGTGCTCGGCGAGCCGGTGCCCGTAGCGCTCGACCACCTTGGCGGGGAAGTACTCGCGCAGGTCGCGCTCCAGCCACGGCTCGTCAACGAACGCCGAGCCCTCCAGCGAGCGCGCCACCCAGCGCTTGGCGTAGGCGACGAGGATCGCCAGCTCCGGGCGCTCCATCGCGTGCCCGCCGCGGCGGCGCTCGGCGATCTCCTCGTTGCTGGGCAGGTCCTCGGAGGCGCGGTCGAGCAGCCCCGACTCCTCCAGCACCGTCATCAGGTCCTCGTAGGCGAACAGCCGGCTCGCGGAGCGGTCGACCTCCTGGGCGATGATCTGGGCCTGCAGGAACGAGTCGTAGAGGACGTGGGCGACCACGTCGTCGGTGACCTCGACCAGCAGCGCGTCGCGGTCCTCGCGCGTCAGCTCGCCGGCGCGCTCCGCCAGGCCGAGGAGGATCTTGAGGTTGACCTCGTGGTCGGAGCAGTCGACGCCGGCCGAGTTGTCGATGAAGTCGGCGTTGATGCGCCCGCCGCCGGCGGCGTACTCCACCCGTGCGCGGCGGGTGAAGCCGAGGTTGCCGCCCTCCCCCACCACCCGGCAGCGCAGGTCGCTCGCGTTCACCCGGATCGCGTCGCTCGAGCGGTCGGCGGCGTCGCTGTCGGTCTCCGTCGAGGCCTTCACCACGGTGCCGATGCCGCCGTTCCACAGCAGGTCCACCGGCGCGCGCAGGATCGCCTGGATGACCTCGGCCGGCGGGAGCGACTCCGCCGCGATCCCGAGCGCCGCGCGCGCCTGCTCGGAGAGCCGGATCGCCTTCGCCGTGCGCGGCCAGACGCCGCCGCCCTCCGAGATCGCCTCGCGGTCGTAGTCGTCCCATGACGAGCCGGCGAGCTCGAACAGCCGCCTGCGCTCCGCGAAGCCGCGCGCCGGGTCGGGGTCGGGATCGATGAACACGTGCCGGTGGTCGTAGGCGGCGACCAGCCGGATGCGGTCCGACAGCAGCATGCCGTTGCCGAACACGTCGCCGGACATGTCGCCGATGCCGACGACGGTGAACGGGTCGCTCTGGGTGTCGATCCCGAGCTCGCGGAAGTGGCGCTTGACCGACTCCCAGCCGCCCCGGGCCGTGATCCCGAGCCCCTTGTGGTCGTAGCCGGCCGAGCCGCCGGACGCGAACGCGTCGTCCATCCAGAACCCGTACTCGCGCGCGACCCGGTTGGCGGTGTCCGAGAACGTCGCCGTGCCCTTGTCGGCCGCCACGACCAGGTAGGTGTCGTCCTCGTCGCGAACCCGCACCCGCGCGGGATGCACGACCTTCCCGTCGACGCGGTTGTCGGTGACGTCGAGCAGCGAGCGGATGAAGCTCACGTACTGGCGCTCGACCTCCGCCTTGAGCGCGTCGCGGCCGGCCGGCGCCCGCTTGAGGTAGAAGCCGCCCTTGGCGCCCGCCGGCACGATCACCGCGTTCTTGGTCAGCTGGGCGCGCATGAGGCCGTAGACCTCGGTGCGGTAGTCCATGCGGTCCGACCAGCGCAGGCCGCCGCGGGCGATCCGGCCGCCGCGCAGGTGGATGCCCTCGAGCTCGGCCGAGTAGACGTAGATCTCGAACAGCGGGGACGGCTGCTGCATCGCCGGCACCTCGGCCGAGCGGATCTTGAACGCGAGCGCGGCGCGCTCGGAGTGGTAGGCGTTCGTGCGCAGCGTCGCCTCGATGACCGTGAGCTGGTTACGCAGGATGCGGTCGTGGTCGAGCGAGGCGACGTCCTCGATGTCAGCCAGGATCTCCTCGCGCAGCGCGCGCTCGGCCGCCTCGTCGGGCTCGCGCTCGGGGTCGAAGCGCAGCTCGAAGTAGCGCACGAGCTTGGCCGTGATGGGCGAGTTGGCCACCAGGACGTCGTTCTGGTAGCCCTCGGTGAAGCGCGAGCCGACGCGCTGGCGGTACTTGCGGTAGGCGCGCAGGATCGCGATCTGGCGGCGGTCGAGCCCGGCGGTGATCACGAGCCGGTTCAGCGGGTCCGACTCGGCGTCCCCGCGGTGGACGGCGGCGATCGTCTCCGCGACGCGGCGGCCGGCGTCGTCGAGCTTCAGCGGCTCGCCGTCGGGGCCGAGCACGCGGAACTCCTGCACCCAGGTCTCGTCGTCGACGACGAGCCGCGTCGAGATCTCCTCGATCACGCGCAGCCCGAGGTCCTCGAGCATCGGCAGCGCGGCGCCGAGCTCGATCTTCGGCCCGCGCTTGTAGAGCGCGACCCGCGTGTTCGTGCTCAGCGGCTGCAGCGAGACGACGAACGACTCGCCGTCGGACAGCCGCGCCAGCAGCTCGACGTCGTAGGCCGCGATCTGCGGCGCCGTGTAGCCCTTGTAGTGGTCGGGCAGGTGCCGCAGCCACGCCTCCGCCAGCAGCCGGCCGCGCGCCGGCCCGACGCGCTCGCCCAGCACGTCGCGCAGCTTGTCGTCCCACGTGCGCGCGAGCTGGAGCACCTCCGCCTCGAGCTCGCGGCGGTCGACCTCGGGCAGGCCGCCGGGCTTGTGCACGAGGAAGTGCACGCGCACGCGGGCGCCCTCGTCGAGCACGTGCTGGGCCTCCACGTCCTCGGCGCCGAAGCGGCGCCGGAACAGCGCCTGGACCCGCTCCACGAGCAGCGCGCGGTAGCGGTCGCGCGGCAGCGCGAGCACGAACGAGGCGCTGCGGCCGTCCGGCGCCCGCCGGCCGAGCAGGCGGACGCGGTCCGAGCCCTCGAGCGTCAGCAGCGCCACGACCGCGCGCCGGAGGTCGTCGACCGGGGCGGCGAACAGCTCGTCCTTCGGGAACGTGTCGAACAGCGCGACGGCGGCCTTGTAGTCGTGCGAGCCCTCGATCAGGTCCTCGGCCTCGAGCACGCGCTGGAGCTTGCGGTGCAGGACCGGCGTCTCGGACGCCGGCTCGGCGTAGGCCTTCGTGGTGAACAGCCCGAGCAGCCGCGACTCGCCGGCCATCTCGCCGTGC
>JBIOTP010000146.1:0-13098 GCA_044865965.1 Solirubrobacteraceae bacterium
CCGGCCGCGCCGCGACCGCCCACGTCCTCGAGGACCGCGTGCGCCTGCTGGTCGACGGCGCGCGTGAAGATCTGCTGGGCGTAGCCGAAGACGATCGCCCACGAGATGATCTGGGCGGTCGTGTCGAGCGCGCTCAGCCCGGGGACGAACCCGCCGCGCATGAGCAGCAGCCCGAGCACGGCGGTCAGCGCGCCGGTCGGGAGCTTCAGCAGCGCGAGCGCGACCGGCAGGCTGTACGGCGTGGAGGTCCCGCGGATGCTCCGCAGCGAGATGGCCGCGGCGACGGCGGCGGCGACCGAGCCGACGATCTCGACGACGGTGAGGTCCCAGCCGCTGACCGCGTCGCCGGTCGGACACACCGGCGTGCCGGAGGGCGAGAAGCACAGCGAGATGAGCCCCGGCTCGGCCGCGCCCAGCAGCGCCACGCCGGCCGACACGAGCACCATCAGCGCGGTGGCGACCAGGAGGACGTTGCGGAAGCTGCGCAGCCGCAGCAGCTCGCGCCGGCGCTGCGAGTTCGCGGCGTGGAAGGCGGCGACGACGATGTCGCGCTCGAACTGCGCCGGCGGGCGCGTGTGGGCGCGGCGCGCGACCTCCTCGGTGCGAATCCGGCGCGGGTCGTTGCGCGGCAGGTAGCGGTTGACGTGCGCCATCAGGCTCGGCATCTGGCCGCGCAGGTACTCCGCCGGCGCGAGCCGCAGGATGTCGGCCTCGGCGGCGTCGATGTTGCCCATCGCGCGCTCGACCTCCGAGCCGCCGGGAGCCGCCAGCCACCGCTTCAGGGGCCTGCTCATGTTGCTGCCGGCCGCGGTGTCGTGCGCGGTGCGCAGGTGGCGGTGGACCGTTGCCAGGAGGTGGACGCCGGCGGGACCCTCGCCGACGCATGTGTCCTCGAGCCAGCGCGCCAGCCCCTCGAGCTCGCGCGCCTTGGTCTGGACCTCCTCGCGCCAGGCGGCGGACGTGGGCGCCTCGAGCGGGAGCGGCGCGCTCCCGTCCGTCGCCTCCATCGGCGGCGCGGGCTTGACGGCGGCGGCGCCGCGGCGACGGAAGCGCCGGACCGTCGCGGTCGGGGCCGCTTCTGGGCTGTCTACGACGTTCTCCGCCATCGGTCTCGCTCCGGGTTCGGCTGCGGCTGCTCTACTCCACCCGCGGAGTACCTGTCAAGCCTCACCGGGCGGCGCGGCGCCCGCTGCAAGCCGGCGTGCACGATGCGCGCTACGATCCAGTTCGTGGAGCACGACCGCTTCGACGATGTCGAGTTCCGGATCGTGGAGGGGCCAGAGCCGCCGCCGCGCAACCCGCGCCGGCGCCGCCACGTGGTCTTCGCGCTGACGGTCTCGGCGCTCGCCGTGGGCATGCTCGCCGCCGGCGCCTCGGCCCTCACGGGCTCCGACGAGACCGCCGTCTGGACCGGCCCGGCCGCCAAGTCGCGCGCGCACTACACGACGCACTACGCGAACGGCGCCTTCCGGCCCCACGGCAACGGGTGCCATCGCCGCGAGGGCCGCCCGGCGGCCGCGCCGCTCGACTAGCGCGTTTGCCGCGCCCACGCTGAGGGAACCTGGAACCTCCACCGCGCAGGGCGCGCGGTGACGGATTCCCGGAAGGAGCATGGATGCCTGACCTCGACAGCGGCGACGGACCGCCCGCGGCCCGCCTGCGGGCGCTGGTCGCCGCCGGCCTGGCGCTTGCATGGCTCGGCCTCGCGCTTCCCTGGCACCGCTGGAGCGCGGTGGCGTTCCGTCAGAGCGAGGACGCGGCCGGCTCGACGAGCGGGTTTCTCGTTCGGGCCCGCGCTGCCGTACCTGATCGCGCTCGCGGCCGTCGTCTCGCCGGCGGCCGTGGCGGTGTTGCTCCGGCGCCGGGCCGCGCCCGCGATGGCGCTCGGCGCCGTCGCGCTGCTGTTCCTCGCGGGGCGCCAGGCGGTGGAGCTGCAGACCGCCGGCTTGGCGCTCGTGTCGGTGGGCGCGGGCGCCGGGCTGTGGCTCTCGACGGCCGGGGCGGCGGTGCTCGCGATCGCCGCGCTCGGGCGCTCGCCGGAGCTCAGGCTGGCCGGCCTGCTCGCGATCGCGCTCGCGCTCGGCGCCGCCGTCGCGCTGGCCTGGCCGCGCGAGAGCACGCTCGCCGACGGCCGCATCGGCGACGTCGTGACGGCGTCGGCCGGCAGCTTCAGCGTGGACGAGGGCACGGTCTACACGGCCGGTGCGCTGTCGTCGGAGGTGTTGGCGTGGAGCTCCGACGGGCGCAGCTATCCGGTCGCCGACACGGAGGACCACGTGTGGTCGGAGGGGCTGTCCGACCGCTACACGCGGCCGGCGGGGATCCTCGTGCGCGGGAGGGAGATCTACGCGATCGTCAGCGGGGCCGACCGGCTCGTGTGGGCGTCGGCGGACGGCGAGCGCCGGGTGCTCGTCACCGCCCCGCCGTACCGCGACGACCCTCCGGTCGAGTACTCCGGGCGGCGCCGGCCCGTCGTGGTGAAGGGCTTCCGGCCGCGCCGGCTCGTCGCGGCCCCCGGCGGCGGCGTCTACGTGCTGAGCGGCGACCGGGTGCTGCGCTGGCGCGCCGGCCGCGTGGACACCGTCGCCGGCGCGGTCCGGGGCGGTTTCTCGGGCGACGGCGGCCCGGCGACCCGGGCGCGGCTGCGCGACCCGGAGGACATCGCCGTCGACGGCAGCGGCCGGCTGTACATCGCCGACACCGGCAACGGCCGCGTCCGCCGCATCGACCGCGACGGGACGATCCGGAGCGTCGTCGGGACCGACGCGGCGCCCGGCTGCGTCGGCCGCGGCGAGGACGCTCCGCTGGCGCGCGACCGGCGCCGCTGCCTCGGCGTGGTCGCGCTCGCGGCCGACCGGCGCGGCAACCTGTTCCTCGCGCCGCGCGGGATCGCGATCATCCTCGGCCTGAGCCCTGCGGGCCGGATGGCGACCGTCGCCGGCACCGGGGCGAAGGGCTGGTACGACGGCGGCGGGCGGGCGATCCGCGCGCGCCTCGGCATGATCGACGCGCTCGCAGTCGACGCCCGCGGCGACCTGCTCGCCGCCGAGGGAGGGCCGACCCCGCGCGTGCGGCGGATCGCGGCGCCCGCGCGGGAGCTGGGGCGATGAGAGCCGCCGGGCGGGCTGGCGGGCCGCGGCGCGACCGCCGAGGCCGCGGCCGCGTCCTCGCACTGGCGGCCGCGCTCGCCGTGCTCACCGGGTGCGGCGGCGACCGCGACGCGACACGGCGCGCCTGCGCGGCGATCTCCGCCTGGACGACCGCGTCGGTGCGGCTGTCCGAGGTCGACGAGCAGGACCCCGCCGCCCTGCGGGCGGGCGCCCTCGAGTACGAGCGCGTCGTGCGCCGCCTCCACGCCGCGGCGCCCGACGGGATCCGGGACGACACGGAACCGCTGGTGCAGGCCGTCGCCCGCTGGCGCGGCAAGCTCGCCGAGCTGCGCTACGACGTCCGTCACCTCGACCGCTCGGAGCGGATCGACGTCGCGAGCGCCGGCCAGTCCTTCAACCACGGCGGCGACGACGGCGAGAGCATCGGCGACTTCGGCGAGAAGCGCTGCGGGCTGCTGGGCGGCGCCTTCCCGGTCGGCGAGGCCGAGGCCGTTCGCTTCTGCCTCGCCTATCAGCGCTACTCGGACGTCGTGAGCGAGACCAGACCGTCCGACCGGGTCCGCGCGCGCGCCTTCGCCGCGCTCGTCCCGGTCGCCCCGCGCTTCCTCGCGCCGACGGTCCGGCGCGTGACGGCCCGCGAGGAGGCGGTCGCCGCCGGCCGCGCGTCCAGGGAGAAGGACCCGGCTCTCTACCTCGGATGGCGCGTCATCGACCTGTTCGTGGGAAAGGTCTGCGCGATCCGCTACTACGACGACTGAGCATCGGCCCAGGGCGGCGGCTCGTAGGCGGCGCCCGGGATGCTGCCGATGCACAGCACCCGCAGCCCCTCCGGGCCGCTGGCGAGCACCCGCGGGGTCCCGGCGTCCACGCGCGCGAGGTGGTTGTCGTCGAGCGGCAGGCGCTCGTCGCCGATGACCACCGCGCCCGCGCCGCGCAGGGCGACGTAGAGCTCCTGCTGGCCGGTGTCGGACTCGTCGTGCGACTTCGTCGCGTAGTCGGGCGGCAGGTCCATGATCTGGGCGCCGAAGGCCGTGATGCCCAGGCCGGTGCGGACCAGCTTGGCGAAGCCGTCCCAGATCTCGGGCAGCTCGTCGATGGCGCTGGCAGCGTAGGGCGTGCTCATGTGCGCGACCCTACACCGATGACGGTGGCGCTCCGCCTCGCCGACCCGGAGGGCCGCTACACCGCCGTGCGGCTGGCGAGCGACCTGCCGCTGACGGACGGCGCGCGGTCGTTCCGGCGCACCGACGGCCACTGGGTGCTGCGCTTGCAGGACCTGCCGCTCGCCCGGCTGGAGTACCAGCTCGAGCTCGTCGACGCCGGCGGGGACATCGCGTACGCGTGCGACCCCGGCAACCCGCACCGCGCGCCCGGCGTGTTCGGCGAGAAGTCGGTGCTCCTGCTCCCCGGCTACCGGCCGCCGTCGTGGCTCGACGACGAGCGCGTGCCCGGCCGCACGCACGAGCTGCGCGTGCGCGGGCGGGGACTCGGCGCGTACGTCGCGATCCGCATCTGGAGCCCGGCCGGCGCCGAGCGCGGGACGCCGCTGCCGCTGCTGCTCGCGCACGACGGCCCCGAGTACGACGCGCTCTCCGGCCTCACGCGCTTCGCCGCGGCCGGTATCCGCGCCGGCAGGCTGCCGCCGCACCGCGTCGCGCTGCTCGAGCCGGGCCTTCGGGGCGAGTGGTACTCCGCCTCCGCCGCCTACGGCCGCGTCCTGTGCCACGACATCGTGCCGGCGCTCTGGCGCACGGCGCCGGTCGCCGGCCCGCCGGTGGGCATGGGCGCGAGCCTCGGCGGCCTCGCGATGCTGCACGCGCAGCGCCGCCACCCCGGCGTGCTGGGCGCGCTGTTCATGCAGTCCGGCAGCTTCTTCACGCCCCGCTACGACGCCCACGAGCGGCGCTTTCCCCGCTATGCGCGCATCGTCCGCTTCGTGCGTGAGACACTCCGGGCAGGCCCACAGTCCGACGCGGTGCCCGCCGTGCTGACGTGCGGCGCCGCCGAGGAGAACATCCACAACAACCGCCTGATGGGGCGGGCGCTGGCGGCGCAGGGCTACGGCGCGACGCTCCACGAGGTGCTCGACATGCACAACTACACGGCCTGGCGGGACGCGTTCGATCCGCATCTCACCGAGCTGCTCGCGAGGGTCTGGTGAGCGGCCGCCACACGGAGATCTACTCGCCCGCCATCGGCGCGAGCGGCGCCGTCATCGTCCACGGCCACTGGGGCCGCCCGGTGCTCGCGTTCCCCTCCGAGCAGGGCCGCGCCTGGGACTGGGAGAGCAACGGGATGGTCGGCGCGGTGGGCGGGCTGATCGAGGCGGGCCGCGTGAAGCTCTACTGCGTCGACTCCTTCGACGCCTCCTCGTGGTCGAATCGCGACGTCCCGCTCGAGCAGCGCGCGCACGAGCACGGCCGCTACGAGACGTGGATCCTCGACCAGGTCGTCCCCTTCATCCACGACGACTGCGGCGGGGCGACCGAGATCGCCACGACCGGCGCCAGCCTTGGCGCGTTCCACGCGGTCAACTTCACGCTCAAGCGCGCCGATGTGTTCCCGCTCGCGATCGCGATGTCGGGCAACTACGACCCCGCGCACTGGCACGGCTGGGGCGAGCGCGGGGAGGCGACGTACTTCAACAACCCGATGGACTACGTCGAGCACCTCCACGGCGACCACCTCGACTGGCTGCGCTCGCGCGTGCGCGTGCTGCTCGTGTGCGGGCAGGGTATGTGGGAGGACACCACCGGATCGCTCGAGAGCACGAAGCGCCTTGCCGGGCTGCTCGCCTCCAAGGGGATTCGGCACGAGCTCGACCTGTGGGGTCACGACGTCCCGCACGACTGGCCGTCGTGGCGAAACCAGTTCGCTCATCACATGCCGAGGTTCTGCTGATGCCCGAGAACACGCACCTGATCGGCCTGCTGCTCGGCACCGAGGAGGACTGGCCGCGCGCCTTCGAGACGCTGCTCGGCCGCCTCGGGCCGGTCACCGACGCGTCCGGCACCCGCCACCACATCGAGACCGAGCGGATCACGATCCACCCCTTCGACCTGCGCTACAAGCCGCGCTACGACCTCGTCGTCGACCGTCTCGCGTGGTGGTACTACGTCCCGCGCGAGTGGCTGAAGAAGGTCGCGCTGATGGACGACGTGTACCTGCTCAACAGCCCGTTCACGTTCCAGGCGATGGAGAAGCACGCCGCCTATTGCGCCATGCTGCGGCTGGGGCTGAAGGTGCCGCAGACGGTGCTCGTGCCGCACAAGAACCCGCCCGACAACGCACGCTTCGCGTACACCGCCGCCAAGTACAACCTGCCGTTCGACCTCGGCCAGATCGCGAGCGAGATCGGCTACCCGCTGTTCATGAAGCCCTACGACGGCGGCCAGTGGGTGGGCGTGAGCCGGATCCAGGACGAGGCCGAGCTGCACCGCGCCTACGACGACTCCGGGCAGCGGCTGATGCACCTGCAGGCGTCGGTCGAGGGCTACGACGTGTTCGCGCGCTCGCTGTCGATCGGCGCCGAGACGATGGTCATGCACTTCCGGCCCGAGCTGCCGATGCACGACCGCTACGCGGTCAGCCACGACTTCCTCGCGCCGGACCTCGGCGACGAGGTGCTGACGATCAGCCGGCTGATCAACGCGTTCTTCCGCTGGGAGTTCAACTCATGCGAGACGCTGATCCGCGGCGCCGACGCGCACCCGATCGACTACGCCAACGCGTCCCCCGACGTCGCCGTGACGAGCCTCCACTACTACTTCCCGTGGGCGATCGGCGCCCTGCTGCGCTGGTGTGTGTTCTGCGTGGTCACCGGCCGCCGCCCGCGCGGCGTCGACCTCGACACCCGCCGCTACTTCGAGATCGGCGACCGCGAGGACCTCTCCTACGGCGACAAGCTCGCCGCCTACCGGCGGCTCGCGGACGAGTACTTCGAGGTCGAGCGCTACCAGGACTTCTGCGCGAGCCGGCTGCCGCACGTCGACGAGCTCGTGCTCGACTGGATCACGTCGGCCGAGTTCGACGACCTGCTGACCGACACGATCCGCAGCACCTACCCGCTGCACGAGCAGGAGCAGTTCGCGGCGCACTTCCGCGGCCTGATCGGGCAGTGGGCGCACGAGCGGGGGGCGACGCTCCACACCGCCTGAGGGAGGGCTTTCCCCACCCCTGGAGGCCTGCCTGCCGCCTACCGAGGCGGCCTCCGCGCGCGCAGACTGCGCAGCATGAACAAGTGGCTCCTCCTCCTGGGCGCCGTGATCGCGATCGCCTCGCTCGCGGGCTTCGCCTACGCCGCCGACAAGACGTTCGGGACGAGGACCACGTCCCACACCTCGACGATCTCCCAGCCCGTCCGCGAGGTCGTGATCGAGGCCAACGTGGGCGACGTCGCGCTCGTGCGCGGCGACGGCCGGGTCACGGTCCACGAGAAGCGCCGCCGGCACGGCGCCCGCACCCGCCAGACGCTGCGCGACGGCGTCCTGACGCTCGCGAGCGACTGCCACGGCTCCTGGCTGCGCGCATGCGGCACCGGCTTCCGCGTCGAGCTGCCCGCAGGCGTGGCGCTGCGCGTCAAGACCAACGCCGGCGACGTGCGCGCCGAGGCGATCGAGTCGCCGGCGGTGCGCGTGCGGACGAACGCCGGCGACATCGAGCTCGACCTCGCCCGGGCCCCGAGCCGCGTCGAGGCCGACACGAACGTCGGCGACGTCGACATCGCGGTCCCCGGCGGCGCCTATGCGGTCGACGCCGGCACGACCATCGGCGACCGCGAGGTCGCCGGCCTCGTCGAGGACGCGAGCGCCGCGCGCAGCATCAGCGCCCGCTCGGACGTCGGCGACCTGACGGTCCGGGCGCGGTAGCGGGCGCGGTATCTTCGGATACGAGATGAGCGCGCTCGCCGAACCCACAGTCCGTTCCGCCAAGCTCAGCCGCCGCAAGCGGGCGGCCAAGACCGTGGACCGCGCGCTGCGGGGCGGCCTGCTCGGCGCGGCCGTCGCCGCCGTGGCGTGGCTGGCCGCCGTGGCCATCGGCGGCACCGCGTTCGTGCTGCTCATCGTGGCGACGATCGCCGTGGCGCTGTTCAGCGTCATGCGCAGCGACGTCAAGCTCGGGATCTGGGCAATGCTCGCCGTCGGCTGGGCGATGGTGCTGCTCGAGCGCGCGCTGGTGAACGGCCACGGCGGCGTCTGGGTCGGCCTCGCCGCATGGCTCGGGGTGATCCTCGGCGCGCGCCGCGCGGGGCTCTCGAAGTGGTCGCTGCCGCTGCTGGCCTATCCGCTGGTCTGCGCCGCGATCGTGGTCGCGGCCGGCGAGAAGCTGCTGGACCCGTGGGGCATCTCGTGGCTGTGGGTGGCGGCGGTGCTGGGCCCGGTGATCGGCGCCCGCACGCTGCTCAACCCGAGCCCGCGCCAGGCGCCGGCCGACAAGCCGGCCTAGTACCGGCAGTCGGCGCCTTCGCGGCGCCTAGACTGGCCCGGCTTGCCCGACCAGACCCTCGTCCTCGAGCGCGAAGAGGAGCCCACCGCCGTCGCGCCGCCGCCCGGCCGCCGGGCGCGGTACGCGCCGCACGCCGCGCTCGCGCTGATCCTGATCGGGGCCGCCGTGCTGCGCGTGTGGGGGATCCGGCAGGGGCTGCCGTACGCCTACAACCTCGACGAGCGCGCGCACTTCGTCCCGCACGCCGTGCCGATGACGGCGGGCGACCTCAACCCCGGCTACTTCATCAACCCGCCGGGCTTCACGTACCTGATCGCCGCGCTGCTGACCGTGCTCGGCTACGGCCAGCGCGAGTTCGCGCTGCACCCCGACCACGTCTTCCTCGCCGCCCGCGCGCTGTCCGTCGCGCTCGGGGTCGGCGCGGTGGCGGCCACCTACGCCGCCGGCCGGGCGTGGTTCGGGCGCGGCGTGGGGCTGCTCGCGGCGGCGGTGATGGCGGTCGCGTTCCTGCCCGTCTTCTACTCGCGCCTGGGCCTCAACGACGGCCCCGCGGTGCTGCCGTGCGCGCTCGGGATGTGCGCCGCCGCGGCGATCTTCCGCACCGGCAGCCTGCGCGCGTTCGCCGCGGGCGGCGCGTGCGTCGGGCTCGCGGCGGCCACGAAGTACTCCGACGGCGTGATCTTCGTGGCGCTGGTCGCCGCCGCCTTCGCCGCGCCCGGCCTCGGGGCGCGCCGCGCGCTCATCGGGCTGGCGCTCGCCGGCGCCGTCGCGCTCGCCGCCTTCCTGGCCGTCAACCCGTACGCGGTGCTGGACTGGCACACGTTCCTGCACGACGTGAACCGCCAGCGCAAGTACGCGAACGGGGCGCCGCTGATCGGCCAGGTGGAGCGCAACGGCTGGTGGTACTACGCCTCGAGCCTGTCGTGGGGGATCGGGATCGTGCCGGCGCTGGCGGCGGTCGCCGGGCTCGTGGCGCTGGCGCTGCGGCGCCGGCGCGAGGCGGTCGTGCTCGGCGCGCTGGTCCTGCTGTTCTGGCTCTACATGGGCAGCCAGCACCGCTTCTATGCGCGCTGGATGCTGCCGCTGTACCCGGCTCTGGCGATGCTGGCGGGCTACGCCGTCGCGCAGGTGCGGCCGCGGGCGGCGCTCGCCGCGGCCGCAGCGCTCCTGCTGGTGCCGGCGCTCGTCCCGACGCTGCGCAACGCACGTGTCATGAGCCGGCCCGACACGCGCAGCGAGACCCGCGCGTGGCTCGTCGCACACGTGCCCGCCGGCGGGAAGGTCGTCTTCGAGCCGATCGCGCCGCGTGAGTGGTACGGGGTGACGCCCGGCGGCGGCGCGCTCGCCGACCCGCGCCGGCAGTGGACGCGCTTCAACCGCAGCAGGGCGATCATCGCCGAGCTCGCCCGCAGCCACCGCAACGCCCGCCGCAAGGCCGACTTCCAGAACTACGAGCGCGCTCTGACGCCCGAGCTCGTCGGGATCTACCGGCGGCTCGGCTTCTGCTGGGTGGTCTCGGGCTCCACCCAGTCCGGCCGCGCGCTCGCCGAGCCGGAGCGGGCGCCGCAGGCGCTGGCGTACTACCGCCGGCTGCGGGCGGAGAGCGACGTCGCGTTCACGGCGAGCCCGTTGCGGGCCGGCGCGCGGCTGCCGCGCTACCAGGTCGACCGCTCGTTCAACTACGTCGACGCCGCGTATGCGCGGCCGGGCCCGGTCATCACGGCGTACCGGTTGCGCGATTGCCGCTGACGGCGGGCAGCTCCCCTCCTCACCTGCCGCCGTTCGCCGGTAGCACGACGCGGACGCGCAGCGCGGCCGGCGCGCGGCCGAGCCGGATGACGAGCGTCGGCCCGGGATTCGGCGCGGCGATCTGCCGCGCCACGCGGACCGCTTGTGCCACGCCCTCCGGCGCGTCCAGCAGCATGACCTCGTAGGCGCCGACCCGGAACCGGGCCACGCCCGCGAGCGGCAGCGCGGCGCCGCCGGCACCCAGCGCGACGACGCTCCCGTCGGCACGCAGGGCCTCGATCGGGGCGTCTCGGCCCCAGCTCGGGAACAGCGCCTCGACGCGCGGGCTTCCGCGGCGGCGCTCCACGCTCCACTCGGTCTCGATGAAGTCGCGCGTGAAGCGGTGGCGTGTGGTCACGACGGCGTCGCGGGAGCGCACCACGCCCTCGGCCGCGAGATCCGCGAACGGACCGGCGTCGGGCTCGCGGGGCAGGCGCCGCACGCGCTCCACGCGCCCGCGCGGCGACCGCGTCAGCACGATCCGCGATGAGCGGCGCGGATCCTGCGTCGCGAGCCGGCGGCGGCCGGAGGAATCGCGGACGACGATCCCGAACGCCGCCGGCGGCCGCCCGCCGATCCCGCCCACCGGGCGGCCTGCCGCGTCGAACAGGCGCGCGAGCTCGATCCCGCCGTAGGGCAAGGCGCCGCGGTTGGAGGCGAGGATCGCGGTGCCGTAGCGCGGCGTGCTGACCGCGAGGCGCCCGATGTCGGCGTCGAAGGCGTACATCGGGGGCGGCTCGGCCGCCGCCATCGCGCCGAGCCCGGCCGCCGCCGCCCGGGCGGCGTTGGCCGCGATCCGGGCCGAGAACATCCGCGCGCTGCCGAGGCCCTGGTGGGCGGCGTCGATCCCGTAGAGGTGCGCGGACGGGATCCTGCGGGTCTCGCCGATCGCGAGCATGCGGTCGTAGAGGCCCAGGCCGCGGTCGAAGATGTGCTTCGCCCACGGCCCGTAGGCGGGATCGCGGTGGAAGTGGTCGGCGCGGGCGATCGCCAGCAGCCCCTGCTGCGCGTAGGCCCACGTCTTCGACTTCATCCAGCGGGCGAGCCCGAGCCCGGTGTCCCAGTTGAGCATCCCGCAGTGCAGCCACGACCCGCACAGCACGCGCTCGACCCACGCGCGCAGGATGTCGAGATCGGCCTCCGGCAGCGGCGCCATCCCCGCGTCCAGCGCCTGCTGGTAGGCCGACAGCGCGTGCACGGTGATGTTCGCGTACTCCGCGCTGTCGAGGTTGGAGGGGTCCTCCGGCGGGAAGTGCGGCAGGTACTCGAAGCGGTAGCCGGGGCCGAGGTTCGTCGTGCCGTAGCGGGTCGCCGGCCGCCGCACGCCGGCCACGAAGCGGCGCAGCTGCTCGCGGTAGTCCCGGCGCAGCAGCTCGGGGTCGCCGCCGACGGCGGCCGCGTAGGCGTACAGCTCGGCGTTCCAGTTGATCTGGTTGAGCCGTACGCTCGGGTAGCGGAAGAACCGCCCGCGGGCGACGCGGTTGATCCGGTCCGCGATCAGCGAGACGGTCTCCGGCGGCAGCGCGAGCGCCGCGCGGGCCCGCCAGGCGCAGAACAGACCCTCGGCGACCTTGGGGTCGATGGCCTTGTCCTGCGGCGAGTCGAGCGTGCCGAGGTCGGCCAGCCAGCCGGGGCCGTGCCGCATCGTGCCGCCGCCCGGCGGCCGGGCGGCGACGTAGGGCGGCGAGGCGCACAGCCGGGCGACCAGTGCGCGCGCCCGCGCGTCGTTGCGGGCCGGTCCGACGTGCCCGAGCTCGGCCGCGACCGCGTGGACGCTCAGGATCGCGGCGTTGTAGATCGCATCGATGTGCTGCCCGCCGGAGCTGTAGGCCTGCCGCTCGCGGTGCCAGGTGTGGTTGAGCCGCCGCTGGATGCGGTCCGCGAGCGCGAAGTAGCCGGCGGTCGTGAGCGGCGGCGGGCCGATCACCGGCGCGTCCGGCGGCGGCGGCGCCGCGGCGCCCGGCACGGCGCGCGCGAGCGCCGAGCCGGCGGCGAGCGCCCCGGTGCGGACGAGCAGGCGGCGGCGGGTGAACGGCATGCCCGGACCGCAACCCCGCCGCGGCGCGTGTGTTTCGGTGGCTCGTGCGTTCGCTCGCCGCCGGCCTGCTGGCCGCAGTCGTCTTCCTGACGCCCGCCGCCGCCGAGGCGCGGGTCGTGATCGTCGCCACCGGCACCGCGCGCGCGGCGCTGATCGACACCCGCACGAACGCCGTGGTCGCCAGCGTCGCGGCGCCCGGCCGCACCCGCGCCGTGGCCGCGGCGCCCGACGGCACGCGGGCCTATGTCGGCGCCGGGCGGACGGTCACGTGGATCGACCTGTCGACGCGCACGGGCGCGGGCTCCGTCGTGCTGGCGGGCGTGCCGCTCGCGCTGGCCGCCTCGCACGACGGCGCGCGGGTCTACGCCGCGCGGCGCGGCGGGCTCGACGTGCTCGACGCGGCGGCCGCCGTGCGGCTCGCGAGCTACCGCCTGCCGGGCACGCCGCTCGACCTCGCGGTCAACCCCGCGGGCGACCGCGCGGTGGCGGTGCTGGCCGGCGGCGCCGTCGCCGTGGTGGACCTCGCCTCCGGCCGCACCGTGCGCCGGCTACGGCTGAAGGGCGCGGGCGGCGTGGCGATCGACGCCCAGGGCCGCGCGTGGCTGTCGGCCACGGAGGTGCGGCGGCGCCGGGACTCGCGGCTCATCGGCGTGGACCCGGCGCGCGCAGCGGTCATCCGCGGCATCCACCTCGGCGCCGACGGCGGCGGCGGCGTGG
>JBIOTP010000147.1:0-15897 GCA_044865965.1 Solirubrobacteraceae bacterium
GCTCCCCCTGACCTGCAAGCTGTTCGCTCGCGGTGGGCGAGCGAAATGCGTGCTCTCCCTCACCTGCAAGCTGTTCGCCGGTCGCGGCAGGCGGTCGGCGCCACAACGGCGCGCCGCGCCGACTAGAGCGCGTCGACCTGCGCCGCCACCCGCCGCTCGGCGGCGTTGACCGCGCGACGCGCGCGGACCCAGCCGCGGCGGCTGTGGTGGGACGCCGCCAGAGCGAGGCGGCGATAGGCGGCGGCCGCGGACCGGAGCGTGCGGGGCAGCGCAGCGCCCGTGCCGTGCTGGGGCGCCACCGCCGCGGCCCGCAAGGCCGCGCGGCGATACGCGTGCTCGAGCCGGCGGGCGGCCGTGGCCTGGGTGGCCGGCCGCGCGGCGCGGCGCAGGGCGTGGCGGCCGGAGCGGCGCGTCTCGTCGAGCGCGCTGATCAAGGCGGGCGCGCGGCGGCGCAGCTCCGCCGCCGGATCGGGGGGCGCCGCCTTGCGGGCGGCGATCGTCGTCACGTCGCCCGGGCAGCTGCCGACCGGCAGGGGGTCGGCGAGGGTCGCCACGCAGGTGACGGCCACGACCCCCGCGGCAGTGGGGACCTGGTACACGTCCACGAGCCCGGACACGCCCCGCAGCGCCAGCGCCGTGTAGCCGACGCCGCGCAGGCCGCCGACGGTCGCCCGGCGTGAGCTGCCCAGCGGCACGCCGAGCGCCGCGACCGTCGGCCGCGGGAGCTGCTCGGCGCGCGCGCCCTCCAGGACCGTCAGCATCATCCGCCCGCTGCTGCCGTCCGGCGGCGCGAACGCGCGCGCGCCGGCCCCGTCCAGCCCGGGCACGCGCGGCAGCTTCGAGACCGGCTGCCAGCCGGCGCGCAGGACGAGCTCGACGCCGCCCGTGCGCACGGTCACCGGCGGCCGCTCGCGCACCACCGGCGGCTTGCTGTCGAGATGCGAGGCGAGTACCCAGCCGCCGACGGCGGCGACCGTGACCGCGACGAGCGCGCCGACCACGGCGCCGGGGTTGGGGAGCCGCCCCGGGCCGTACGGCCGCGACTTCAGGGAACGCAGGGGAGCCACGATCAGCGACGCGCCCTCGCGCCGGCGGGCGCCGGCTCCTGGGGGCCGGTGCTCGCGCCGGCGGGCGCCGGCTCCTGGGGGGCGTGGGCGGGGGTCATCGCGGGGCCGGCGCTCGCGCCGGCGGGCGCCGGCTGCTCGGGGGCGTGGGTGGACGTCATCGACTCAGCCCGAGGTGTCGAAGTCCTTGCCGACGTAGGACTTCTTCGGCTTCGGCTTCGGCTTCGGGATGGCCGGGGCGGCGGGCGCCACGGCGACCGGGGTGGCGGTCGGGACCGGGGTGGGCGCAGCGGGTTGCGCCGGGGCCTTCGGGGGCGCGGGCTTCTGCTTGACGTGGCGGCGCGCCGGGAGGTGCGCGAGCGCGGGGATGGGCGCGACGGCGCGAAGGCCGGGCACGGCTGGGGCGGGCGGGGCCGGGCGCACGCCGGCGTCGGACGTCAGCGCGGTGGCGCGGGCGGCCGACAGCGTCGCCGTGCGCGGCGCGGACTCGTTGTTCTCGCCCGCGTGGATGCGGAACGCGACCACGAACGCGAACGCGGCGAGGACGAGGATGACCTTGGCGCTCAACCGGCTGGACACCGCTGCGCCCTCTTGTGGCCGGGCCACAGGCACACGTCCCGGCGCAGCGGGACGCGCCCGCGGCGGATCGTGATCACCGTGACCTTCGCGATGTAGCCGTCCTTGGTGATCCGCACGGTCAGCCGTGTACCCGCGCGCAGGACCCGCTCGAACTGCGTCAGCCGCGTCAGAACGGTCGTGTGCGCCGTCCGCCGCACCGGGCAGCTCGGCCCCTTGCAGGTCACCGCGATCCGAGAGCCGCGCGGCGCCCTGACGGTCAGCAGCGTGACACGCGCGCCGGTCGCGGTCAGCCGGCCCTTGATGCGCACGACCGGGAACGGCCGCAGCATCTTCGCCTTCTTCGACGTCGCGTTCTGGCGCAGCACCCCGCCCGTCGTCGGCACGGGCGTGGCGACCGGCGCGGCGACGTCGAACGTCGGCGCGGGCGTCGGAGAGACGGCGGGAGCCGGCGACGGCGACGGCGAGGGTGAGGGCGGCGACGGCGTCGGCGTCGGCGTCGGCGTCGGCGTCGGCGGCTTCGGGGTCGCCGTCGGCGTCGGTGGCGGCGGCGGCGGGGCGGCGGTGACCGGGCCCTTCGCCGGGCTCGCACCCCAGTCTCGCGCGTCGCCGCGGTAGTACACGGTGAGCACCGCGTAGATGTACTTGCCCTGGTCCGGAGAGCCCAGCGTGTAGCTCAACCGATTCGTGGTCTCCGGGATCTGCACGCACCCGTCGGCCGAGTCATTCCTCGGACAGCGCCACCAGCTGCGGACGCCGGTGGTCCCGGACGGGCCGTCGTAGCTGCCGCCGTTGGTGGTCAGCGTCGAGCCCACCCGGGCGGTGCCTGAGATCGACGGGTCGCTCGTCACCCGCGGCGGCCCGCCTGCGGCGGGGGACGTGCCCGCCACCGTCAACGCGAGCGCCACGGCTGCCGCGCCGGCCACGCGATACGCGCCCTTCCTCATCCTCACTGATGCCACTCCCGCCTCCTGCGGCCCTGTACCCGTCGGAGCGACATGGTGAGCTTGAACCAACCTTCGGTCAAGTCGACCACTCGTCCAGGCCCCCACCGATGGCCGGGGCCCGACCACGACCACCTAGACTGCTCCCGGTGCCCGGGACCGTTGTGATGAAGTTCGGCGGGACGTCGGTCGCCGACGCCGAGCGCCTCAAGCGCGCCGCCCACCGGGTCGTCGCCGCGCGCGAGCAGGGCCACCGCGTCGTCGCGGTGCTGTCGGCCCGCGGGAAGACGACCGACGAGCTGATCTCGATGGCCGAGGAGGTCTCGACCTCACCGGATCCGCGCGAGATGGACATGCTGCTCTCCACGGGCGAGCGCATCTCCTGCGCGCTGTGCGCGATGGCGATCAACGACCTCGGGCACCGTGCGATCTCGCTGACCGGCTCGCAGGCCGGGATCGTCACCGACACCTCGCACACCAAGGCGCGCATCCTCGACGTCCGCGCCGACCGCATCCGCTCCGCGCTGGACGAGGGGCAGATCGTCCTCGTCGCCGGGTTCCAGGGCGTGTCCACCGCCAGGGACGTCACGACGCTCGGGCGCGGCGGCTCGGACACCACGGCGGTCGCGCTCGCGGCGGCGATGGAGGCCGAGGTGTGCGAGATCTACACGGACGTGGCCGGCGTGTTCAGCGCCGACCCGCGGATCGTGCCCGACGCGCGCAAGCTGCCGGTCGTCTCCTTCGAGGAGATGCTCGAGATGTCGGCCTCGGGCGCCGGCGTGCTGCAGCTGCGCTCGGTCGAGTACGCGCGCAACCACGGCGTGCGCATTCACTGCCGGTCCTCGTTCACGGAGGCGCCGGGTACCTTCGTGGTCGGAGAAGAGGAGACGATGGAACGCCCCCTGATCACCGCGGTCACGCACTCCCGCGACGAGGCGCGGATCACGCTGCTCGGCGTGCCCGACCACCCGGGCGTCGCCGGCCGCATCTTCACGGCGCTCGCCGACGCCAACGTGAACGTCGACATGATCATCCAGAACGAGCCCGTGTCCGAGGGCGCGCGGGCCGACATGTCGTTCACGGTCCCGCGTGCGGACCTGCGCACCGCCCGGGCGACGCTCGAGCGGGTGCTCGGCGCGGTCGGCATCGAGTCCGTCGCCGAGGACCCCGAGATGGGCAAGGTGTCGGTGATCGGCGCGGGAATGAAGTCGCATCCCGGCGTCGCCGCGCGCGTCTTCTCCACGCTCGGCGACCAGGGCATCAACATCGAGATGATCTCCACCTCCCCGATCAAGATCTCGTGCGTCGTCGCGGCCGACGCCGTCGACCGGGCGGTGCGCGCGCTGCACGAGGCGTTCGAGCTCGGCGCCGACCAGGTGGAGGCCGAGCATCCGTTCGGAACGAGGACAGAGGCAGGCCAATGGGTTCGACCGTAGACAAGGGCGTCGCCGGGCGCACGCGGAGCCGAGGGACGCGCGTATGAGCACGTACCGAGTCGCCGTCGTCGGCGCCACCGGCGCCGTCGGCACCGTCATGCGCGCCAAGCTGCGCGAGCGCGGCTTCCCCGCCTCCGAGGTCGTGCCGTTCGCGTCCGAGCGCTCCGTCGGCCGCGAGCTCGACGGCGTGCCGGTGCGCGCGCTCGCCGAGGACACCATCCAGGGCTTCGACCTCGCGCTGTTCAGCGCCGGCGGCGCCACGTCGGGCGCGTGGGCGCCGCGCTTCGTCGAGGCCGGCGCGGTGGTCATCGACAACTCCTCCAAGTGGCGGCGCGATCCGGAGGTGCCGCTCGTCGTCTCCGAGGTCAACCCGGACGCCCTGCGCGATCACAAGGGCCTGATCGCCAACCCCAACTGCTCGACGATGCAGCTGATGGTGGCGCTGAAGCCGATCCACGACGCGGCCGGCATCGCGCGGCTGATCGTCTCCACCTACCAGTCGGTGTCCGGCACCGGCGTGCGCGCGGTGCGCGAGCTCGAGGACCAGACGCACGCCGTCCTGCACGGTCAGCCGATGCCCGCTCCCGAGGTCTATCCGCACCCGATCGCGTTCAACGTCCTGGGCGGCGCCGGCAACTTCGCCGACGGCGACGACCACACCGACGAGGAGCGCAAGATGATGTTCGAGACGCGCAAGATCCTCGGCGACGAGGAGATGGCGATCGCCGTCACGTGCGCGCGCGTCCCGGTCCGCAACTCGCACTCGGAGTCGGTGCTGCTCGAGACCCGCGAGGACCTCTCGGTCGACCGAGCGCGCGAGCTGCTCTCCTCAGCCCCCGGCCTCGCCCTCGTGGACGACCCCTCCCGCCACGCCTATCCGACCGCGCTGGCCGCCGCGGGGCGCGATGACGTGCTCGTCGGCCGCCTGCGGCGCGACCCGTCGCACCCGCGCGGACTGCAGATGTGGGTGGTGAGCGACAACCTGCTCAAGGGCGCCGCGACCAACGCGGTGCAGATCGCCGAGGTGCTGCACGAACGCGGGCTCGTGCAGGTTCCGGCCGCGGCCTGACGGGGTACCAGACGCACCGACTTCTCGACAGGACGGTCGGGGTACGACAACTCAGAAGGGAGGGCCGCGAGGCCCTCCCTTTCGTCTTCAGACGCCCGCGACGACCGAGGTCGCCCAGTCGATCACCGACGCGGGCCTGACCACGTGCTTGCCCATCCCGAGCGCCTTCGGGTCGAGGCCCAGCGCCAGCCCGACGAGCTGGGGAAGGTGCAGCACCGGCATCCCCAGCGTGCGGCCCGCGTACTTCTCGGCCACCGGCTGCTGGAGGTCGAGGTTGAGATGGCACAGCGGGCACGGCGTCACCAGGCAGTCGGCCTCGGCGTCGATCGCGTCGCCGAGGTGGCGCCCGGCCTGCTTGAGCGACGCCTCCTTGTTCATCGTGATGATCGGGAAGCCGCAGCACTTGTACTGGCCCGCGTAGTCGACGACCATGCCGCCCAGCGCGTCGATCAGCTGGTGCAGGTACCCGTCGCGCGGGTGCTCGCGGTCGATCCCCAGGCGGTCGGTCGGGCGCACGATGTAGCAGCCGTAGAACGGGCCGACGCGCAGGTCCTTCAGGGGGCGCCTGACGCGCGAGCGCACGAAGTCGAGTCCGAGCTCCTCGACCATCAGCCACAGGAAGTGCTTGTTGACGATCCCGCGCTCGTAGCGCAGGTTCTCCGCCGAGAGCGTCTTGTTGACGTGGTCGCGGTACTGCGTGTTCGCGTCCAGGCGCTCCTGGCACTCGTTCTGCGCCCCCTGGCAGGTGGAGCAGATGTTCATCATCAGCTCCGCCCCGCCGGCGATCTCCGTCTGCGCGAGCGCGAACGTGCGGGCGTTGAGCGTGTCCGCCAGCTCCTGGTTGTGCTCGGCGATCACGCCCGCGCCGCAGCATGAGGCGCGGTCGAGCTCCACGAGCTCGATGTCCAGCAGCGGCGCGACCTTGGCCATCGAGCCGTGCAGCTCCGGGGTGAAGCCGCGGCTCACGCAGCCCGGCCAGTACGCGACCTTCATGCGTTCGGGCTCCTCTCCTGCGGCAGCTGGCTGCCCGCGGCGTCGGCGTCGGGCTGCGCGCCGGTGGTGTCCGGCTCGTCCTCCACGCCGACCACGTAGAGGTTGAGCTCGTAGCGCTCCCGGCGGTCGTGCACCTGCTGGAAGATCCGCTTGACGTCCTTGGGCGCCTTGTGGGCGTGCAGCAGCGCGCCCGCCGGCGTGACCTTGCGCCGCTGGAGCGCCTTCAGGACCACCGGCAGCGAGCTCATCAGCTCCGGCACCGCGCGCGGGTGGAACTTGCCGCCGTAGGAGTCCGGCAGCAGGTCGGCCTCGTGCAGCAGGCCGTTGCGCTCGATGTTCTTGACGAACGCCTTCTCGTGCCGGTGGCCGTTGTTGCGGTCCTCGATCGAGTGGTCGGAGCCGGCGATCCGCCGCAGCCGCATGATCTGGCTCATCGGCGCGACGCCCTTGGGGCAGGCCTCGATGCAGTTGAAGCAGTGCGTGCAGTCGTAGATGCCGTGCGGGTCCTCCGACAGGTCCTTCAGGCGCTCGTACTGGCGGCCGTCGCGCGGGTCGCCGACGAAGCGGTAGGCCTTCGCGAGCGCCGCCGGCCCGATGAACAGCGGGTCGACCTCCATCGAGAGGCAGTCCGACACGCAGGCGCCGCACTGGATGCAGGCCATCGTCTGCGTGACGTCGATCATCGACTCCATCGGGACGATGTACTCGCGCTCGGGCGGCTCGCCCTCCGGGAGCAGCCACGGCGTGACGCGCTCCATCTTCTTCCAGTGGACCGCGTCCATATCGACGATCAGGTCCTTCAGCACGGGCATGTTGCCCATCGGCTCCACCACGATCGCGCCGTCCGCCGCGGTCTCGAACGCCTTGTCGAGGTGGGTGTGGCAGGCGAGCGTCGGGCGGCCGTTGATGCGGACCCCGCAGGAGCCGCAGATCGCGGCGCGGCAGGAGCAGCGGATGCCGATGGTGCCGTCTATGCGGTCCCGCGCCTGCAAGATGCCGTCCAGCACCGACCGGTGCCCGTCGAGGTCGATCGTGTAGTCCTGCCAGTGCGCCGCCTCGCCCGACTCCGGCGAGTAGCGGCGGATGCGAAGCGTGTACTCGGGCATGACGCGGCGTCGGACCTTAGTAGGTCCGCTCCTGTGGCTCCCACTTGGTGATGGTCACCGGGGAGTAGCTGACCCTGGGCCCCTCCCCGTCCAGTGAGAGATCGATGTGCTTGAGCCACTCGTCGTCGTTGCGCGTGGGGAAGTCCAGCCGGAACTGCGCCCCGCGCGACTCCTTGCGCTCCAGCGCGGCGACCACGCTGCACTCTGCGCAGTCGAGCATGTACCCGAGCTCGATCGCGCTGAGAACGTCCTGGTTGAACACCCGCCCGCGGTCGTCGATGCCCGCGACCGTGGCCTCCTCCTTGAGCCGCCGGATCGTCGCCAGCGCCGACGTGAGCCCCTCCTGGTCGCGAAACACCGCGCACTTCTCGTTCATCATCGTGCCGAGCTCGTCCCGCAGCGCCGCGATCCGCCGGCCGTTGCCGTTGTCGCGCCGCACGAGCTCGTCGATCGCGCGCTGCTCGTCGTTGAGCGAGGCCCGGCTGGGCGACGGCATCGCCATGCCCTTCGCCCGCGCTGCGGCGTGCTCGCCGGAGCGCCGCCCGAAGATCAGCGTGTCCAGCAGCGAGTTCGCGCCCAGGCGGTTGCCGCCGTGGACGGACACGCAGGCGACCTCGCCGGCCGCGTAGAGCCCGCCGATCGCCGTCGCGCCGTCGACGTCGGTCTTCACGCCGCCCATGATGTAGTGGCAGCCGGGGCGGATGTGGATCGGCTCGCGCGTGATGTCGACGCCCGCGAAGTCGCGCCCGATGTTGACGATCTCGCGCAGGGCCTCCAGCGTGCGCTTGCGCGGCACCTTGGTGATGTCCAGCGCGACCGTGCCGTCCGGGTACCCCCGCCCCTCGTTGATCTCGGTCTGCTCGGCGCGCGAGACGACGTCGCGCGAGGCCAGCTCCATCTTGTTGGGCGCGTACTTCTCCATGAAGCGCTCGCCCTGCGCGTTGTAGAGGTGCGCCCCCTCGCCGCGCGCGCCCTCGGTGATCAGGATCCCGTTGCCCGCCAGCGTCGTCGGGTGGTACTGGATCATCTCCATGTCCATCAGCGGGGCGCCGATCCGGTACGCCTGCGCGATCCCGTCGCCGGTGCAGATGAGCGCGTTCGTGGTGGGCTTGAAGCACTGGCCGGCGCCGCCGGAGGCGAGGATCGTCGCCTTGGCGGCGAACAGCTCCATCGTCCCGTCGCGGATGTCGCGCGCGACCGCCCCGACGCAGTTGCCGTCGCCGTCCTGCACGAGCGCGGTGACGAACCACTCCTCGTAGCGGTCGATCTGCTCGTGGTGCTTCATCAGCTGCTCGTAGAGCACGTGCAGCAGCGCCTGGCCCGTGATGTCGGCGACGTAGTAGGTGCGCGCCGCCGACGCGCCGCCGAACGCCCGCGTGCCGAGCTTGCCCTCTGGGTTGCGGTGGAACGTGACGCCCGAGTGCTCCAGCCAGAGCACCTCGTCCGGCGCCTCCCGGCACATGATCTCGATCGCGTCCTGATCGCCCAGGTAGTCGGAGCCCTTGACGGTGTCGAAGGCGTGCGACTCCCAGGAGTCGTCGGGGTTGAGCGCGGCGTTGATGCCGCCGGCCGCGGCGTTGGAGTGCGAGCGGACGGGATGGACCTTGCTCATGATCGCCACCGTCGCCCCCGCGCGCGCGGCCGCGAGGGCGGCACGCTGGCCGGCGAGCCCGGCGCCGATGATCAGGACGTCGTGTGCGGGCATGACAGGGACTCTAGTGGTCCCGCCCGCGAGTACGCGCACCGCCAGGCGGCCGCCGATCACCGCCTGGCGGCCACCTGGATGGCGCACGTACCCACGTGCGGAACCACTGGGGCTTGACCCCGCCGCCCCGCTATGAGGGGGCGAGGCGCGCGTGCAGCGCGCGCGAGACCTGCTCGACGGTGACGACGCCGCGCAGGCGGCCGTCGGCGTCGACCGCGATCAGCGCGCCGAGCCGGCGCAGCGGCTCGGAGGCCAGCAGCACCTCGAGCGGGGCGTCGGCACGGACCTGGTCCCCCGCGCCCGCGACGCGGCGCACGGGCAGCTCGGCGTCGTGCTCGGCCGCGTGCTCGACCGCCGCGCGGTGCGCGAGCCCGGCGAAGCGGCCGTCGTCCTCGACGACCGCGAACCACGGCCAGCCCTGGTAGCGCAGGAAGAACTCCTCGTACGCGCGCCCGACCGGCAGCGCCGCCGGGATCGTCACCGGCTCGGCGTCCATGATGTCGGCGACCGTGACGCCCTCCAGGCGGCTCGTGAACGCGCTCTGGGCGACGGCCGCCCGCGCGGCGCCGCCGAGGATCCAGCCGAGGAAGAAGTACCAGAGCCCGCTCGAGACGTCCTGGCGCACGATCGCGTACCACACGCCGAGGGCCATCAGCAGGACCGCGAACGCCTGCCCGACGCCGGCCGCGAAGCGCGTGGCGCGATGGCGGTCGCCGGAGAGCTTCCAGACCACCGCGCGCGCGATCCGCCCGCCGTCGAGGGGGAAGGCCGGGATCAGGTTGAAGACGAGCAGGACCCCGTTCATCCACGCGGTGAAGGCGACGAGGACCTCGAGCGTGGAGTCGTCGTCCGCGAGCCGTGGCCCGGTGCCCTGCAGGACGAGCCCGAGCCCGGTCGCGAGCAGGAAGAGCAGCAGCGTCACCGCCGGCCCGGCCGCCGCGACGCGGAACTCCTCGCCCGGCGTGTCGCTGTCGCGCGTGGACTTCATGAAGCCGCCGAAGAAGAACAGGTCGATCCCCGACACGCCGATGCCCTCGCGCCGCGCCGCCAAGGCGTGGCCGAACTCGTGCAGCAGGATCGAGCCGAAGAACAGGAACGCCGCGATCACCGCGGCCGCGAAGCGCTCCGTGGAGCCCTCGATCCAGCGGCCGAACTCCTCCTGCAGCCAGTAGATGCCCAGGAAGAGGACGAAGAACCACGAGTAGTGCACCCCGACGCGGATGCCCATGATCCGCGCGAGTTGCAATGAGCTGCCGCCGAGCACCGTGGGTAGATGGTGGCATAGCATCGCCCGCCCACAGATCGGAAGGGAAGACATGGCAACCACCGTCACCGTCACGGGAGCGGCCGGTCAGATCGGCTACGCGCTGCTGTTCCGGATCGCGTCCGGCCAGATGCTGGGGCCGGACGAGCCGGTGCGCCTGAAGCTGCTGGAGATCCCGGACGCCGTCAAGGCCGCCGAGGGCACCGCGCTCGAGCTGTTCGACTGCGCGTTCCCGCTGCTGGCCGGCATCGACATCCACGACGACGCCGGCCAGGCCTTCGAGGGGACCAACATCGCGCTGCTGGTGGGCGCGCGGCCGCGCACCAAGGGGATGGAGCGGGCCGACCTGCTGGAGGCCAACGGCGGCATCTTCAGGCCCCAGGGCGAGGCGATCGCCGCCCACGCGGCCGACGACGTGCGCGTGCTGGTGGTCGGCAACCCGGCCAACACCAACGCGCTGATCGCGATGAGCAACGCCGACGGCGTCCCGCGCGAGCGCTTCACGGCGATGACGCGGCTCGACCACAACCGGGCGGTCGCGCAGCTCGCGCAGAAGACCGGCGCGGGCGTCTCGGAGATCACCAACATGGCCGTCTGGGGCAACCACTCGCCCACGATGTATCCCGACCTGTTCAACGCGAAGGTGCGCGGCGAGCGGGCGTGGGACGCGGTCCACGACGAGGCGTGGGTGGCGGACGAGTTCATCCCGCGCGTGGGCAAGCGCGGGGCCGAGATCATCGAGGCGCGCGGGGCGTCCTCGGCGGCGTCGGCGGCCAACGCCGCGGTCGATCACATGCGCGACTGGGTGCTCGGGACCGCCGACGGCGACTGGGTGTCCATGGCCGTGCCGTCCGACGGGTCCTACGGCGTCGAGGAGGGGCTGATCAGCTCGTTCCCGTGCCGCTGCGCGGGCGGCGAGTGGTCGGTCGTCGAGGGCCTCGACGTGCCCGAGTTCTCTCAGCAGCGCATCGACAAGACCGTCGGCGAGCTCAAGGAGGAGCGCGACGCCGTGCGCAGCCTCGGCCTGATCACTTAACCATCAGCTGACGCCCTCGCGCAGGTGCCATCCGCGCCCGGACTTGGTCACCTTGCCCTCGGCGGCCAGCGCCGGCATCACGCGGTACAGGTAGTTCTGCTGGATCCCCATCGCCTGCGCGAGCTCGGGGATCGTGATCCCGGGTTGCGTGCGTACGAGCTCCAGCGCCTGGGCGGCGCGGGTGCCGCTGCCGCGCGGGCGGCCGCGTCGCGCCGGCTTGCGGGTGGCGGCGCGCGGCGCGCGGCGGGTCGTGGCCGCGCCGTCGGTCACACCGCCGAGCGCCCGCTCGGCGGCTTCGAGCAGCCGGTACTCCTCCACGAGCGGCTTCAGCTCCTTCATCCGCGCCTGGATCTCCTTGCGCTTCTCGTCGAGGAAGTCGGGCATGTAAGTGTGACTCCGGGGCCGTATGTGAACGTCGTCGGCGCGCACACTAACTCAACCAACGGCTAACCGTTCTCGAGCAGCGCCTTCAAGCGGCGCAGTGAGCGGTCCGCCTCGCGCTCGGGGACGCCCCCGACGATCACGCGGCTCGCCGCCGCGCCGAGGATGCCCCCGGGCGCCTTGAACTCGTTCTCGTACTCGAAGCGCGTGGCGCCGCCGTCCGCGGGCGCGAGCCGGTAGGCCGTGCGCGCGTAGGAGCCCGCGGGCCCGCGGCCCTCCCACGTCGCCCGCCGCGGGCGCTCGGCCTCGGTGAGCGTCCAGTGGACCTTGAAGTTGGCGTGCCGGAGGCACAGCGTCTGGTCCATCCGGAAGCCCTTGCGTGGCGCGCCCGGGTCGGCCCGGTTCACCTTGCGGTGGATCGTCACCCACTCGTGCAGCCGGCTCGGGTCGAGCATGAGGTCGTACACCTCCTCGGGCGCGGCGTCAATACTAATTGACGCGCGGACCTGAGTCACCGAGCACTCACCTCCTCGAGCAGCTCCAGCTCGCGCAGCGCGCGCGCCACCGCGGCATCCAGCCGGTGGATCCGCACCCCGAACACGGAGGCGGCGTCCTGGTCGCGCGGCAGCAGGTCGTGCTCGAGCGACTCCATCAGCGGCTCGATCAGGGCGACGTCCTCGCCCGCCACCGCGGCGGCCACCGCCGAGGCGAGCGGTGTCAGCGTCACGCCGAGCCCGACCGCGGGCCGCGCGATCATCATCCCGTCGGCGATCCGCTCGATCAGCTCGGCGTAGGTCACGACCTCCGGGCCGACGACGTCCCACGAGCGCCCGGCGTGCTCGGCCGGCAGCGTCGCGGCGCGCGCCAGGTACTCCAGCACGTCGCGGCCGTCGACCGGCTGCGTGCGGTTGGTGCGCCAGGCCGGCAGCGCCAGCACCGGCATCCGCTCGATCAGCCGCACGAGGAAGCGGAACGAGCGCGAGCGGGCGCCGATCACGATCGACGCGCGCAGCGCCACGGACTCCGGCGCGGCCGCCAGCAGCGCCTCCTCGACCGCCAGCCGCGAGGCGAGATGGCGCGACAGCGCGCCGTCCTGCGGCACGATGCCACCGAGGTAGACGATCCGCCGCACGCCCGCGGCGCGGGCGGCGAGCGCGAAGCGCTGCGCCTGGCCGCGCTCGAGGTCGGCGAAGGCGCCCGCCGCCGGGCCCTCCATCGAGTGGATGAGGTAGTAGGCGACCTCGACGCCGTCCAGCGCCGCGTCGAGCGCGGCGCCGGTGGTGGCGTCGCCCAGCACGAGGTCGTCGAGGTCGACGCCGGCCGCCGCGACCCGCGCCCGCGAGCGCGCGAAGCCGCGGACGGCATGGCCGTCGTGTCGCAGGCGCGGCACGAGCGCCGCGCCGACGTAGCCCGAGACGCCGGTGACGAGGGTCTGCACGAGCGCGGCAATGTTCCCAGGCTCCAGGTCGCGAAAACGTCGCTGAGAGCGGAGTCGGGTTCCCGCTACTAGGGCGTAAATCGACCGTTTGCAGGGTGGTTGCGGGATCGCGGAGAACTCCGTGCTCTTTCCGGGCGCGGCCGCGCGGGCGCCCTTGCGCGCCCGGCCGCGGCGCGCTTGCATCTCGGCCGGTCCTGTGACGGAGCTGTGAAGGAAGCGAAGGGGAGAGCGTTGTCCGCCGTCGTCGCGCCGCGCAGCGGCAAGAGCCCGAAGGTCACCTGCGAGGAGTGCTTCTTCTCGCGCCACGGGCTGTGCGCGCTGGCGCTCGACGAGCCGTGCGCGACGTTCCGGCCCGACCACCCGGAGGGGCTGCGGCCGCCGCGCCAGATGCAGTTCGTGTTCCGCCAGGAGCGGCGCCGCCAGGCCGCCTGGGCGTTCCCTAGCGCGCAGGAACAGGCCGTTCTGCACGGCTAGCCACCCAGTTGGCGCCGGGCGTGTCGGTCAGCCCGTGGGCCAGGATCGATGTGAACACGCACAGCGCGGCGAGGTTGAAGATGCGCTCCGAGCCGCCGAACCCCTCGGACAGCACGAGCAGCGAGAACGTCATCGTGGCGACGCCCTTCGGGCCGAACCAGGCCATGAACGCCTGCAGGTAGGCCGGCACGCCGGTGCCCAGCAGGGCGGCCCAGATCGCCACCGGGCGGGCGACCAGCAGCGTGACCGCCGCGAGGCCGACCGCCGCCCAGCCGTCCGCGAACAGCCCGTCGGCCGTCAGCAGCGCGCCGAACACGACGAACACGCCGAGCTTGGCGATCTCGACGATGTCGTCGGCGCGCGCCTCGAACGTCTGGCGCAGGTCGGGGCGCAGGATGCCGAGCGTGATCGCGCACACGAAGACCGCGATCAGGCCGTTGCCCTCCGGCGGCAGGCCGACCGTGACGCCATAGGTGGCGAACGCGGCGCCGAGCGCGTACAGCGACTTCTGGTGGTCCGGGATCGCATGCGCGTAGTCGCGCGAGCGCGGCATCACGCGCGCGGCCAGGAACCCCATCGCGATCCCGAACGCGAAGCCGAGCGTGACGTCCTGGAGCACGAACCTCCACCACACGAAGTGCTCGCCGCCCGTCAGCGCGGCGGTGAAGGCCAGCACCCCGGGCAGCGCGAGGCCGTCGTTGAGCCCCGATTCGAGGTTGAGCGAGTGGCGCACCACGCGCGGCACGCGCGGGTTGGTCACGACCGACGACGACAGCACCGGGTCCGTCGGGGCCAGCAGCGCGCCGACGAGGAAGCTCGCGGTCCAGTCCAGGCCGACCAGCGCGTGCGCGGTGGCCGCGACGATGATCGCGGTCAGCGGCATCGCCAGCACGATCTTGCGCAGCGGCAGCCGCCACTGCGACTGGAGCATCTCCGACTCGACCTCCAGGCCGTCGCGGAACAGGATCACGATCAGCGCCACGAGCGCGAGGTCGCCCACGAAGCCCGAGCGCGGATCGAGGTCGAGGAAGCCGATCCCGTCGCGGCCCAGCAGGAAGCCGGCGATCACGAAGACGGCGGTCAGCGACAGGAACGAGCGGTGCGCGAGCCCGGACGCGAGCGCGCCCACCATCAGCAGGCCGCCGAGGACGAGGACCGCGTCGTCGAAGGCGCCACCGCCGGTGGCGGCCATCACGATCACGCACGGTAGGGTCCCATACGAGGAGGTCCCGGAGGACACGTGCGCATCACCGTGCTGGGGAAGTCCCCCGCCTGGCAGGACGCGGGCGGCGCCTGCTCGGGCTATCTCGTCGAGGGCGGCGGCGCGCGCGTGCTGCTCGACTGCGGGCCCGGCGTGTTCGCGAAGCTGCGCGGCGTCGTCGACTACCTCGAGATCGACGCCGTCGTCCTCTCGCACCTGCACGCCGACCACGTGCTCGACCTTGTGCCGTTCGCCTCCGCGCTGCGCTACACCCCCCGCCAGCAGCCGGTCGCGGTGGGCGGCTGGCCGGGCACCGACTCGCCGGTCCGCCCGCGGCTGATCGCCCCGCCCGGCGCGCGCACGGCGCTCGCCGGGCTGTGCACCGCCACCGGGATGCGCGCCGAGCACATCGAGGGCGCGTTCGAGCTGGTCGAGTACGACCCGGCCGACGACCTCGAGATCGGCGGCCTGCGCGTGCGCTTCCGGCCGGTCCCGCACTTCATCCCGACAAACGCGGTCGAGCTCGCCGAGGGCGCGGCGCGCCTCACCTACTCGGCCGACTGCGCGCCCAACGAGGCCCTGTGCGAGTTCGCCGCCGGGACCGACCTGCTGCTGATCGAGGCGACGCTGCCGCGGCCCGAGCGCGACGGCGACCGCGGGCACCTCACGCCCGCCGAGGCGGGCGAGCACGGCGCCCGCGCCGGCGCCGGCCGCGTCGTGCTCACCCACTTGTCCGACGAGCTGGACGCCGAGTGGGCGCGCGGCGAGGCCGAGCGCGCCTACTCGGGGCCCGTCGAGGTCGCGCGCGAGGGCGCCCGATACGACATCGGCTGAGTTCGTCAAGCCGCGGGCCGAATCGGCCGATTGAAGTGTTCGTGACCCCCGCCACAGCGGCCATGGACGGCGTGCGACTGCTCTCGCACCGTCCCTCCGTGCTCTATAAGGTCGAGCATCTCGCCACCGAGCCCGCCGAGGGCGACATCGCCGTGGAGGGACTCGTGCTGGCCGGGCCCGGCTGGGAGGAGCGCCTGAAGGAGCTGCTCGGCGCGCTGTCGCAGTCCGAGCGCGCGTGCCTGTTCGCGATCCGGCTCACCGACGAGCAGTCGCTCCCGCTGCCGGCCGACACCGTGCTCGACCGCACGCGCACGGACTGGTTCCCCGAGTTCCTCTCGCACGGCCAGATGCGCCCCCACTTCCAGCCGATCGTCGA
>JBIOTP010000148.1:0-15799 GCA_044865965.1 Solirubrobacteraceae bacterium
GCCGGTCGAGCCGCTCGAGCACGCCGTCGAGGTCGAGCCGCAGCGCCCGCGCGCGCGCCTCGGCCTCGTCCGCCGCGCCCGACTTGTGCAGGAACGTCTCGCGCGTGAGCTCGGGCAGGCCGTCCCACAGCGCGCCGAAGTTGAACGGGCCGCTGATCCCGGCGACAGCCCTCACGCGCGGCTCGAACGCCGCGGCGCGCGGCGCGTAGTAGCCGCCGAGGCTGACGCCGAGCGCGCCGACGCGCCCGAGGTCGAGGTCGGAGCGGTCCTGGAGCGCATCGAGCATCGCGGCGACCGCGACCTCGTAGTCGGGCCGGATCGGGAGGCGGTACCCGCCCTCGCCCTGGCCGGGCCCGTCGAGCGAAAGCGCCGCCATGCCGCGCGCCAGGAAGACCCCTTCGAGCCGGAAGAACTCCTCCTTGGTGGAGTCCAGCCCGGCGATCAGCAGCACGAGCGGCGGCCGGTCCACGCCGGCGGGCCGGCGCAGGTTGCCGACCACCGAGCCGCCCTCCAGAGCCGCCTCGATCCGCTCGGCCGCCGGGTCGAGCGCGCGGTGCGCCGCGTAGATCGCCTCCACGGCCAGGTCGGCGACGGCGCGGCTGCGCGCGGCGTCGAGCATCCACACGAACTTCGCGAAGTGGTAGGCGACGGCGGCGTGCAGCCACGCCTCGCCGGCGGTCACGGTCCGGCCGGCCGCCGCAGCCGCGCGCGCCCGCGCCGCGTGGGAGTCGCCGAGCGCGCGGAATGCGTCCAGCCAGTCCTCCCAGCGCTCGACGCCCGCGCTGGTGCGGACGAAGTCGCTGTAGTCCATCCCGGCCTGGACGAAGCGCGGCGCCCAGTGGTCAATGGCCGACCGCACGCGGGCGTCCGGCACCGCGTATCACCTCCTGCAGGTCGAGGCCGAGGTCGTGCAGGAGCACGATCGCCGCGTTGCGGCCGGGCGCGCCGGTGATCGAGCCGCCCGGGTGCGTCGTCCCGCCGGTCTGGTAGAGGCCTCCGATCGGCATCCGGTGCGACGCCCAGCCCGGCGCCGGCCGCAGCGCGCCGCTCTGCGGATACGTCCGGTTGCCCCCGTGGAACGTGCCGCGGATCATGTGCGGGTTCGCGGCCTCGATGTCCTCGGGCGCCTTCACGAGCCGCTCGCCGATCACCTCCTCCGTGAAGCCCGGCGCCACCGCCCGCAGGCGCTCGAGCTGGCGCTCGGCCTGCGCGAGCTTGCGCTCCGGGAAGCCGTAGGACTGCGCCGACAGGAGCTTGACCGTGTGGTGTCCCGCGGGCGCGCGCGAGGGATCGGCGAGCGTCGGGCACGCCACGAGCACCCACGCCGGGTCCTCGACGTAGCGGCCGTCGCGCAGCGCGCGCCCGTACTCGATCACGTCGCGCGGGAACCCGGCGAGGCCCGCGGACACCGCGCTGCGCGGCCCGTCCGGCGTCTGGAACACGGGCGGGGCGCTCGCCGCCAGATAGACGGCCATCGCCGACACGCCCACGTCGAACGTCTCGACGCCGTAGCGGAAGCCCTCGTCCCACGCCTCGGCCGGCGCCATCTCGAGCAGATGCTTGACGTGGATCGTCGACACGACCGCCTCGCTCGCCGTGAAGCGCTCGCCCGCGGCGGTCTCGACGCCCACGCAGCGCCCGCCGGAGAGCAGCAGCCGCACCACGCGCCGGCCGCACAGGATCGCGCCGCCGTGCTCCTCGATGCAGCGGACCAGCGCGCCGGTCAGCGCGCCCGAGCCGCCGCGCGGGATCGTCCACGACCGCCGCTGGCGGCCGAACACGAGCGAGTACGCGAGCTGGCCGGAGCCGTCGGAGTCCACCGGCACGAGCGTCTGGTAGGCCTGCCAGAGCAGGAACGCCTGGACGTGCGGATCCTCGAACTCGTGGCGGATGACGTCCCACGCGCTCATCGCGCGCCGCCGCAGCCAGACCGTCCCGCGCGGGTGCTCGGCGAGCATCTGGTCGACCGAGGGGCCGAAGCCGACCGGAGTGAACTGGCCGGCGGCGAAGATGTGCTTGACCTCGTCGTACTCGTCGAGCGCGCGACGGTACGCGCCGGCGTCGCGGCGCGAGTAGCGCGCGATCTCCTCGACGGTCCGCTCGCGGTCCAGCCAGGCCGTCAGGTGGCGCCCGTCCGGGGACGCGACGTGCGCGAACGGGTCCGGCTGCAGGTACTCGAGCCCGTAGCGCCCGCGCAGCCCGAGCTCGTCGTCGAGCAGCAGCGGGTTGGTCTGGATCAGCGTGTGGCCGGTCGAGCACGAGTCGATCGTGTAGCCCGGCCCGAGCAGCTCCTCGGAGGCGGCGCCGCCGCCCGGGATGTCGCGGGCGTCCAGCACGAGCACCTCGTAGCCGGCGAGCGCGAGATAGGCGGCGGTGATCAGGCTGTTGTGGCCCGCGCCGGCGACGACGATCTCGGCCGAGGCGGTCATCCCAGCAGCCGCTCCGCGTTGCCGCCGAGGATCGCCGCGGTCGCGTCCGCGTCCAGGCCGGCGGCCCGCACGGTCGCCGCCGGATCCGGGTCGGCCATGTCGAACGGATGGTCCGAGCCGAGCAGCACGTGCTCGGGGCCCACGAAGTCGACGACGGCGCGCAGCAGCGCCGGGTCGTGCGTGATCGTGTCGTAGTAGAGGCGCCGCAGCGACTCCTCGACCGGCGCGTCTCCGGCGCCCGCGATGCGGCCCTGCGCGTGGCGCAGCCGCCCGCGCAGCGCGAGCACCGCGCCGCCCGCGTGGGCGAGCAGGATCCGCAGCCCCGGGTGGCGCGCCGGCACGCCCGCCGTGACCAGGTGCGCGGCGGCGATCGTGGTCTCCAGCGGGTTGCCGACCGTGTTCCACAGGTAGTGGTCGTCGGGGCCGGCGAACCCGCGCGTCGACGGGTGCACGAACACGAGCGCGCCGGTCTCCTCGGCCGCCGCCCAGAACGGCGCGAAGCGCTCGGCGCCCAGGTAGTCGCCGTCGAGCTTCGCGGTCACCTCGACGCCGCTGAACCCGCCCGCCATCGCGTCCCGGAGCTCGTCCCCCGACGCCGCCGTACCCAGCACCCACACCCGCTCCCCGAACAGCTCCGCCATCGCGTCGTTGAGACCCGGCCGCCCCAGCAGCGCCACCCAGGGCGACAGCACGGCGCGCTCGGCCCGCGTCTGCTCGAGGATCCGCGCCACGTCGGCGAACTCGCCGGCGGCGGAGGGGGGGACGCGCACGGACGGGCCGGGCAGCCCCGGCGGGATCACGTGCACGTGCGCGTCGACCATCACCCGACCGCGAGCAGGGCCAGCGCCCCGCCGACGACGAGCCCCGAGCCGAGCCACACCCGGCGCGTGACGCGCTCGAGCCGGCGGCCGACGAGCAGGGGGGAGAGGACGAGCACGATCGGGACGTTGACCAGCGCGAGCGCGAGCACGACCGCGACGTCGGCGCCGTCGATCGCGACCCACCGCCACCACGTCGCGAGCGCGACCAGCACCCCCGCGGCGACCTTGAACGCGAGCGCATCCGCCGCGAAGCGCAGGGGCGGACGGCGAACCAACAGGAAGACCCCGTACGCGGCGACCGAGGCGACCATCCCGAGCGTCACCCCGAGCAGCGGCGCGTCGAGCCCGTCCAGACCGTCGAGCGTGAGCAGCGGGCTCACGCCCCACATCAGCGCGCACGCGAGGCCCGGCAGCGCGTCGACGCCGTGGGCCTCGCGCCCGCCGCCGGCCACGAGGTACGCGCCGGCGACCATCGGCGCGATCACCGCCAGCGCGGCCGCACCGGGCATCTGGCCGGCGAAGATCGCGGCGGCGGCGAGCGCGAAGACCGGCGACATCGTCAGCAGCGGCGACGTGCGCGCCGCGCCGATCCGCCGCTGGCTGACGTTCAGGAACGTCCAGCCGAGCAGGAAGTGCACGATCCCGGCGCCCGCGAAGGCGGCCAGCGGCCACGCGCCGGCGTGCGCGAGCCGCCCGACGTCGTCGGTCGCGAGCGCCACGGCCACCAGCGCCGCGGCGGCGATCGACACGTTCAGGAACGTCGACACGTACGGGTCCTCGATGTCGCGCACCGCGCGCCGGTTGAAGCTCTGGAAGAGGCCGAACCCGACCCCCGAGGCCAGCGCCCACAGCGGCGCGCTCACGCCGGCGTCGTGGTCGCTTGAACGGCGCCCTTGACCGAGCCGCCGAAATAGAGGTCGGCCATCTCGGGGTTGTTGAGGACGTCGTGCGCGCGGCCCTCGAGCAGCACGCGCCCGCTCTCCATCACGATGCCGTGGGTCGCCATCTTCAGGCCGAAGCGCACGTTCTGCTCGACCAGCAGGATCGTCTTGCCGGCCTCGACCATGCGCGCCACGCTGTCGCCGACGTGCTTGAGCGCCTTCGGGTCCAGGCCGAGCGACGGCTCGTCGAGCAGCACGAGCTTGGGGTCGAGCATCAGCGCCCGCGCGAACTCGACCATCCGCCGCTGCCCGCCGGAGAGGTTGCCGGCCCGGTCGCCGGCGCGCTCGGACAGCACCGGGAACAGCTCCCGCACCTCGGCGTAGCGGCGGCGCACGAGCGCGCGGTCGCGGCGGATGATGTAGGCGCCCATCAGCACGTTCTCGCGCACCGTGATGTTCGGGAACAGCGCGTCGGACTGCGGGACCTGGGAGACGCCGGCGGCGAGGATCTGCGCCGGGTTGAGCCGGTGCAGCGCGGCGCCCTCCAGCACGACCTCGCCGGTGCGCGGGCGCAGCAGGCCGCTGACCGTGCGCAGCACGGTCGACTTGCCGGCGCCGTTCGGGCCGACGATGCAGGCGATCGCGCCGGGCGCGATCTCGAGGTCGACGCCCTGCAGGACGTCGCCGCCGCCGTAGCCGGCGACCACGCCGCTGAGCCGCAGCAGCGTCACGCCTTGACCGCCTCCGGCACGTCGAGCGCGAAGTCGTCGCCGAGGTAGGCGTCGAGCACCTTCGGGTCGCGCTGGATCTCGCCCGGGTGCCCGGACGCGATCGTCCTCCCGCGCGCGAGCACGAGCACCGGATCGCACAGCCCGAGCACGAACGGCATGTTGTGCTCGACGATCAGGAACGTCGTTCCGCGCGCGTTGAGCTCGCGGATCATGTCGCCCATCCGCTCGATCAGCGTCGGGTTGATCCCGCCCGTGGGCTCGTCGAGCATGATCAGCCTCGGGTCGAGCATCAGGACCTGCGCGAGCTCGACGAGCTTCTGCTGGCCGAAGGAGAGCGCGCCCGCGCGCTGGCCGGCGAAGCGCTTCATGCCCACGAAGTCGAGCAGCGCCTCGGCGCGCTCGGCCTCCGAGCCGCTCACGCCGTCGGCGTTGAGCTGTCCCCAGCGGAACGCGCGCAGCGGCGCCACGACGTTCTCGAGCACGGTCATCTCGCGGAACAGCCGCGTGATCTGGAACGTGCGCCCGAGCCCCGCGTACGCGCGCTCCCACGGCCTCAGGCGATCGATCCGGCGCCCGTCGAAGATCACCTCGCCGGCGTTGGCGGACATCGTCCCGCCGATCAGGTTGAAGGCGGTCGTCTTGCCCGAGCCGTTCGGGCCGATCAGCGCGGTGATCGAGCCCTCGGGGACCGCGAACGAGGCGCCGTCGACGGCCCGCAGGCCGCCGAAGCGCTTCTCCAGGCCGCGGACCTCGAGCAGCGCGCGGCCGCTCAGCGCCGGCCGCTGGGGCGGCGCCGGGCGCTCGCGCAGCTCCAGCCGCGCGCCGACCAGGCCGGCCCGGCCGCGCGCGCGGCGCGCCTCGAGCAGCGCGCTCAGCGCCGGGATGATCCCGCGCGGGAGGAACATGACCACGAGCGCCATCAGGCCGCCGAACACGAGCAGGCGCGCGTTGCCGCCCCCGAGGCTGTTGTTGGAGAACTCGTTGAGCGGCTCGATCAGGAATGCGCCGAGCACGGGGCCGAGCAGCGTGCCGCGGCCGCCGAGCAGCATGGACAGCAGGATCTGGACGCTGAGCAGGATGCTGAACATCCCGATCGGATCGATGAACGCCAGGTAGTAGCCGTAGACGGCGCCCGCCATCCCGACGAACACGGCGCTGGCGACGAAGCCGAGCAGCTTGTAGACCGGCGTGTTCACGCCGACGGTCGCCGCCTTGTCCTCGTCCTCGCGCATCGCCACGAGCCCCATCCCGAACTTGGTGCGGCGGATCCACCAGCTCATCAGCAGCGACAGCCCCAGCAGTCCGGCCAGCGAGTAGTAGAACGGCCAGTTCTGGATCTCGAGGCTCCACTGCGGCAGCGGCATCGAGATGCCCGCGCTGCCCCGCGTGAGCGAAGGCCAGTTCGTCGTCACGATCCGCAGCAGGAACAGGAACGCGATCGTCATGATCACGAACGCCGGCCCGCGGGTGCGCAGCGCGATCGTCCCGAGCAGCGCCGCGAACGCGGCCGCCACGAGCCCCGCCACCGGCACCCAGACCCACACCGAGACGCCCTCGACGCGGCTCGAGAGGATCGCGAGCGTGTACGCCCCGACGCCGAGGAACGCGCCCTGGCCGAGCGACACGTAGCCGCCGTAGCCGGAGATCACGTTCAGCCCGACCGCCCCGATCGCGAAGACCAGCGACAGGATGATCATGTTCTGGTAGTAGAGGTTGTCCGAGACGACCGGGTAGAGCAGCAGCGTTCCGGACGCGACCGCCACCACCGCGTGCGTCGCCGCCGGGCGCCTCATGCGGGCGCCACGTCCTCGCGCAGGCGCGAACCCATCAGGCCCTGCGGGCGGACGAGCAGTGCGACGAAGATCACGACGTAGGGCACGGCGGTGGCCCACGAGGGCGAGATGTAGGTGACGGTCGCGGCCTCGGCGACGCCGAGCATCAGCGCCCCGACCGCCGCCCCGGGCAGGCTGCCGAGCCCGCCCAGCACGACGATGCTCAGCAGGCGGGCGATCCACTGGTAGTGCGAGCCCGGCAGGAACGGATAGAGCACGCTGACGATCGAGCCGCCCGCGCCGGCCGCCGCGACGCCGACCGCGAAGGTCAGCGCCGCGACGCCGGCGACGTTGACGCCCACCAGCGCCGCCCCCTGCGGATTGACGGCGCTGGCGCGGATCGCCCGCCCCAGCCAGGTGCGCATGAGCACCACATACAGCGCGCCGAGCACGACCGCGGCGACGGCGAAGCCGTAGACCTGCGCCTTGGGCAGGAACAGGTCCCCGATCGTGAACGACTCGTTGAAGTAGTCCGGGCGCACCGAGTGCGACGTGTTGCCCCAGATCACCCCCATCAGGCCCTCGACCACGAGCGCGACCGCGAACGTCAGCAGCACCGACGACGACATGTGCGCGCCGCGGATCCGCCGCACCGCCGCGAGGTACAGCACCCACCCGAAGGCGAACATCAGCGGCGTGGTGAGGAGGATCGTGACGAGCGGGTCCACGTCCGCCGCCGACCAGATCGAGTACGTCACGAACGCGGCCAGGATCAGGAACGCGCCGTGCGCGATGTTGATCACCCGCATGACGCCGAAGATCAGCGTCAGCCCGGACGCGAGCAGCGCGTAGACGCCCCCGATCAGGAGCCCGAGGATCAGCGTCTGGATGAGCTCCGTCATCCGCCCGGCTTGTACCCCTCGACGATGGTGTCGGTCGTGGCCGCGTCCTCGGGCAGCACGATCTCGGCCTTGCCGTTCTGCCACTGGCCGACGAGGAACTGGCCCTTCGGGCTGCCGTCCGCGTTCCAGCTCAGCGGGCCGAGGATCGTCGGCACCGAGTTCGAGCGCACCCAGTCGGCGAGCTTGAGCTGGTCGGCCTTCGCGACCGTCTTGTTGGCCTCGACCGCCTTCTGCAGGACCGTGGCCGCCGCGAACGCGTCGGCGGCGTCCTCGGGCACGGCCTCGCCGCCGAACATCTCCTGATACTTGGCGACGAACTCCGGGTTGCCGGGGGTCTTTGACTCCTGGCTGTGGCTGACCGCGTAGAAGACGCCCTCGGTGTTCTCGGCGCCGATCCCGTCGGCGTACTGGGAGCCGAACGACGGCGCGTTCGTCTGGTAGAGCCACTTCGGCGTGAAGCCGACCTTCCCGAGCGCCCGCATGAAGCCGATGCCGTCCTCGAACTGCGTGCCGGCCACCACGAGGTCGGGGTTCTTCGCCTTCACGGCGTTGGCGATCGAGTCGAAGTTCTTCGTGTCCGCCGTGTAGGTCTTGCGGTACACGGTCTTGATGCCGCCCGCCTTGAGGATCGTCTCGATGCCCTCCGACGTCGGCGTCGTGAACGGGTCGTCGAGCGTCGGATAGGCGGCCGTCTTGGGCTTCTTGTCCGCCGGCAGCGAGACGAGCCAGTTCGCCCACACGTCGCCCTGGTGGTTGGCCGTCGCCTGCTGGGCGAAGAAGATCGTCTTGTAACCGCGCTTGAAGATGTCGGGGTTGCCGCCTGCGGGCTCGATGTAGAGCATCTTCGCGCGCTCGGCGACCGAGCTGGCGGGCAGGTTCAGCAGCGACGAGAAGGTGCCGAGCAGCAGGTCGACCTTGTCCTGGCTGATCAGCGCGTTGTAGTCGGAGACGACCGTGTTCTGGCTGGAGGCGTCGTCCTTGATCACGAGCTGGACCTTGCGGCCGAGCAGCCCGCCCTTCTCGTTGATCATCGCCTCCCACACCTTGTAGCCCTGCTGGGCGGCCTTGCCGGGCTCCGAGAACTCGCCCGTCAGGGGCAGCGACGCGCCGATCTTGAGCGGCTTCGCCTCGGTCTTCTTGGCGGCCGAGCCCCCGCCGTTGTCATCGCCGCCGCCGCACGCGCCGACCCCGAGTGCGAGGGCGCTCGCGCCGGCGATCGCCCACATCGCGCCGCGTGTGCTCCTTAGCCTCATCCTCGTCCTCCTCCTCGTGTTCCTGCAAACGTTTGCAGCAAACGTGTGCAACCTAGCGTCAGGCCAGCCGGGTTGTCAAGACCGCGGCGGCGCTCCCGTCGAGTCGCGCACGACCAGCTCCGGCCTGAGCACCACGTGCCGGGCCGCCGTTCCCTGCAGCCGCTCGAGCAGCAGCTCCGCGGCCGACGCGCCGATCTCGTAGTGCGGGATGCGGATCGTCGTGAGCGGGGGGTTGAAGCGCTCGGAGAACGGCATGTCGTTGAAGCCGACCACCGAGACGTCCGCCGGACAGCGGACCCCGCGCGTGGCGAACACGTCGTAGCAGCCGAGCGCCATGAGGTCGTTGCCGGCGAGGATCGCGGTCAGCTCCGCGCCCGCGGCCATCAGATCGGCGCACAGCCGCTCGCCCTCCGGCTCCGTGAAGGCGTTCCCGAAGCGCACCAGCTCGGGATCGATCTCGAGCCCGGTGCTCGCCATCCCCTCGACGAAGCCCTCGTAGCGCCCGTGGCCGGTGGAGACCTCCTGCGGGCCGCCGACGTGCGCGATCCGCGTGTGCCCGAACGCCGCGAGATGCTCGACCGCGAGCCGCGCGCCCTCGTGGTCGTCGACCGTCGCCGACGGCAGCTCGCCGTCCTCGAAGCGGCGGTTGACGAGCACGATCGGCAGGCCCGCGGCCGCCATCTCGTCGAGCACGCCGTGGTCGAGCCGGGCCGTGGCGGTGATCACGCCGTCGACCTGGCGCGCGCGCATCGCGTCGAAGTCGTTGCGCTCGCGCTCGCGGTCGTTGTCGGTGTTGGCGATCAGCGGCGTGTAGCCGGCCTGCTCCAGGCGGTCCTGGATCCCGCGCACGATCGGCGGGAACAGCGGGTTGGTGAGGTCGGGGACCAGCACGCCCACCGTGTAGGAGCGGTTGGTCTTCAGGCCGCGGGCGATCGGGTTGGGCCGGTAGTCGAGCGCCGCGGCCGCCTCGATCACCCGCCGCGCGGTCTCGTCGTTGACCAGCCGCCGCGTCTCCGGGTTCAGCGTGCGCGACACCGTGCCCGGGTGCACCGCGGCGAGCCGCGCGACGTCGCGCAGCGTCGCTGAGGCGCTGCGCCTCATGCCCGGACGGCGCCGTCGGTGGACGGCGTCGCCTCGCGCGTCGCGGCGTCGAGCGCCGTGTTGCGGTCCGAGGTCACCTCGCGCTCGAGCGGCAGCGTGCCCCCGACCGTGTAGTACGGGCGCCCGGCGATCACGAGGTCCTCGGCCGGGAAGCGCGTGATGACCTCGCAGCCGTCCCTGGTGACCACGAGCTGCTCCTCGATGCGGGCCGCCGACCAGCCGTCGGAGGCGGGCCAGAACGTCTCGAGCGCGAAGACCATGCCCTCCCTGATCTCCTCGGGGTGGTCGAGCGAGACGAGCCGGCTGAACACCGGCTTCTCCCAGATCGAGAGGCCGACGCCGTGGCCGAACTGCAGCGCGAACGCCGCCTCCTCGTCCGGGAAGCCGAACTCCCGCGCCTCGGGCCACACCTCGGCCACCTCGGCCGTCGTCACGCCCGGGCGGACGCGGTCGATCGCCGCGTCGAGGTAGTAGCGGCAGCGCTTGTAGGCGTCGACCAGCGCGGGCGACGCGCTCGCCACCGCGAACGTGCGGTAGTAGCACGTGCGGTAGCCGTTGAACGAGTGCAGGATGTCGAAGTACGCGGGGTCGCCGGGGCGCAGCGCGCGGTCGGTGAACACGTGCGGGTGCGGCGAGCAGCGCTCGCCCGAGATCGCGTTGACGCCCTCGACGAACTCGGACCCCATCTCATAGAGCGCGCGGTTGACGAGCGCCACGCACTCGTTCTCGCGGATCCCCGGCCGCATCGCGCGGTAGAGCTCCTCGTAGGCGGCGTCGACCATCGAGCAGGCCGCGTTGAGCAGCAGGATCTCGTCGCGCGTCTTGATCACGCGCGCCTGCTGCATCAGCTGCTGGCCGTCGACGATCCGGATGCCCTCGGCCTGCAGCGCGAACAGGACCGGCGGCTCGATCGCGTCGACGCCGACCGGCTCGCCGAGCAGCCCGCGCTCCTCGAGCTCGACGCGGATCTTGCGCGCCACGCTCTCGGCCCGCCCGGACTCCGGGGACATCGCGCCGCGCAGCGTCGAGATGCCCGCGCGCGAGCGCTCCTCCCCGAGCCACGGGCAGTAGAGCTTGTGATGGCGCGCGGCGGAGCCGAAGTCCCACATGATCGGCTCGTCGCCGCGGGGGAGCAGGCAGAAGCGGTTGAGCTTGTCCTGGGCCCACGTGCCGATGTGGGTGGCGGTCACATAGCGGATGTTCGCCATGTCGAAGCACAGCAGCGCGCCCATGTCGGACGCCGCCAGCTGCGCCTTGATGCGGGCGAGGCGCTCGTCCCGGAGGCGGTCGAAGCGGACCCGCTCCTCCCAGTCCACGCCCATCGAGCCGTACGTGTGCAGCGCCATCCCAGGAACCCCTCGCGTTCGGTGCAAACGATTGCAGCGTACCCGACCCGGGCGGTCACAGCAACTCGACGGCGACCGCGCCCAGCGGGTGCAGCTCCGCCCGCAGGCGCTGTCCCGGGGCCAGCGGGACCGGCGGCACGACGGACCCGGTGATGACGATCTCGCCGGGGCGCAGCCGCTCGCCGCACGCCGCGAGCAGCTCGGCGGTCAGCCGCACGACCTCGGCGACGTCGCCGGTCGGGGCCGCCGGGTCGCCGCCGGCCATGACCGACATCTGGCCCGCGGCCAGGGTCGCGGGGCTGCCGGACACCGGGCAGTCGAGGAAGAACGCGTCGCGGGCACGGACGCGCCCGGCCAGCGCGACGCTCGCGTCGGGGGCGATCGTGCTGAGGTCGGCCCAGATCGTCCCCGCCCGCAGGCCGGCGAGGACGTCGTCCGCGATCGCCTCGACCGCTCGGGTGTTCGTCAGCATCGTGAACAGCACGTCGCTCGCCGCCGCGAGCTCGCGCGGCGTCTCCGCCCACGCCATGCCGTCGGCCAGCAGCGGCTGCGCCTTCGCCCGCGTCCGGTTCCACACCGTCACGGGATGCCCCGCGTCGCCCAGCCGCTGCGCGATGCCCGCGCCCATCGTGCCGAGGCCGGCGAAGCCGAGGCGCATCAGACGGGCGCGCCGAGCCGGGCCCGCACGTCCGCGGCGATCGCGCCCGCGTCCGGGATGAACGCGTCCTCGAGCGTCGGCGAGTAGGGGACCGGCGTCTCCCCGGTGGCGACGATCCACGCGTCGTCGAGGTCGTGCAGCGCGGCCTCTGCAACCGCGCCGAGGACGCCGGTGGCCCAGCCGCCGGTGCGCGGCCCCTCCTCGACGGCGAGCAGGCGGTTGGTGCTCGCGACCGACTCGAGCACGGTCGCGAGGTCGAGCGGGCGCAGCGTGCGCAGGTCGACGACCTCGGCGCCGATCCCGTCGCCCGCCAGCTCCTCGGCGGCCGCGAGCGCGTCGTGCACGCCCTTGCCGATCGACACGATCGTCAGATCGTCTCCCGCGCGCGCGACGCGCGCGCGCCCGAGCGGGATCGGCTCCACCGGCTCGGCGACCTCGCCCTTGACCGAGTAGAGCCTCTTGTGCTCCAGGAAGATCACCGGGTTGGGGTCGCGGACGGCGCCCTTGAGCAGGCCCTTCGCCTCGGCGGGGCTCGACGGCATCGCGATCTTCAGGCCGGGGATGCCCTGAAACCACGTCCCGTGGATCTGCGAGTGCACGGCGCCGAAGCGCCCGCCGCCGCCCACCGCCGAGCGCACGACGAGCGGGATGCTGGCCTGCTCGTTGGAGATGTAGAAGTACTTGGCGGCCTGGTTGACGAGCGAGTCCATCGGCAGCGCCATGAAGTCGCCGAACATGATCTCGACGATCGGGCGCAGGCCGGTGGCGGCGGCGCCGAACGCGGCGCCGGCCAGCGCGAGCTCGGAGATCGGCGTGTCCAGCACGCGCTCCGGCCCGAAGCGCTCCAGCAGGCCCGGCGTGGCCTTGAAGACGCCACCGGCGGCGGCCACGTCCTCCCCGAGGAAGATCACGCTCGGGTCGCGCTCCAGCTCCTCCGCGATGGCGTCGCGGATGGCGACGCGGAACTCGACCTGGCTCATGCCGCGAACTCCCTCGCGCCGTCCTCGGCGGGGTCGGGATAGGGGGCCGCCAGCGCGGCCTCGACGGCGCGCTCGAGGCCGGCGCGCACGTCGTCCTCGGTCGCCGCGATCTCCGCGTCCGCGAGCCCCAGCTCGAGCAGCCGGGCGCGCGTGAGCGTCAGCGGGTCGCGCGCCATCCAGGCCTCGACCTCCTCCGTGGGCCGGTACGTCCCCGGGTCGGACTTCGAGTGCCCGTAGCGGCGGTACGTGCGCATCTCGAGCAGCGTCGGCCCGCCGCCCGCGCGCGCCCGCCCGACGGCGGCGTGCGCGGCGTCGGTCACCGCCCACAGGTCGTTGCCGTCGACGACCGCGGCCGGCATCTCGTAGGCGCGCGCGCGGCCCGCGATGTCCGCCCCGGCGGTGACCCGCTGGAACGGCGTGAACTCGCCGTAGAGGTTGTTCTCGCACACGTATACGACCGGCAGCGACGCCACGCCGGCGAAGTTCAGGCACTCGTGGAAGTACGCCTGGTTGGCGGCGCCGTCGCCGAAGAAGGCCACGGCCACGTTCCCGGTCCGCCTGGCCGACAGCCCGGCGCCGGTGGCGGCGGCGATCGACCCGCCGACGATGCCGAAGCAGCCGACCAGGCCGTGCGCGAGGTCCACGACGTTCATCGAGCCGGCACGCCCGCCGCAGACGCCGGTCGCGCGCCCGAGCATCTCGGCCGCGAGCGCCTCCGGATTCGTGCCGGCGGCCAGGCAGTGGCCGTGCCCGCGGTAGGTCCCGGCGATCCAGTCGCCCTCGGTCAGCGCCGCGCAGACGCCGACCGCGACCGCCTCCTGCCCGGCGTAGAGGTGGGTCGTCCCGTGCACCTCGCCGCGCAGGAAGAGGCGGTGGATCTGCTCCTCGAACAGGCGGATCAGCAGCATCCGCCCGTAGCGCTCGAGCAGGGTGCGCTCGGCGCGGGCGTCCTCGGTCACCGCCACGTCATTCACCCCGCGGCGACGGGCTCGTCGCGCAGGCCGTCGGTCACCGGCGCGTCCTCGCTCACCAGCTCGAGCCCGGACGCGCGGGCCTGCAGCTCCAGCAGGGCGGCGAAGTCGATGTCGTCGTAGCCGTTGCCGAGCATCGCCTGCACGACCTGCTGCGCGGCCGCCGCGACCGGCATCGGCACGTCGTGCTCGCGCGCCGCGTCGGCGCCGAGGCGGAAGTCCTTGAGCAGCAGCGCCGGCGTGAACGTGGGCTTGAAGTCGAGGTTCACGTAGGCGGGCGTCTTGTAGCGCGTGAACCGCGAGCCCATCACGCTGTCGTTGAGGAAGTCGAAGAAGTCCGCGCGCGACACGCCGCCCTTCTCGGCCAGCACCGTGATCTCGGCGAGCGTCTGGGCCACGACGCCGAGCATGAGGTTGTGGCAGATCTTGACCAGCCGGGCCCGGTCGCCGTCGCCGACGTAGGTGACGCGCGCGGCGAGCGACTCGAGCAGCTCGCGCGCCTCGCGGTACGCGCTCTCGGGGCCGGAGACGACCATCGTCAGCCGGCCGGCGGCGACGACCTTCGCGTTGCCGCTCACCGGCGCCGCCAGCACGGCGATGCCGCGCTCGGCCGCCGCGGCGCGGACGTCGTCGGAGGCCGCCTGCGAGATCGTCGTCGCGTCGATCAGCATGCGGGGCGCGGCATCGGCGCGGGAGAGCACGCCGTTGGCGCCGATCGCGACCTCCTTGAAGTCGTCGGAGCCCCCCACCGTCGTGAACACGATGTCGCGGTCGGCGAGGTCCGCCGGGGAGTCCACGACCGCGGCCCCCAGCTCGCCCAGCGCCTCGGCCTTGCTGCGGGTGCGGTTGTAGACGGCGACGTCGTGCCCGGCGTCGAGCAGCCGCCTGACGAGCGCGGCGCCCATGCGGCCGGTGCCGATCCAGCCGATTCGCGTGCCGTTGTCCTTGCTCATTGGCTCCTCACCGTGGCGGTGCAAACGTTTGCAGCAGGCTAGCCAAGGCGGTGGCAAGCGTCAAGCCGCCGCTCGCCGGCGGGCCGATCTCGTGTGTCTAGGCTGTCGCGCCCGTGCCCCACATCCGCCCCCTTCTCGCCGCCGCGTGCGGCGCGGCGACCCTACTGGCCGCGGGCGCACCGGCGGCGCGCGCCAACGGCGACCCGGCCGGCGACGTGCTCGCCCGGCGCGACGTCTTCTACAGGATGGCGCTCGACCTGCGCTCCAAGCCCGCCGCCCAGCTGCCGGCGCTGATCGCGCAGTCCAGGCAAAAAGGGCTACCAGATCAAAGTGGCGGCGATCTCGCGCCCCGAGGACCTCGGCGACGTCGGCTGGATGTGGGAGGACCCGACCAACTACGCGCAGTTCCTCGCCACGGAGATCGCCTAGAAGTACCGGGCGCGCACGCTCGTGGTGATGACCAACGGCTACGCGATCGTCCACCTCGGGCACTCGTCGGTGCGCGAGCAGCGGCTGCTCGACGGCCTCAGCCCGCCGATGGGGGCCTCGCGCGCCTCGCGCTGACGTACTACTACTACCCGACCGCCGCGTGCGGCGGGAGCTGCCGCCTGAACGTCGGCTACATCTCGTCGCCCGACGGCGGCGCGCACTGGGGCGCGCCCACGGCGCTCGCGGGGCCGATGGCGCTCAGCCAGATCGCCCAGACCTCGCAGGGGCCGATGGTCGGCGACTACATCTCCACTTCGTTCTCGGGCGCCACCGCCACCGCCGTGTTCGCGGGTCGGCGGGCCCCAGCCCACCAACACGACCTACGACGAGGCGATGTACGCCCCCACCACGCCGCTCGGCGTCGCGACCGCGGCGGAGGCCACGCGGCCGTCGAGCAGCGCGGGCGTCGCCGGGCCGGTCACCGGAGTCGGCACCGGGGAGACGCACCGCGCGCTCCGCTGACGACTGAGCGAAGCGGCGCGCCCGCGACCCTGCATTTGCGCGGGCGCGCC
>JBIOTP010000149.1:0-2356 GCA_044865965.1 Solirubrobacteraceae bacterium
GCGACCGCGCTTTCGACGATCTGCCTGATCGCGCCGAGCGCCACGCACCGCCTCCGCTTCCACAAGGGCGACCGCGCTTACATCGTCGAGACCGCCAACAAGTACATGATCGCCGGCCTCGTCTTCCTCGGGATCGCGATCGTGCTGGCGTTCGCGATGGTCACCGACTACCTCTACGACGACTGGGTCGTCTGGGCCGCCCCGCTCGGTTTCGCGCTCGTCCTCGCGACGGCCTGGTTCATCCGCCCGCTCCTGCGCCGCACGTCCTCCGGCCCGTAGCGGCGGACCAGCGAACAGCAGCGATGACGGAGGCGGGTGGGGCCGGCGGCGTGGAGAGGCCGAGAGCTGCGCCGGGAACCGGCCCGTTTTGGGCGCTCGCGCAGACACCTCGCGGAGGTGAGCCGGCTGCGTATCGGATTCCGCGACGAGCCCGGCGCACGTCGTGCCGGCACGCCGTTGCGGGGCCGACCGCCGCCCTCACCGGCGCTGTTTACGCCGGTCCCTCGAGCCGCCCGACGGCTCTCCCTGCCTACGGGTGGGCGAACGCGCGGCGGTAGGCCGTCGGGGTCGTGCGGACGGCGCGGTGGAAGTGCTTGCGCAGGTTCGCCGCCGTGCCGAAGCCGCAGCGGTGGGCGATCTCGTCGATCGAGGCGTCGGTGGACTCGAGCGTGGCGCGGGCGGCGTCGACGCGCTGGGCGAGCAGCCAGCGCAGGACGGGGAGACCGGTCTCGGCGCGGAAGCGGCGGGCGAACGTGCGCTCGGAGACGTGGGCGTGCGCGGCGAGGGTGCGGACGGTCAGCGGCTCGTGCAGACGCTCGAGCGCCCAGGCGCGGGTGGCGGCGAGCGAGCCGCCGGCGTTCTCCGGGACGGGCTGGTCGATGTACTGCGCCTGGCCGCCCTCGCGGTGCGGCGGGACGACGATTCGACGCGCGATCGTGTTGGCCAGCGCGGCGCCGTGGTCGCGGCGCAGGACGTGCAGGCAGAGGTCCAGTCCCGCCGCCACGCCGGCCGAGGTCAGCACCTCGCCCTCGTCGATGTAGAGCACGCCCGGCTCGACGCGGACGCGCGGGTGGCGGGCGGCGAGGTCGGCCGCATCGCGCCAGTGCGTGGTGGCGCGGCGGCCGTCGAGCACGCCGGCGGCCGCGAGCGCGAACGCGCCGGTGCAGATCGAGATCATCCGCGCGCCGCGCTCGTGGGCGGCGCGCAGGGCGTCGAGGACGGGCTCGTCGAGGACGCGCAGGTGCGGCGTGAAGCCCGGCACGAGCACGCTGTCGGCGCTCGCGAGCGCCTCGACGCCGGCGTCTGCGACGACGGAGAAGCCCGCGCTGGTGGCGACCGGGCCGGCCTCGGCGGCGCAGACGGTCACGGTGTACGGCGCCTCGCGGTAGTTCCCGAAGACCTGGGCGGGGATCGCGAGGTCGAGCGGGACGACCGCGTCGAGGGCGAGGACCGCGACCGCATGCATTGGCTGGATCGTATCGAAGTGTGGCATTCCTGCCACTCGCGGGTTCGGCCGCGCGAGAGGACCATCTGGGCCATGAAGATCGAGATCCTGCTGTTCGACGGCTTCGACGACCTCGACGCGTTCGCGCCGTTCGAGGTGCTCAGCGAGGCCGGGCTGGATACGCGCTTCGTGACGATCGAGCCCGCCACGGGCGTGACCTCCGCCCACGGCGCCCGGATCGTCCCGGACGGCGTGCTCGGCGACCCCGACCTCGTGCTCGTGCCCGGCGGCGGCTGGCACGACCGCACCGGCCCCGGCGCCTACGCCGAGGCGCGCCGCGGCGTCATCACGAAAGCGCTCGCCGAGCGCCACGCGCACGGGCGCCGGATCGGCTCGGTCTGCACGGGCGCGATGCTGCTCGCCGAGGCCGGCGTGCTCACGCGCCGCCCCGCGATCACCCACCACAGCGCGATCGAGGACCTGCGCGGCTTCGGCGCCCAGGTCCAGGAGGGCGCGCGCGTCGTCGACGACGGCAACATCATCACGGCCGCCGGCGTCACCTCGGGCATCGACCTCGCCCTGCACATCGTCGAGCACGCGCTCGGGCGCGACGCCGCCGACGCCGCGGCGGCCGAGATCGAGTGGGATCGCAACCTAAAGGGGGTCTGACCCCGTTTAGGTTCGCCGAGCCGGGGGTCTGACGCCCTTTAGGTATCCGCTTCGCGGGCGGCGGGGTTTCGTCCCACGCACCTAATAGGACTTTGTTGGTCCGTTGAAGGTGCCTCGCCGTTGGCGGCGAACGGTGTCCGCGGAAGCGGTCATCGTTTGGGGAGGTGAGGATGCAAGCCGCGGTGGCGGTGGAGCCTGAGATGGCGGCGATCGAGCCGCGCGAGCGGCTGGTCGCGTTCGTGG
>JBIOTP010000150.1:0-7951 GCA_044865965.1 Solirubrobacteraceae bacterium
CGTCCCACATCACCCGGTGGGCCTCCCAGAACTTGCGCTGCTCGAACATCGCCCACACCGGCGGGTCGAACGTGATCGCGTCGCAGCCCATCATCCGCACGCCGCGCGCGATCAGCCACTTGGTCGCCTCGGCGCTCATGCCCGGGTGGTCGGTGCGGTAGCGCTCCTCGGTGTTGTAGGCGCCGGCGCCGGTGTGGATGAGGACGATGTCGCGCTCCTTGACCGCGTAGCCGATCCGGTCCAGCTCGGCCTCGACGTCGGCGGCGGAGATCACGTGGCCGCTCTCGGCGGCGGTGAAGTCGAGCAGCACGCCGTCCGAGACGCAGTACTCGAGCGGGATCGTGTCCGGGCCGCCGGCGTCCGGCACGATGTGCTTGCGGGCGTCGCAGTGCGTGCCGACGTGGTCGTTCTGGACGATCAGGTAGCTCGCGGTCAGCGACGTCACGCCGTACGCGGCGGCGCCGATCCGCGTCGCGAAGTCCTCGTGGCTCTCATACAGGCACAGCGCCGGCGGCGGAATGCGCGGGAACGTGAGCATGTCCGCGTGGACCGGCATCGAGAGGTCGACGATGCGCCTCATCGCCGGATGATGCGCAGCACGACGTAGAGCAGCGCCAGGGCGCCGACCACCGGGGCGGCGCGCTTGAGCACGGCGCCGCGGCTCGCCTGCACGAGGTCCAGCGCCTCGGGCGTCGGCCGCGGCCGCGGGGGCGCCGGTGGCGTGGGAGGCGTCGGGGCGGCCTCGGGCGCGGGGGGCGACGGCGCGGCCGGAGCGGCCTCGGGCGCGGCCGCCGCCGCGGCGGCGGCCTCACCGGCCGGACCGGTGGGGAGGGGCCCGACCTCGCTCGGCTGGGTCGCGGCCGGGGCGGTGCCTGCCGGGGCCGCCGCGGCGGGCGCGGCCTCGGGCTCGGCCGGCGCGGGCACGGGCGCGCCGCGCATCTCGTTCGCGAGGCACTCGGCGAACTGGCGCATCATCTTGGCCGACACGTCCTGCATCACGCCGCGCCCGAACTGGGCCGCCGGGCCGGTCACGCGCATGTCGGTGACGACCGTCACGCGCGTCCCGTCGGGCGCCTCCTCCATCGAGGAGGTGATCGTGGCCGCCGCGGTGCCCTGGCCGCGCGCGTCCTTGGCCGACGCGCGCATCACGGCCCGGTGCGCAGCCTCATCGGCCTCCTCGATCTTCACCGTGCCCGAGTAGCGCGCGGTGATCGGGCCGATCTTGACGGTCATCGTGCCCTGGTACTCGCCGTCGTCGCCGCCGCCCGGCTGGACCTGCGCGCCCGGCAGGCAGGGCGCGACGCGCTCGACGTCGAGCAGGACCTTCCACGCGTCCTCCAGCGAGGCGGGGACAGTGAACTCGTTCTCCAGCTTCATGTTTCGCTCCTCCTCACGCCCCGGCTCTTCCGAGGCGGCGCCACGCGAGGTTACAGTTCGCCCGCTAGAGCCCGCCCCGCTGGTCCGGGAACGTGGTGTAGAACGCGCGCTCGCGCGTCTCCAGGAGCTCCGGGATCGCCTCCTCCTTCACGAGCCGCCTGAAGTGCTCGGAGTCCATGTGGGCCTCGTAGCCGGCCTCGTCGTCGTACTGCTCGTAGAGGAAGAACAGCCGCGGGTCCTCCGGCGAGCGGTGCGGCTGGTAGAAGACGCAGCCCGGCTCCTGCCGCGACAGCGGGACCAGCTCCTCGATGATCGCGGCGACCCGGTCCTCCGCGCCCTCCTTCGCCCGCCACAGGGCCGAGACGACGTAGGCCATTCACGAACCTCCCTTGGATCCGATGCGGTTTCGCAGCACGCCGATCCCCTCGATCTCGAGCTCGACGACGTCCCCGGGCGCGAGCCGGCGGTCCAGCTCCAGTCCCGAGCCGCCCGCCGCCGTGCCCGAGCCGAGCACCTCGCCAGGGTGCAGCGTCTGGCTGCGCGAGACGTACGCGATCATGTCGGCGAACGTGTGGTGCATGCTCGCGCTGGTGTCCTCGCCCCACAGCTCCCCGTTGACCCGCACCCGCATGCGCGCGCCGGCGGGGTCGAGCTCGTCGGGCGTCGCGATGCAGGGGCCGAGCACGTTCGAGCCGTCCCAGTCCTTCGCCTTGCCCGGGCCCATGCCGACGGGCAGCTCGCGCGCCTGCACGTCGCGCGCCGACACGTCGTTCCAGATCGTGTAGCCGAAGATGCAGGCGCCCGCCCGCTCGCGCGGCACGTCGCGCACGGGGCCGGCGATCACCGCCGCCAGCTCGAGCTCGTGATCGAGCCGGTCGCTCCACGGCGGCCAGGGCACCTCCTCCTCGGGCCCGATGACCGTGTCGGGCATGCCCTTGTAGTAGGCCGGAACCTCGTACCACTCGTCCGGGATCGCGCGGTTCAGGCGCGCGTAGGCGTTCTTCAGATGACCCTCGAAGGCGAGGAAGTCGCGCAGGGTGCGCGGCCGCAGCGGCGCCAGCAGCCGTGCGCCCGGCGCCGGCCGGCGCTCGCCCGCCGGCGCGCCGGCGGCGATGAACGCGACCATGTCACCGTCGAACCCGAGGTCGACGACGGCGTCGCCGTCGAGCGCGCCGACCCGCGGGCCGCCGCCGGCGTCATAGGTCACGTAGCGCATCGGCGCACCGCCTCCATGATCTTCACGTACGACCCGCAGCGGCACAGGTTGCCGCCGAGCGCCTCGGCGATCTCCTGCTCCGTCGGGACGGGATTCTCCTCGAGCAGGCGCTTGACCGTCAGCACGAAGCCGGGCGTGCACCAGCCGCACTGGTAGGCGTGCGCCTCCGCGAACGCCCGGCGGACGGGGTCGGAGTCCGCCAGCCCGTCGACGGTCGTCACCTCGCGCCCCTCGACCTGCGGCGCGAGCGTCAGGCAGCCGGAGACCGGCTCGCCGTCCAGCAGCACCGTGCAGCTGCCGCACACGCCGATGCGGCAGGTCGCGCGCAGCCCCAGGACGTCGGCCAGCATCGCGTCGGGCTCGCACTCGAGCTCGGCGCCGCGGCCGTCGAGGATCAGCGCGATCCTCACCGGCGGTCAATCGCCTCCAGCACGCGCTCGGCGGTCATCGGCAGCTCGTGGAGCTCGATCCCGAGCGCGGCCAGCGCGTTGCCGATCGCCGCCGGGACCGGCGGCAGCGCGGTCTCCCCCAGCCCGTGCACGTCGGCCCCGTCGCGCTCGATCAGGTCGTGCGTGAGGCGGCGCGGCACGTCGGCCGGCGCCGGCACGCAGTAGTCGGACAGGTTCGCGTTCGCGATCTGCCCGTCGGCGAAGTCGATCCCCTCATACAGGGCGGTGCCGAGGCCCATGATCATGGAACCCTCGTTCTGCAGCTCGGCACCCGCGCGATTGACGACACGCCCCGCGTAGACGGCGGCGTGGAGGTGCTCGACGGTGACCCTCCCGGTCTCCTCGTCGACGCTCACGCGCGCGGCGGCGGCGCCCTGGTGCCAGTGCGTGGAGGCGATCCCCTGGCCGGAGTCGGGGTCCAGGCCGCCCTCGTTGCGGATCTCGCCGTGGCCGCGGTCCCCGTGGCGCTCGAGGTCGCGCACGGCCTCCACCAGCGCGCGGCTCATCATGTGCGTGGAGCGACTGGAGGTCGTGCGGGTGTCGTAGGGCGAGATGTCCGTGTCGGGCTCCGGAACCTCGATCTGGCCGGGCTCGCAGCCGAGCAGCTCGGCGCCCAGGAGCCGCAGCGACTCGCGGACGCCCTGCCCCATCTCGCACGATGCGGAGCGCAGCACGTAGCCGACCGGCGTGCGCTCGAGCGCGACCGCCGCCCGGCTGGGCGTCTGCATGCCCTTCAGCAGCACGCACAGGCCGGCGCCGCGCGGGTCCTCCGCGTAGCCGATCGCGCCCGCCGCCGCCTCCAGGCAGTCCTCGAAATGGACGTCCCGCATGACCTCGCCCGTCGCGAACGTGTCGCCGTCGCGCAGCAGGTTGCGGCGGCGCAGCTCGAGGGGGCTCATGCCGAGCTCGCGCGCGAGCACGTCCATCGTGCGCTCGGACGCCCACACCGACTGCATCGCGCCGTAGCCGCGGAAGGCGCCGTTGGGCGGCAGGTTCGTGTAGATCGCGAGCGAGTCGGCGCGCACGTGCGGGATCCGGTACGGGCCGACGCCGGCGTAGCCCATCTTGGTCGCCACTCCGGGCCCGCTGTCCGCGTAGGCGCCGGTGTCGACCCAGCAGTCGAGCTCCTTGGCCGTCAGCGTGCCGTCGCGGCGGGCTCCGATCCGCACGCGGATCGTGGCGGGATGGCGGTTCAGCGTGACGAACTCCTCGCCGCGGTCGAGCACCGCCTTCACCGGCCGGCCCGTCGTGCGCGCGAGCGCGGCCACCAGCGCCTCCAGGCGCACGAACGTCTTCGCCCCGAACGAGCCGCCCGTCGGCGGCGCGATCACGCGGACCCGCTCTTCCGGCAGGCGGAACAGCGCGGCCAGGTCCGCGCGCGTATTGAACGGCGTCTGGGTGCCGGTCCACACCGTCAGCCGGTCGTCCTCCCACTCGGCGAGCGCGGCGTGCGGCTCCATCGCGGCGTGCGCGGCGCTCGCGGTGCGGAACGCGCGTTCCACGACGACGTCCGCGTCCGCAAAGCCGCGTGCGATGTCGCCGTGGCGGATCCGGAAGCAGTGGCAGACGTTCGTGCCCGCTATCGGACGCACGTCGATCGAGACCGCCTCGTGGGCAGACGCGGCCGCCTCGGGGTGCAGCAGCGGCGTCCCGGGCGCTGCCGCCGCGACGGCGTCGAACACCGCTGGCAGCCCCTCGTACTCGACCTGAACCCGCCGGGCGGCGGCCCGCGCGGCGGCCGGGGTGTCCCCGACGACGGCGGCGACGACGTCGCCGGCGAAGCGCGCGACGCCGGCGAGCACGTGCTGGTCGCGCACCTGGCAGCCGTAGGGGCCGAGGTCCGCCACGTCGGCAGGGCCAAGCAGGGCGCCGTGCACCGCCCTGACGCGCGCGTGCACGTGCGGCGAGCGCACGAACGCCGCGTGCAGCATCCCCGGGCGCTCGACGTCGACCGAGTACCTCATGCCGGCGCCCCGAGCCGGCTCCGCATCTCGTCCCTCGCCGACGCCTCGCCCGCGCGCCTCATCCCAGCGCCTCGATCGCCCGCCGCACCTCCACCGCGATGACGCGCCGGCGGTAGGCGGCCGAGCCGCGGGCGTCGGCGATCGGCTCGATCCGCTCGGCGTAGCCGCGCGCGACCGCCGCGGGGTCGCCGAGCGCGCACACGTCGGGGTAGTGCTGCGGCGTCGCGGCGGCCGCGCCGACCACCACCCGCAGCGGGTCGCGCACGGCCGCGACGGTCACGCACGGGCGGTCCTCGGCCGAGCGCGAGCGGAACTTGCGGTACACGGCGCGCGCCGGCGCCGCCGGCACCCGGACCTCCACGAGCAGCTCGTCGGGGCGGATGCAGGTCTCGTAGTAGCCGAGGATCAGCTCGCCGATCGCCACCGCGCGCTCGCCGGCGCCCGAGCGCAGCACGGCGCGGGCGTCGAGCGCGGCCAGCATCGCGGGCGGGTCGGAGGCGTAATCGGCGTCGGCCAGCACGCCGCCGGCCGTGGCCTGGTTGCGCACGCGCGGGCTCGCGACCACGGAGAACGCCGTCGCGAGCGCCGGCCAGCTCCGGCGCACCGCCTCCGAGCGCTCGATCGCGCGGTGCGTGACCATCGCGCCGAGCCGCAGCTCCCCGTCGACCACCTGGATCCGCGCCAGCTCCCGCACGCGGCCCAGCGACAGCAGCGCCTGCGGCGCGAGGAGCCCCTGGTTCATGAGGATCGCCAGGAACGTCCCGCCCGCGAGCACCGTCGCGTCGTCGCGCGCCGCCCGCAGCGCGAGCGCCTCCTCGAGCGAGTCCGGCGCGAGCCAGTTGGTACCCGTCACCGGAAATACGGCGGGTCGCTGGCGACTGCACCGGTCGTCTGTGCCGGTGCACGGCGGGCGCGAGCATGCTGGTGGCATGTGTGCGCCCGCCGGGTGCCGCCCGAGGCGAAGCCGGTGGCGAGCCGAAGGCGAGACAGGACGGGCGGGGCTCGCCAGAACCCGGCGTAGTTTCGGGGGCGGGTACTTGTCAGGAGAGCAGCTCCACGACGCCGGTGGTCCCGTTCACGCGGATGCGGTCGCCGGTCCGGATGCGCTCGCCGGCGCCCGAGGCGCCCACCACGGCGGGGATCCCGAACTCGCGCGCCACCACCGCCGGGTGCGAGACCGTGCCGCCCGCCTCGGTGACGAGCCCGGAGATCTTCGTGAAGAGCACCACCCACGCCGGGTTGGTCATCCGGCACACGAGGATGTCGCCGTCCGCGACCTGGTCGAACTCGTCCAGCGACGCGACGTAGCGCGCGGAGCCCTCGACCACGCCGGCCGACGCCGCCAGGCCGCGCACCGCGCCGGTCGCCTCCGGCTCGCCGGCGTGGAACTTCTCCGGGAAGCCCCACAGCGACCAGTAGGGGAACGCGAGCGCCTCGTCGGTCGCGGTGCCGACCCACGACGGCGGGCGGCGCTCGTAGGCCTCCTCGTGGGCGTCGCGGCGGTCGGAGACCAGCCCGCGCGCGTCGAGCGCCCCGTGGTCGGCCATCAGCACCCGCAGCTCGTTGTAGCGCAGGAACACGACGTCCTCGGGATCGTCGAGCACGCCCGCCTCGGTGAGCTTGCGGCCGATCGCGACCGCCGCCAGGCGCAGGCGCGCGTTCGTGCCCTGGTCGATGTAGAAGTGGTGGTCCGGCGTCAGCGGGTTCATCGCGAGCGAGCGGTCCAGCGCCGCTTGGAGGCGGTCGCGGGCCTCGCCCGCCACGCCCTCCATCACCTCGGCCTTGGCCGCCTCGAGGTCGTCGCGGATCGCCTGCAGGTTCGCCGGATAGTCGTAGTCGGTCGCGAGATAGCCGCGGACCGCCTCGAGGATCGGCGCCGGGTTCTCGAACCAGGTCTTGAACTGGAACTCGTGCGACCAAATCGCCTTGTAGCCGTACGCCTGCTGGTGCGGGCGCAGGCGCTCGGCGACGAAGCGGCGGCCGGCGTCGGAGCTCTCCAGCGCGGCGACGACGTCGGCGGCGGTCTCGCCGGCCTCGAAGGCGCCGCGCAGCGCGTCGTCGGCCTTGATCTCCTCCTTCATCTTCCAGAGGTCCTCGATCGAGTCCCAGTTGCGGTCGTCCACCGAGGACTGCAGGCGGCCCATCAGGCCCGGGTCGGCCTCGCCCCGCACCTCCTCGATCGTGGCGTTGAGCGCCGTCGTCGCCGAGAACTGGGCGAAGTTGAGCATCCAATGGATCTTCCAGTGGCGGTCGTGGATGTCCATCGCGTCCTCGAGCAGGATCGCGAGGTCCACCAGCGACGCGCCGTCGGTGTCGAAGCCGTCGAGGTAGGCGAAGTTGCGCTCGATCTCGGGGCGCAGGCGCTCGCGCCACCACTGCAGGAAGCCCTCGGCGTAGTACGGGAGGACGAAGCCGAGGTAGGCCCCGATCCGCCCCGCATAGGCGCCGTCGCGCGGCACGCGCGGGACGTAGCGGGCCTCGTACTCGGTCGCCTCGGCCTGCACGCCGGGGTCGGCCGGGATCGCCGCCGTATAGACGTAGCCGTTGATCTCCTTGGCGATCCAGTCGGACGCGAACGGCGTGCCGAAGCGCCGGAACATGTGGTCGCACGTGAGCCACCAGCCGCCGATGTCGAAGAACAGCGGCGAGACCGGGTTGGGACAGTGGAGGTCGTCGTAGATCCAGAAGAGCTCGCGCTCGCCCTCACTCCACTCGATCGGGAACTCCTCGCTCCCGAAGTTCGTCCCCAGCACCTCGGCCATGTGGTCCCTCCTCGGTCCGGACGGGAGGCTATTCGAGTGGCGGCCGGCGTGATCGTGAACGCGCTGCCCGCCGGGCCGCTCTCCAGCGTCACGCGGCCGCCGTGCGCGTCCACGAGCTCGCGGCAGATCGCGAGCCCGAGGCCGCTGCCGCCGTCGCGCCGGCTGCGCGCCTCGTCGAGGCGG
>JBIOTP010000151.1:0-5820 GCA_044865965.1 Solirubrobacteraceae bacterium
GGGCTTCTGCTGACCCATATCCACCTCGATCACGCGGGTGGGACGGGCGTGCTGGTGCGTCGCTTTCCGGACCTGCCGGTCTACGTGCACGAGCGCGGGGCGCCGCACCTGGTCGACCCCGAGCGCCTGGTCGCGAGCGCGGCGCGGCTCTACGGCGGCCAGGACGGGCTGCGGCGGCTGTGGGGCGAGGTCGTGCCGGTGCCGGAGGCGAACCTGCGCGTGCTGAGCGGCGGCGAGCGCGGCGTCGAGGGCGCGTTCCGCGTCGAGTACACGCCCGGGCACGCGTCCCACCACGTGTGCTATCTGCACGAGCCGTCGGGCTGGGCGTTCGTCGGCGACGTGGCCGGCGTCCGCATCCCGCCGGCCGACCTGACGCTCGCACCGACCCCGCCGCCCGACGTCGACATCGACGCCTGGGAGCGATCGATCGAGCTGGTCGCCGGCTGGGAGCCCGCCGGACTCGGCCTCACGCACTTCGGCGCCGCCGAGGACCCGTCCGCACAGCTCGAGGCGTGCCGCGAGGCGCTGCACGAGCAGGCCGACCTCGCCGCCACCGCCGACCAGGACGCCTTCGTCGCCGCGATCGAGGCACGCGTGCGCGAGCGCGCCGGCGCGGACGCCGAGTCGGCGCTCCAGGCCGCCCCGCCCGACCAGCTCTTCCTGGGGCTCGACCGCTGGCGGCGAAAGCGTGCCGAGGCCGCGGCCTAGTGGGTAGTCTCGAATCATGAGCGGCCAGACCGTCGAGCTTCCGCGCACCGCCGGGCCGGACAGCGGCCTGGGCGGGGACTGGCGCGTGATCGTCCGCAACGACGACCACAACACGTTCGACCACGTCGCCCACACGCTCGCGCGCTTCATCCCGGGCATCACGGTGGACCGCGGCTACGCGTTCGCGGACACGATCCACAACACCGGCCAGGCGATCGTCTGGTCGGGCGTGAAGGAGAACGCGGAGCTCTACTGGGAGCAGCTGCGCGACTCCGGGCTCACGATGGCCCCGCTCGAGCAGGGCTGAGAGCTACATCGTGTCGGCCTCCGCGGGCGTGCCCGCGATCCGGGCCGGGGCGCGGTCCAGCCCGCCCGCGATCACGAGGTCGTGCCAGCCGTAGACGACCGGCACCTGGTACCAGCTCGAGTAGTCGCCGCGCCAGTCGGAGAATTCGGGGCCGTACCAGTAGCGCTCGAAGTCGCTCTTGTCCTCGAACGTCGCGGTCTGCAGGAAGCGGTACATGTCGTCGCGCCCGCGAAAGACCGAGTAGTCGGTGGCGCCGTAGCGCAGCGCGACGGGAGCGATCTCCTGCAGCGCGGCCGCGAGCTTGTCGCCCCGGAACAGCGTCCCGTACCAGGGGATGTGGACCACTCCGGCTGCCATCAGGCTCCCACCTCCGCCCGGATCGCGCCCGGGCCGTCCGCCGTCTTGCCCAGCCCCTCGGTCTCCGCGCCGACGAGGATCGCGATCTTGCCGAGGTGCCGGTTCTCGTACATGAGCTGGTGGGCCTCGGCCACCTGGTCGAAGCCCAGCGTCCTCCAGAGTACGGGACGGATCTTGCCCGCCTCGATCAGCTCGTTCGCGCGGTGGCACTCGTAGGCGTTGGCGAAGTGCGAGCCGACGATCCGCTTCTGGCGCATCCACAGGTAGCGGACGTCGAAGTCGAGCACGTGGCCCGAGGTCGCGCCGCAGATCACGACCGTGCCGAACGGCTTGACCGCGAGCACCGAGGTCGGGAACGTCGCCCGGCCGACGTGCTCGAAGACGATGTCGGGCTCGCCGCCGAGCTTCTCGACGACCGCATTGCAGAAGCGCCGCGACTCCTTGAAGCGCGCCTTCTCCTGCTCCGGTGTCTCGTCTCCGCGCCGCATCATGCCGGCGAACTCGCTGCGGTCGATGAAGTCGCACGCCCCCAGCGACTGCACCAGCGCGCCCTTCTCGGCCGAGCTGACGACGCCGAGGCTGTCGGCGCCCGACAGCGCGCAGAGCTGGGTCGCGAACACGCCAAGTCCGCCCGCCGCGCCCCAGATCAGCACCCGGTGGCCCTCCTGCAGGCGTGCCTGGTCGACCAGCATGCGGTAGGCGGTGAAGAACGTCAGCCCGTAGCAGCTCGCCTCGTCCCAGGTCAGCGCCGCCGGCTTGGGCAGCAGCTGCTGGGCCTGGACCTTGCAGAACTGCGCGAACGAGCCCCAGGTGGTCTCGTAGCCCCAGATCCGCTGCGACGGGGCCGCCAGCGGATCGAGCCCGTGCACCTCCGGGTCCTCGTAGGAGGCCTGGTTGCAGTGCACGACGACCTCGTCGCCCGGCTTCCAGCGCGTGACGCCCTCGCCGACCTTCCAGACGACCCCGGAGGCGTCCGAGCCGCCGATGTGGTGGTCCTCCTCGTGGTAGCGGAACACCGACACCGGCTTGCCCAGCGCCGCCCACACGTTGTTGAAGTTCACGCCCGCCGCCATCACGCGCACCGTGACCTCGAACGCCCCCGGCTCCGGTACCTCGATCTCCTCGAGCTGGAAGGCCTGCGTCGGCTCCCCCTCGCGCTCGGCGCGGATCACCCACGCGGCCATCGAGGACGGGAGCTCGCCGGGCTCGACGTCGAGCTGCGAGATCTGGCTGGCGTCAACTGACATGGTCCGGGACCCTAGCGAGGGAAGCGGTTCCGGCCGTCGGTTCCCGCGCTGTCCAGGTGGTCGCTGGCGCCGTCTGGCAAGGACGCAGGAAGGGTGCCAGGGCGGAGCCCTTGCCCCTGACGAGGACGCCGCCAGGCGGTGATCAGCGGCCGCCTGGCAGTGCGGGAATCGGGGGCCGGGGCCGCTAGAACCAGTCGTTGCGCTTCACCCAGAACACCGCCGCCAGCAGCAGCGACGGGACGACCAGGCCGCCGACCCCCAGGATCATGAAGCGGTGGAAGCCGTCGATGTGGCCCACCAGCCAGCCGAAGTTCTGGCCGAAGAACCCCGTCACGAGCGTCCAGACCAGGAAGAACGTGCCGCCGAGCGTGATCCGCGTGGCGACCGCGTTCAGCCGGTCCGAGTTGGCGTTGAAGTACATCCCGGCCAGCGCCACGAGGTCGTCGACCTGGCGCTGCAGCTCGGAGGCGATCTGCGCCAGGTGGTCGCCGACGTCGCGCAGGTACTCGCCCGACTCCGTGGAGAGGCCGCCGAGCCCGCGGATCGCGTCCGAGAGGTCGGGGAAGCGCTCCTTCTGGCTCTGCGCGATCCGCTGCAGCTCGCGCACGTCCTGGCGCAGCCGGTAGATCTTGGGCCGCTGCACCGGGCGCGCGCGTGCCAGCACCTCGGCCTCGAGCGCGTCGATGCGCTCCTCGAGCGCGGTGATCACGGGGAAGAACGCGTCCGTCAGCGTGTCGAAGATGCGGTAGACGAGGTAGTCCTCCTCGTCGGTGGGCGCCGGCCCGAGCGTGTCGTGCAGCTCCTCGAGCAGGTCGCACGGCTTGTGCCGCACGGTCACGATGTAGCCGCCCGACACGTAGATGTGGACCTCGATCGGGTCGCTCTCGCCGCTGTCGAGGGTCCGCGCCGAGTAGAAGACGGCGAGCAGGTGGTCCTCGTAGCGGTCGACCTTCGGCCGCTGGCGGAACTCGTGCGTGTCCTCGACGGCCAGCGGGTGCAGGCCGAGCGCCTCGCCGAGCGCGTCGAGCTCTGCGTGCGAAGGCGACACGAGGTCGACCCAGAAGAACTCGTCGCGCCTGCGGAGCGGGGCGAGCCGTCCTGCGTCGACCTCGGTCAGGACCTCCACACGATCGACGTTACACGTGCGCCGGGACCGCCTGCGCCTCTCCCGCCGCCTCCGCCTCGACCTCCACGGGCACCGCGGCCGCGGGGCGGCCGGGGCTGACCATCAGCCACGCCACCAGCGCGGCAAGCAGCGTCGCCACGGCGGCGATCGTGAGCCCGGTGCCGAGCGCGTCCACGAACGCCTGGTGCGTGGCGGCCACCACCCGCGGCGTCGCGCCGGCGGCGCTGCCGCCCGAGCCGAGGGCGTCGACGAGCCGCTCGCGCGCCTCGACGGGCATCGCCGGCAGCGAGCGCGCGAGGTCGTGGCGGCCGATCGCCGCCACGAGCGCCCCAAGCGCGGCGACGCCGAAGGTGCCGCCGACCATGCGCGTCATCGACAGCGTCCCGGAGGCGACGCCCGCCTTCGCGCGATCGACCGCGTTCATGGCCGCCGTGCTCATCGGCGACATCGTGAAGCCCATGCCGATGCCGAGGATCATGAACGCCGGCACGAGGTAGCCGAAGCTGGTGTCGACCTGGATGCGCGACTGCCACGCCAGCGACGCGGCGACCAGCAGCAGCCCGATCACGAGCGGCGTCCGCGGACCCACGCGGTCGCTGAGGCGGCCGGCGATCGGACCCGCGACCATGATCACGAGCGTCGTGGGCAGGAAGCGCACGCCGGTCGCCAGCGGGCCGTAGCCGAGGATGTTCTGCATGTAGAGGGCCAGGAAGAAGAACACCGCGAACATGCCGAACGAGATCGCGAAGGCGACCACGTTCGCGCCCAGGAACGAGCGCGAGGCGAAGAACGCGAAGTCGACGACCGGCGCCGGCGAGCGCCGCTCGATCGCCGCGAAGGCGATGAGCCCGACGACAGCGGTCGCCAGCAGGGCGACGATCGAGGCCGAGCCCCAGCCCCAGCTGTTGCCCTCGACGAGCGCGAGCACGAGCGCCGTGAGGCCGACCGTCAGCGCCGCGATGCCGGGGACGTCGACCCGCCGCGAGGCGGTCTCGTCGCGCGACTCGTGGGCCGCGAACAGCGTCACCGCGACGGCCAGCGCGGCGACCGGCACGTTGATGAAGAAGATCGCGCGCCAGGTCACGTCCTCGGTCAGCCAGCCGCCCATCAGCGGCCCGATGGCCAGGGCGATGGCGGATACGCCGGCCCACGTGCCGATCGCCTTGCCGCGCTCCTCGGGCGGGAACGCGTTGGTGATGATCGAGAGCGTGCCGGGCATCATCAGCGCCGCGCCGACGCCCTGGACGGCGCGCGAGGCCACCAGCCAGCCCTCGGAGGGCGCGAAGCCGATCGTCGCCGAGCTCGCGGCGAAGATCACGACGCCGATCAGGAAGACCCGCCGGCGGCCGAAGATGTCGCCCAGCCGGCCGCCGGTGACCAGCAGCACGGCGAACGACAGGGTGTAGGCGTTGATCGTCCACTCCAGGGCGGACAGGGAGGCGTCGAAGCTGCGCTGGATGGAAGGCAGCGCGACGTTGGTCACGGTGTTGTCGAGCATCACCATGAACAGGGCGAAGCACATCGCCGCCAGCGTCCACCAGCGGCGGTTGGCATCGGAGAGCCGAAGCCGGTCGGTCACGAGGAGGTGATCCTTTCGACGATGGGGAGGAGAGCCGCGATCAGCCCGGCCCGTTCCGTCGGGGTGAGCTCGTCCGCGAAGGCCTCGAGCGTCTTCAGCCGCGCGCGCAGCACCTTCTCCACGACCGCCTGCCCGTCGGGCGCGAGCGCGACGAGCTTCGAGCGGCGGTCGTAGGCGCACTCACGGCGGCTGACGTAGCCGCGCTGGATCAGCCCGTCGACCGCCCGGGAGGCGGCTGGGAGCGACAGGCCGAGCGCGGCGGCGAGGTTCTTGAGGGACTTCTCGCCGTCGGTCTCCAGCACGAAGAGCATCTTGACCTGGGAGAACGAGGAGTCGAGCTCGGCGACGATCCGGAACAGGTCGGCCGAGGCGTGCCGGTTCAGATGGGCCCACAGGGGCGCCATCAGCTCCGACAGCCGCTGCGCGGACGCGCCTTGGGGAGCTTGCGTCTGCGCAACGTTTGCTTGCATGCATGCAAGCATAGCGGGCTGTCAAG
>JBIOTP010000152.1:0-3856 GCA_044865965.1 Solirubrobacteraceae bacterium
CGAACGCCCTTCCGGTGCGGGAGATCTCGGGCGTGTTCTTCCGGCAGACGGCCCCGAAGTACCGTGCGACCGAGCTGCCGTGCAAGGCCAGCGGCGCCGGTCGCAACCACCGGGACGGCCGCGAGCCACCCACGTACGGCTCCTCGTCGGAGGACGCCTCCTGGGGCGAGCTCTTTCGCCACCACCTCGACGTCGACGTGTCGCCCTTCGAGATCCGCCGGCGCATGAGCAGGTTGCAGATCAGCGGCCTGCCCGTGCTGGACCTCACCGACCCGGGCGTCCGCGCCCAGGGCGGCGTCGGCGAGCAGGAGCTTACGAGCAACGACTACTCGGCCTGCCAGCCGATCACCGAGCTCGTGCGGCGCGCGCCCCGGCCGCTTCGGCGGCATCCTCCAGCCCTCGGCCGCGATCGCCAGCGAGCAGACGCTGGTCGTCTTTCAGGAACGCCTCGACGACCACGTCGAGATCCTGGAGGAACCGATCACGACACCCCCGATCCGGCTGTTCGGCCTGCCGGCGCGGCTGCGCGCCCCCGCTACGCAAGCTCGCAGCGGCCATCCAGCGCGAACTCGGGCTCTAGCTGCCATAACCGGCTGCGTCGGCCATGCGCCGTTCGGCGCTGCAGCGCCCTCGGCGACGAGTGGGCCGAACGACTTGCGGCTCCGTTTGAGCGTGCGGGCGGACGCGTTGTCGAGAAGGCGGCGGTCGACCACGTTCTCGGGTGGACTTCGGTTCAGCCCTAAGGTCGGTGTGGGGGCTGGATGCGTGCGTTTAGCGTCGGCGCATGATCGAGACCGACATCCACCCCGCAGCGTGCGAACGCCGGCGCCGGCGTTGACCGGGAGGCCTGGGCGCGTCCTCGCGCTCGTGGGGATCCTCGCGCTCGCCGCGCCCTCCGCAGCGACGGCCGCCGGCTGGTCGGCGCCGGTCACGGTCTCTCGTTCGGCGACGTTTCTCGACAGCCCGTTCATCGGCTTCGGCGCCAGCGGCCGTGGGCTGGCGGCGTGGAGCTACCAGAACGGCGTCGGGGCGAGCGCCAGCGGCGGCTGGCGCGCGGCGCCGCGGGGCCTCGCGGGCCGCTTCGGCGCCGAGCGCGACATCCCCCCGCTCGCCGCGCCGCCGGTCGTGTACGCGCGCGACCGGGTGGTCGCGGTGAGCGAGCCGGCGACGTTCGCCGGCGGCCGTGAGCGCGCCCGGATCCGCGTGGCCTTCGGCTCGACGAGCGGCCGCTTCGGCCGCCCCCGCACCGTCGACACGATCGTTCCTGCGTACCTGCCGGCGCTCGCCGCCAATGATCGCGGGCACGTCGCGGTCGCCTACCTCCAGCGACCGAACGACGGTCCGCGCGCCGTGACGCTGGCCGAGCGGCGACCGCGCGCGAGCTTCGGCCGCCCGCGGATCGTCGCTCGTCGCGGCGGTCCGACCGCGGTCACCGTGGCGGTGGGAGCGCATGACGATCTGGTCGTCGCATGGGTCCAGAGCGGCGGCGTGATGGCGCGCGTGCGCCCGGCCGGCGGGCGGCTGGGTCCGGTCGTGCGGCTGGGCGCGGGCGCGACGCAGTCGACGCGGCTGCGCGCGGCGGTCTCGAGTCGCGGGGCGGTGTGGGTCGCCTGGGCCTCGCAGCTGCTCACCGAGGGCGGAGACGCCGGGCCGTATGAGGTCCGTGTTGCGGTCCGCCCGGCGCGCGCCGGGGCGTTCCGACGCGCGCGCCTGCTCGAACGCCATGACCAGCGCGCCAGCGACGAGGCCGACATCGACCTCGCGCTGGACCCCGGCGGCGCCGGGTTCGTCGCCTGGTCGGGCTGGGACGGCGCGAGCATGCGCGCGCGGCTCGCGGCGATCGACGCGCGCGGGCGCTCGGCCGCCATCCACACGCTCTCGCAGCCCGGCTACGGCGCCGTCGTCCACGACCTCGCCACCAGCCGCCGCCGCGGCGAGGCGCTCGTCGCCTGGGCCCGGCTCGACGCCGTCGGCGAGGTCGGCACGCAGGTGCTGGCCGGGCTGCTCGAGCCGGGCGGCGTCTACGCCGGCGAGGAGGCCGTCAGCGACGCCGACCGCGCGCGGATCCCGGCGGCAGCGTTCGATCCCGTCACCGGCACACCGACCGTCGTGTGGTCGCAACGCGTCAGCCCGGACGGGCCGGGAGTGCCGATCGCGCAGATCACCACCGTGCTGCGGGCCGCGACGCGGCTGCGGTAGGCAGAAGCGGTCGACCAGCCACGCCCACACCGGCCGGCCCGTACCAGCACCGCGGCCCGGTCTCGAGCTGGGCGCCGCGGGCGCTCCACGCGCCGCGCGACATGGCTCCCCGGTTCGCGTTCCTCTCCGCGGGACCATTCACCCTGATCGTGGTGGCAGGGCCGCCAGGGACCGACATTGGCGCCAGGATCGCTGTTGCATTACTTCGGCTCCAAGGAGCGAGTCCTCGTCGAGGTGCTCCGCGCCGCGGTCGCGCATCGCCTCGAGGTCGTCGCAGGTGAGCTCGCCACCGTCACCACGTTCGATGAGTTCGCCGACGCGCTCGAACGCACCCTCAGCATGTTCCTCGACCCCGAGCACGGCAGCGATGTCGTGCTGATCGAGATGGCGCTGCGCCACTGTGAGCTCGCCGCCGCCCAAGCCGAGCTCTACGAGCACTGGCGCGCCGAGCTTGCCGGCATGCTCGACGAGCTCCAGCGCCGCGGCGTGATCCCGGTGTTGTAATCACGGTTGCTCGACGCGGGCGACGGCTCGCGTCGGGTCGGGGGCTGAACCGGGTCCGACTCGCCGAGTGATCGGGCCCGTTTGGCGCGCCGGGCGCGGCGATGGAGCGCTCGTCGGCACCTCGCCGTGGCGTACGCGTAGGGGGCGCGCCGCGCCGCCGCCGGGCTGCCGGTCATCGAAGACACGTGCGCCACCGGCGCCGACCAGTCATACGAGCGCGGAGGCCGCCCGACCCACTCGACCACGCCCGCAACGCGCCCACGACCTCCGTGCGAGGCCACGCGCCCGCGCTGCGGCGCAAGCGACGCGGTCGCTCGGGCCGCGGCACCTCACGACGCGGACGACCCGACCACGACGGCACACCCGGCTGACTCACCACGCGTGAAGTCTCGCCGACGCGCCTCGCGCCCCGAGTCCAAGCGCACGCGATCACGCACACGCGCGAATGCGGCGGTCGCCAGTCCAAACCGCGGCAATTGCGCGTCTGCTGCACGCGCGCCCGCCGGCGGCACACGCCGGACGCCGGCCTCACGGGCCGTTGCGTCTGAGATCGCCGCGGAAGGCCCCCGTCCTCGAGCGCGAACGTCGATCCGTCCAGCAGGGCGCGGATGGTGGCACGCCTCCGTGGTCCTGCAAGGTCGCCGCGGCTCCCTCTGACGCCGGGCCAGACAGCCCGATTCCGGACCCCGGCCGAGCGGCGCGCCAATCCCGCACCCATGCCCGATCACATCGACGACATCCCGATCGAAGAGCTCCAGATCTTCGACGGCGACGAGCTCGTCTTCGACGGCTCGGACCCCAGCACCTACATCCTCATCGAGCCCGGCGCCAGCGCCGCCGACATCATCGCCGCGCTCGCCTGCGACGACCCGCTCGACGGCGCCAGCGGCGACACCACGACCGCCCGCGACCCCGACCGCGCCTCGTAGCCGAGACGCCGCGGATGGCCTGAGGACGCATAACCCGCGTTCGCACGCGCGAGACCTCCTCGCGTCCTGTCGCAGCGCAGTCGCGCTCAACAGCCGGCCCCCGGCCGGCACCCTGGTTGGAGGCTACGCCGCGGCCACCGACAACGCCCCGCCGCTGACTGCCCGCCCGGACGCCGCCACCTCCGTGTGGCGATCCCCCCGCCACAACGCTCCAGCCCGCTCGC
>JBIOTP010000153.1:0-28378 GCA_044865965.1 Solirubrobacteraceae bacterium
CGCGCTGCACGGCCGCCGCGGGCTGGTCGCCGACGTGCGCGTGACGGCGACCGGACGCTTCAGCGCGCCCGCGGTCGTCACGCGGCGCTTCAACGTGACGGGCTAGCCGCCCGCCACGTCGCGCCTCTGGAACGTCGTGAGCGCGGCGGCCAGAGCGGGCAGCGCATACGCCGCCGACACCCACGCGGCGCGGACGATCGGGTCCCAGTCGATCGGCTCGCGCAGCAGCCCCTCCCACGCGTTGAACTGCGCCGAGAGGAGGTAGGGCTGGAGGAAGTCGAGGGCCGAGATGATGCCCAGCAGCTGCATGACCAGCGAGAGCATCAGCGTTCCGACGACCGCCGCCGCCGAGTTCCGTGTGGCGGTGGAGAGCAGCAGCGCGATCGAGGCGATCGCCATCGTCGGCAGGAAGTAGGCGAGCGTCGTGCCGCCGAGGAGCGCCAGCCCGCGGCCGACCGGGATCCGCGTGCCCGACAGCGAGATCAGCGGGTCGAAGCCCCAGATCAGCCCGCCCAGCAGCAGCCCGACGCCGACGTAGATCAAGAGCGCGGCGAAGGCGTAGGTGAACGCCGCCAGCGCCTTGCCCGCGAACACCTGCCAGCGCTCGACCGAGCGTGTGAGGATCGTCTTCAGCGTCCCCTGGCTGTCCTCCGCGGCGAAGATGTCGCCGGCCACCAGCGACGTCACGAGCGGGAAGAACCAGATGGCGCCGAAGAACAGGGCGACGAGCGGGATCGCGAGTCCTGACTCTCGGACGTAGTTGGCGAACGGAATCCCCTCGGGACCGCCGTTCTCGTTCGCGAGCAGCGCCGTGATGAAGATCAGCGGAACGAGCAGCGCGGCGCCGAGCCCGATGAACGTGCGCTTCTGGGCGGCCAGCTTCCGCAGCTCCCAGCGGTAGACGGTGCCGACGCCGGGGTGGCGGGCCGGCAGGGGGAGGGCATGCGCGGTCATGCCGCACGCTCCTCGACGAGCCGCGGCGGGGACGCCGGTTCCGCGCCTTCGGTCATGCGGAAGAACAGCTCCTCGAGCGTCGCCGTCCGCGGCACGAGCGCGTGGATGCCGACACCTGCCTGGCCCAGCGCGAGCGACAGCCCGGCGGCGGCCGGCTCGTCGGCGGCGAACGCGAGCCCGCCGCCGATCACCGTCACGTCGTGGATCCCGGGGGTGCGACGCGCGACCGCCACGGCGCGCGCGTCGTCGGTGGTGCGCAGCTCGTAGCGCCCGCCCGTGCTCGCGATCAGCTCGTCCAGCGAGCCCTCGTGGATGACGCGACCGCGGCTGACGATCGCCACCCGGTCGCACAGCTCCTCGACCTCGCTCATCAGGTGCGAGGAGAGCAGCACCGTGATGCCCTGGTCGGCGAGCCCGCGGATGAGCGCCCGCATGTCGCGCATGCCCGCGGGGTCCAGGCCCGTGGTCGGCTCGTCCAGCAGCAGCAGGCGCGGGTTGCGCACCAGCGCCCCGGCGATCCCGAGGCGCTGGCGCATGCCGTGCGAGTAGCCGCGCACGCGGTCGCGCTGGCGGTCCGTGAGCTCGACGGTCGCGAGCGCGTCGTCGATCCGCTCGGCGGCGTCGCCGCCGTCGAGCGCCGCGACCAGCTCGAGGTTGCGCCGGCCCGACAGGTACGGGTAGAAGCGCGGCGCCTCGACGAAGCCCGCCACGCCGTCGAGCGCGCGGGCGCCCTCCTGCTGCGGGTCGCGCCCGAACAGCGTCGCGCTGCCCTCGTCGGGCCGGATCAGCCCGAGCAGGATCCGCAGCGAGGTCGTCTTGCCCGCGCCGTTGGGACCGAGGTAGCCGTACACGTCGCCGGCGCTCACGGTGAGGTCGACGTGGTCGACCGCGACCACCGGCCCGTAGCGCTTGACGAGCCCGCGCGCCTCGATCACCGGGCTCGTCATCGCAGCCCCCGCGCGGCGTTCTCGGCCGCCACCGGCGGGACGGAGCCGGCCACCGTGTAGGCGATGCCGTCGCGCTCGAAGCTGACGATCGTGCCGAGCGCGGTCGCGAGCTCGGCGCCGGTGGCCCCGTCGATGTTGATCTCGGGCAGGCGCAGCGCGTCGCGGCCCGTGGACGGCTCGGCGCGGTGCTGGAAGACGAGGATCGTGCCGAAGCCGCGGCCGTAGACGCCGAGCGCGCCGGCCTCGTCGCCGTAGCGGACCAGCCGCACGTCGCGGCGCGGCAGCCCAGCCAGCGTGGCGGGGGCCGCGAGCTTGAAGCCGAGGCGCTTCTGCACCGCCTCGACGCCGTGGACATGGGTCGGGCGGCCCTGGGCGTCGGGGATCGCGGGATCGACCTCGACGACCTTGGCGCCCGGGGGCGGGGTCGCCGTCACGCGCCCGGCCGGGATCGCGCCGTAGGAGATGTCGGTCGCCGCGAGCTCGAGCACCGGGTCCTGCTGGCCCTGCGCGTACACCGCGGCGCGCAGCGGGACGCCCTTCTCGGCATCCCAGGCCAGCTCGGCGGCGCCGAGCAGCCCGCCGTCGTCCTTGGGCGCGATGCGGACCGTGTAGCTGGGCCGGCCGGCGGTGGACGTCGGCCGGGCGCCGGAGAGCGTCCAGACGGCGCCGAGCTTGTCCAGCGCGCGGCGCACGCCGGCGAGCGTCGGCTCCGCGCGGGGCTCGCCCCGCTCCTCCGGCAGCGGGCCGGTGTATGCGGTGTTGGACGCGGCGTCGTAGACGCTGAAGCGGCGCCCGTCGGCCACGATCTGCGCGTCGCCGTTGTCGGACTGAAGCTCCAGCCGGAAGCGGCCGTCGCCGGTCAGCCACAGGCGGCCGTCGGCGCCGGTGGCGATCGGCGACGCCGTCCCGTTCGGAAGCGAGCCGGACGGCAGCAGGTTGTTGGTGAAGTGGATGCGTGCGGTGATGCCGGCCACCTTCGGGGCGCGCAGCGCGTCGTAGACGGCGCGGTCGAGCGGCTTGGGCGCCGGCGTGGGAGCGGAGCCGACCACGGCCTGGGCGATTCCGGCGGTGACCGCGACGGCGGCCACCGCGGCGGCGATCGTGGCCAGCCGGCGGGAGGAGATGGTGCGCAGTCGTCTCATCGGGAGGGTCCTTCGTCGGGTGACGAGGGAGTTGTATGCGCGCTGCTTGAGAGATCCTTGATAGCGGGCAACTCGATCGTAAAGCGCGCGCCCGTCACGTCCACGGTCCCGCCGTGGCGCTCGGCGATGGCGCGCACGATCGCCAGTCCGAGGCCCGAGCCCTCGCCGGAGGCGCCGGCGCCGCGCCAGAAACGCTCGAACGCGCGGTCCGCCTCGGCGGCGTGGAGGCCCGGCCCCTCATCCGCGACCGCGATCCGCGCGCGCTCGCCGTCGCCGGCGACCGTGATCGTCACGCGCCCGCGCCCGTGCCGGCGCGCGTTGGCGACGAGGTTGGCGACCGCGCGCTCGAGTGCGGGCCGCTCGCCGTGGACGGCGGCCGGCGCCTCGATCACGGCCTCGTCGGCGTCCGCCTCGCGCGCGAGCGCCGCGAGGTCGACCGGCTCGCCGTGCAGCGGCGCCGCGGCGTCCTCGCGGGCCAGCGCCAGCAGGTCGTCGAGGAGCGCGGAGAGCCGCGCCGCGTCGGCCTCGATGTCGGCGAGCGCCGCCGGGTCGGGGCCGTGGCGGGCGACGTAGGCGGCGTTGCCGCGCAGCGCCGTCAGCGGCGTGCGGAGCTCGTGCGAGGCGTCGCCGACGAAGCGCCGCTCGGCCTCGCGGGCGCGCTGCAGCGAGGCCAGCATGGCGTTCAGCGTGCCGGCCAGCTCGCCGACCTCGTCGCGCGTCTCCGGGACCGGCAGGCGCCGGGACGCGTCCCCGGTGCGTTCGATCGCGCGCGCGCCGGAGGACAGCCGCCGCAGCGGGCGCAGCGCGCGCCGCGTCAGCGCGGTGGCCAGGGCGGCCGCCAGCGCGGCCGCGGCGAGCGCCCACAGCACGACCAGCGTGCGCGAGCGGCCGACCGTGCGGTCGATGTCGGTGGTGGTGCCGGCGACGATCACGGCGCCGCCGGCCGCCGGACCACCGCCGAGCTCCCCCAAGGGCGCCGCGTAGAGCCGCAGCGGGTCGGGCCCGAGCGCGGCGTCGGCGAACGCCGCGCGGCGCGCGCGCAGCGCGCCGCGGACCGCGGCGTCGTTCGGCAGCACGCGGCCGCCCAGCGCGCTGGAGCGCACGACGATGCGGCCGCGGCGATCGATCACCTGCACGAACAGCGCGCTGCCGGACAGGCGGCCCTCGAGCGCGCCCGGCTCGAGCAGCTGGTCCGGCGCCGACGCGTTCAGCTGCGCGACGTCGGCGGCGCGCCGGCGCAGCGCGTCGTCGAGCGAGCGCCGCAGCTCCCTCGCGAGCTGGGCGGGCGCGGCGATCGCCAGTAGCACGACGGCCACCGCAATCGCCGCCGCCGCGGCTGCGGCGACCCGCGCGCGGAGGGTCACGTCCGTCCGAGCCGGAACCCGACGCCGCGCACGGTGTGGATCAGCGGCGGGTCGCCGAGCTTGCGGCGCAGGTAGGCGACGTAGCGGTCGACGGCGTTCGGCGTGACCTCTTCGCCGCCCCACACCTCCTCGAGCGCGAGCTCGCGGCTGATGACGCCGCGGGCGTTGCGCAGCAGCAGCTCCAGCAGCTCCGCCTCGCGGCGGGTCAGCGCGATCTCGCGCCCGTCGCGGCGGGCGATCGCGGTCTCGGGCTCGAGCGAGAGGTCCGCGAACGCGAGCTGCTCGCCCGGCGGCTGGTTGCGCCGCAGCAACGCGCGGACGCGCGCCGTCAGCTCCTCCACCTCGAACGGCTTGACGAGGTAGTCGTCGGCTCCGGCGTCCAGCCCGGCGACGCGCTCCGGCAGCGCGTCGCGTGCGGTCAGCAGCAGGATCGGGACATTCAGCCCCTTGGCGCGCAGCCGCCGCGTGACCGCCAGCCCGTCGAGGCCGGGCATCGTGACGTCGAGGACGATCGCGTCCGGCAGCGAGCGCTCCACGGCCGCGAGCGCCGCGCCGCCGTCGGCCACCGCGTGCACGGCGTAGCCCTCGGCGGCCAGCGTGCGCGTGAGCATGCGGCGGATCGGCGCGTCGTCGTCCACCAGCAGGAGCGCGGCCTCGGGCATCGCGCCGAGTGTATGCGCGCGATCTTGAGGGTTCTCTGACATAGGTGACATAGGTTCGCGTCATCAGAGATCTCTCAAGGATGCCCCGTACAACGCCGCCCGTGTCCGGTCTCGCGCGCATCGAGCCGCTGGTCGACCTCGCCGCCGGCGCGGGCGTGCGGGTGGAGGTCGCTCGCACCGGCCCGCCGCGGCGCGTCCCGGCGGTCGTCGATCTCAGCGCCTACCGCGTGCTCGGCGATGCGCTCGCCGGCGTCGTGCGCGGCCGCGCGGCGACCGCCACGGTGGCGATCTCCTACGAGCCCGGCGCGCTGGTGGTGCAGGTCGACGACGACGGGCCGGGCGTGCACGCGGACATGGAGGAGGCGATCGCGCTCGCCGCGGAGATCGGCGGCGGCGTGAAGGCGGCGCCGGCGGCGGACGGCTTCAGGGTGCGGGCGTGGCTGCCGACCGAGGCGCAGCCGCCGTTGCGCGCAGCGCCGCCCGCAGCGCGATGAGCGCCGGGCGGCGGGCGCTGCCGCGGCGGATCGCGTCGAACACCGTGCGCGCGAGCGTCGCGCCGGCGATGTCGCGGACGGCGACGCCCGGCTCGCGGCCGGCGCGCACGAGGTCGGGCAGCAGCGTCACGGCCTGACCGTTCGCGACCAGCGCGAGCAGCAGCAGCAGGTCGTTCGAGCGGTGGCGCACGTCGGGCTCGAACCCGCCGAACGTGCGACAGGCGCTGATGAGGAGCTCGGAGTAGTGCGAGTCGGCCTTGCCGACCGCCCATGGCTCGTCGCGCAGCGCGGTGAACGGCACCGGCGCGCCGGTGCGCGCCAGCGGGTGCTCGCGCGGCAGGACCAGCCGGAACTGCTCGTGCAGCAGCGGCTCGACGTCGAGGCGCGGGTCGGGCGGACGGGGCACGAGCTCGTACTCGTCGCCGAGCGCGAGGTCGAGGCTGCCGAGCGCGATCGACGGCATCGTCGTCTCCGGCTCGGCGTCGAGGACCTCGACGCGCAGCGCCGGGTGCTCGGCGGCCAGGCGGCGCAGGGCGGGGGAGAGGAGGTAGAGCCCGGCGGACTGGAACGTGGCGACGCGCAGCGTGCCGGTGATCAGCTCGGCGGTCGCCTCGAGGTCGGCCTCCGCCTCCGCGACGCGCGCGAGCAGCGCCTCGGTGTGGCCGACCAGCGTCTGCGCGGCGGCGGTGAGGCGGACGTTGCGGCCGACGCGCTCCAGCAGCGGCACGCCCGCCTCGCGCTCGAGCTGGGCGAGCTGCTGGGAGACGGCCGACGGGCTGTAGGAGAGCTCCTCGGCGACCGCGCCGATCGTCCCGCGGGCGGCGAGCTCGCGCAGCAGCCGGAGCCTGCGGAGGTCGAGCATCGTGAAGAATTCCTACCGAATATTGCTCAGAACTTCCAGTTGATCCGCATGATCGCCGGTGATGTGCTCCGGCGCATGCACAGCCGGACCGGAGCCGTCTTCTGCCTCGCCTCCGCGGCCGCCTTCGGCTCGCTGGCGGTGTTCGGCAAGCTCGCCTACGAGGCCGGCGTGGGCGTCACGACGCTGCTGTTCGTGCGCTTTGCGCTGGCGGCGCCGGTGCTGTGGCTGGCCGCGGCGGTGCGGGGCGCGCTCCCGCGCGCGCCGCGTCCGGTGCTGGCGCGGGCGCTGGCGCTTGGCGCCGTCGGCTACGCGCTCCAGGCCGGCCTGTTCTTCACGGCGCTGACGCGGATGGACGCCTCGGTGCTGTCGCTGATCCTCTACGGCTACCCCGCGCTGGTGACGGGGGCGGCGATCTTCCTCAGGCGCGAGCCGGCGAGCCGGCGGCGTCTCGCCGCCCTCGTCGCCAGCTCCGCCGGGGTCGGGCTCGTGCTCCTGGGCGCGAAGGGCGGCGGCTTCGATCCGCTCGGCGCGATCCTCGGCGCGGCGGCCGCCCTCGTGTACACGGTCTACATCCTCGTGTCGGACGCCGTGGCGGCCGAGCTCGACGCGCTGCCGACGACGGCGCTCGTGGCCACCGGCGCGGCGACGACGTTCGGGGTCGCGGGGGCTCTGACGGGCTCGCTCGACGCCGGCTTCGCGACCGACGGCTGGCTGTGGCTGGGGCTGATCGCGCTGGTGTCGACGGCCACCGCGATCCTGCTGTTCCTCGGCGGGCTGAGCCGGGTCGGCCCGTCCACGGCGGCGATCCTGTCGACCGTGGAGCCGCCGGTGACGGTGGCGCTCGCGTTCCTCGCGTTCGGCGAGGCGCTCGGGCTCCTGCAGCTGGCCGGCGCGCTCGTCGTGCTGGGCGCGGCGGTGATCGTCAACCTCCCCGCTGTAGCCTCCCCGGCGTGGCAAGAGTGATCTACACCGCGGCCGCCCGGGTGAGCGGCGGCCGCGTCGCCGGGCACGGCCGGACGTCCGACGGCGCGCTCGAGGTCGAGATCCGCCGCCCGGTGGAGCTGGGCGGCGAGGGCGGGGGCACCAACCCCGAGCAGCTCTTCGCGGTCGGCTACGCCGCCTGCTTCGAGAGCGCGCTCGGCGCCGCGGCCCGGCGCGCCCGGGTCGAGGCCGGCGACGTCACCGCCGACGTGCGGGTGATGCTGATCCCCACCGAGGACCGGCGCTTCAAGCTCGGCGTCGAGCTGGACGTCGAGCTGCCCGCGATCGAGGATCCCGAGCAGGCCGTCGCGCTCGTGCGCGCCGCACACGAGATCTGCCCGTACTCGAACGCCACGCGCGGCAACATCGGCGTCGCGCTGACGGCCAACGGGCACGCCGTGGACTGATCCGGACCGTCAGGACACGAGAGGGGGACGCATGCGGCAGCTCACGACGTTGGATGCGCAGTTCCTGGCGGTGGAGTCGGCGCGCACGTACGGGCACGTCGGCGGCCTCGCGGTCTACGACCCGTCGACGGCGCCGCGCGGGGAGCTCACGATCGAGGACCTGTGCTCGCTCGTCGAGGACCGCCTCCACCTGCTGCCGCCGTTCCGCTGGCGGCTCGCGCCGGTGCCGTTCGGGCTCGACCTGCCGTACTGGATCGAGGACCCGGAATTCGACCTCGACTTCCACATCCGCGAGTCGGCGGTGCCGCCACCGGGCGACGACCGGCGGGTCGCGGAGACGGTGGCGCGCATCTTCGCCCGCGCGCTGGATCGCGGCCGCCCGCTGTGGGAGATCTACCTGATCCACGGGCTGCCCGATGGGCGCGTGGCGCTGCTGACGAAGATCCACCACGCCGTCGTGGACGGCGTCTCCGGCAACGAGATCCTCAGCGTGCTGCTCGACCCGAGCCCGGGCGGGCGCGAGCTGCCGCCGGCCGAGGCGGGGCCGCCCGGCGAGCGCGTTCCGGGCGACCTGGGCATGCTCGGCCGCGGGCTGATCGGCCTGCCGCGCCAGCCGCTGCGGGCGCTGCGCTCGATCCCGACCGCGCTGCCGCACCTGACCGAGCTGCCGGGCGTCACCGCGCTGCCCGGCGGACCGGCGCTCTCGAGGAGCGTCGGGCGGGTGCGGAGCGCGCTCGCGCGCCGGGACCCCGCGGTGCTGGAGGCGACCACGGCGCGGCCCCCGCGGACGCCGTTCAACGGCCCGATCTCCGCGCACCGCCGGTTCGCGTTCGGCCAGCTCTCGCTCGACGCCGTGAAGGAGCTCAAGAGCGGGCTCGGGATCACGGTCAACGACGTCGTCGTCGCGCTGAGCGCGAGCGCGGTGCGCGAGTGGCTGCTCGAGCGCGGCGCGCTGCCCGAGGATCCGCTGGTGGCGATGGTGCCGGTGTCGGTCCGCATGCCCGAGGAGCGAGGCGCGTACGGCAACCGGGTCTCGATGATGATCGTGCCGATCCCGACCGACGAGCCCGACCCGCGGCGCCGGCTCGAGCGCACGCACGAGCTGCTGCGGAGCGCCAAGGAGCGCCACAAGGCGCTCCCGGCGAACCTCCTGACCGACGTGACGGCGTTCATCCCGCCGGCCGTCGCCGCGCTCGCGGCCCGGACGACGATGGAGCTGCTCGGCCGCACGCGCCCGCCGCTGAACCTCGTCATCTCGAACGTTCCCGGGCCGCGCGAGCCGCTGTATCTCGCCGGCGCGCAGCTGCAGGCGCACTACCCGGTGTCGGTCGTCGTCGACGGCGTCGGGCTCAACATCACGGTGATGAGCTACCGCGACCACCTGGACTTCGGCATCGTCGCGGACCGCGAGCAGGTGGACGACGCGTGGTCGCTGATCGACGGCCTGCGCCACGCCCTCGCCGAGTTCCAGCAGGCTGCCGGCGTCCGTGCGGCGGCGCGGGCTGCCACTTAGTGGGGATGTCCCCACCTCGATCCGCCATCCCGCCCCACTGCGGAGCGCAGCCGCGCGCGCGAGGGCCGCGACCGGGCGGGGCTACTTCTGGCCGGCGTGGCCGTGGCTCGGGCTCGCGATCCCGCTGGCCATGCAGGTCGCCGTCCGGCACGCGCTGGCGGCCCCGCGGCAGTGGCGGGGGCTCGCCGTCCACAGCGGCGTGTCGGGCGTGGTCGGCGCGGTGCTGGTGGCCGTGGGCGCGCTCAGCGGCGGCGGCTGGTGGCCGATCTGGCCGCTGCTCGCGCTCGGCGCGGCGGTGGCGATCCATTCGGTGGTCACGACGATGGGGCGGCGGCTGCGGTCGGGGGAGCGGGAGGCGGCGCTGGTGGAGCGCGTCGACGAGCTCACGCGGACGCGGCGCGGGGCGCTCGACGTGCAGGCCGCCGAGCTGCGGCGCATCGAGCGCGACCTGCACGACGGCGCGCAGGCGCGGCTGGTCGCGCTCAGCATGCAGCTCGGGCGGGCGGAGGCGCGCCTGGGCGACCGGCCGGAGGAGGCGGAGCTCGTCCGCAGCGCGCGCGCCGAGGCGAGCGCGGCGATCGCCGAGCTGCGCGACCTCGCGCGCGGGATCGCTCCGCCCGTGCTCGCCGATCGCGGGCTCGCGGCGGCGGTGGGGGCGCTGGGGCGCCGGTCGCCGGTGCCGGTCACGGTGTACGTCGAGGTGGGGCGGAGGCTGCTGCCGGTGGTCGAGCCGGCCGCCTACTTCGTGGTCGCCGATGCGCTGACGAACGTCGCCAAGCACGCGCGCGGCGCGTCCGCGCGCGTGACGATCGTCGACGCGCGCGGCCGGCTCGTGGTCGAGGTGGCCGACGACGGCCCGGGCGGCGCCGACCCCGCGGGCGGCGGGCTCACGGGGCTGCGGCCGTCCTCGCCTTTCTGGGGTCGACTGCGTAGTCGGGCGAAAGCGGCGATCTGTCTTAGTGAGGGTGCGGCGGTTCAGCTCTTCGGCACGAAGGCGACGTCGGCGACGACCTCGAGGTGGTCGCGCATGGCGCGGGCCGCGCGGTCCTCGTCCCCAGCGTCGATCGCCTGGAGGATCTGCTCGTGGGCCTGCAGTGACTTCGGTGGCCGGCCGGGTCGGGAGAGCGACGCTCGGCGAGTCTGGTCGATCACGTCGGCCAGCTGGTCCATGAGGCTCGCGAGCATCTCGTTGTGCGATGCCTTGGTGATCGCCGTGTGGAAGCGCAGGTCGGCGTCGGCGCCGTCGTCGCCGTGCTCGATCGCGGTCGCCATGTCGCGCAGGGCGCGGCGCATCGTGTCGAGGTCGGCGTCGCTGCGGCGGCGTGCAGCGAGGCGCGCGGTCTGGGTCTCGAGCGCCTCGCGGACCTCCATGATCGCCGGCAGCTGGGCGTGGCTCTGGAGCAGCTCCTCGGCGAGCGAGGGGACGACGTCTTCGGGCGAGCGCAGCAGGTAGACCCCGTCGCCGTGGCGGATCTCGACCAGGCCGCTGACCCGCAGCGCGGTGAGCGCCTGCCGCACCGACGTGCGGCTCACGCCGAGACGCTCGGCGAGGTCGCGCTCGGACATCAGCCGATCGCCGGGCTTGAGCTGCTGGACGTCGATGAACTGGCGCAGCCGCTCGGCGACCTCCTCGTAGAGCGGGCTGCGGCGAATCGGAGCGAGGCCGTCTGGCTGTGTTGGTCGAGCCACTGGTCCGATTTTACCCCGCGCCACCCTTGACAGGCCGGTGGACCAGTGGTGTACTGGTAGGACCACTGCGCCACTGCGGCGCATCCGTTCCCAACCCGAGGAGAGCCGGGATGAGTGCTGTGTTGGCGGACGTCGTCCGTCGCGACCTCGAGGAACTCGCCCGCCGGCGTCGGCGCTTCGTGGTGCCGCTGTTGCTGGGCGCGCTGAGCGCGTACGCGCTGGTGCTGCTGGCATTCGCCTACTGGCCGGCGCTCGTGCGCCAGCACGTGATCGGCGCGTTCAACGTCGCCTACCTGTTGGCGGTGTCGCAGTTCCTGATGACGTTCCTCGTGGGTGTCGTGTACTCGCGCTGGGCGGCCCGCGTCTGCGATCCGCTGGCCGCGCGCATCCGCGCCGAGCTCGACGCACGCGCGACCGAGGCGGCGCCCTCGCCGGTGACCGACCGGCGTCCCGGTCGGCTCGAGCGCGACCGTTCCGTCGTGGCGCAGGAGGCCTGACGATGATCGCCTCGGATGCGGGACGGACGCTGAGCGTCGCCGTCTTCATCGCGCTCGTGGCGGCGAGCCTGGCGATCACCTTCGTCGCGTCGCGGCGCGCCCGCGGCGCCAGCGGGTTCTTCGTGGCGGGACGGCGCATCAGCGCCCGCCAGAACGGCCTGGCGATCGTCGGGGATCTGTTCTCGGCCGCCGCGTTCCTCGGTATCAGCGGCATGGTCGCGCTCAACGGCTTCGACGGCGTGATGTACTCGATCGGCTTTCTGGTGGCCTTGATCACCGTGCTGCTGGTCGTGGCCGAGCCCCTGCGCAACCTGGGCCGCTACACCCTGACCGACGTGATGGCCTACCGGCTGGACAGGCCGCGCGTCCGGGCGGTCGCCGCCGTCGCCTCGGTGGTCATCATCCTCTTCTACCTGCTGGCGCAGATGGTCGGCGTCGGCGTCATCACGAGCCTGCTGCTCGGCATCGACCAGACCCTGGCGATCGCGCTCGTGGGCGTTTTGATGATGGTCTACGTGACGTTCGGCGGGATGGTCGCGACGACCTACGTGCAGCTGTTCAAGGCGCTGCTGCTGATCGGCGCCACTGTGGTTCTGACCGTGCTGCTGCTTGGCAGGTTCGGGTTCAACTACAGCCACCTGCTCGACCGCGCGGCCGCGCGCAGCGGCAACGGCGATGCGTTCCTGGCGCCCGGGCTGAAGTTCACCAACCACGTGGACCTGCTCTCGCTCGGCCTCGGGCTGGTGCTGGGCACCGCGGGCCTGCCGCACATCATGATGCGCTTCTACACCGTGCCCGACGCGCAGACCGCGCGACGGTCGGCCGTGTGGGTCATGGGGATCCACGGCAGCTGCCTGTTCCTGATGACATTGCTCGGGTTCGGGGCCGCCGCGCTCGTCGGGCCGCACGCCATCGAGGCCGCCAACGAGGCCGGCAACAGCGCGGCGCCGCTGCTCGCGCAGGTCCTCGGCGGCGGCGCCACGTTCGGCGGACAGGTGCTGTTTGCGCTCGTCTCGGCGGTGGCGTTCGCGACGATCCTCGCGGTGGTGGCCGGGCTGGCGATCGGCGCCTCGGCCAACATCTCGCACGACCTCTACACCCACGTGCTGCGGCGCGGCAAGGTCAACGAACGGCGCGAGGTCCAGGTCGCCAAGGTCGCCTCGCTGGCCGTCGGGCTGATCGCCATCGTCCTCGCGCTGGCGGCCAAGTCGCTCAACGTCGCGTTCCTGGTCGGGCTGGCGTTCGCGATGGCCGCCAGCGCGAACCTCCCGGTGCTGATCTACAGCCTGCACTGGCGGCGGTTCAACACCGCCGGCGCGGTCAGCGCCGTCGTCGTCGGGTTGATCACCGCGGTCGGCCTCGCCGTCGTCGGGCCGTCGGTGATCGGCGAGGACGGCATCATGCTGCACGGCATCGAGCCGCTGACGACGCTGTCGAACCCGGGGATCGTGAGCGTCCCGGCCGGCTTCCTGGCCGGGTGGCTCGGGACGATGCTCACGGCGCGCGAAGCGCGCAGCGAAGAACGCTTCGACCAGCTGCGACTGCGCGCGCTCACCGGCCACGGCGCCGAGCGCGCGATCGAGGTGACCCCATGACGACGACCGCCATGCCCGCCGCCCAGCCGCTCCTGGCGCCGCTGGGCGAGCCGAGCGCGAAGGAGGCGATCCGCTTCGGCGAGCGCGCCGTCACCTACCGGCAGCTCGCGGCCGCCGCCGCGAACATCGCCGCCCGCATCGAGAGCGCAACCCGCGTGGCCGTGTGGGCGACGCCCTCGCTTGAGACCTGCGTCGCGGTCGTCGGCGCGCTGACCGCGGGCGTCCCGGTCGTGCCGATCAACCCGAAGTCCGGCGCGCGCGAGCTGGCGCACATCGTGGCCGACAGCGATCCGACGCTGATCCTCACGGCGCCCACGAGTGAGCTAACCGACGCGCTCGCGCGCATCCCACGCGTCGACGTCGACCTCGCCGCGCGCGCCGCGCACCCACGCGAGGAGCCCTCGCCCGAGGCGCCCGCGATCATCATCTACACCTCGGGCACGACCGGGCCGCCCAAGGGCGTCGTGCTGCCCCGCCGGGCGATCGCCTCCAACCTCGACGCGCTGGCCGAGGCCTGGGAGTGGACCGGCGACGACACCCTCGTGCACGGCCTGCCGCTGTTCCACGTCCACGGGCTCATCCTCGGCGTGCTCGGGCCGCTGCGCCTCGGCGGCAGCGTCCGCCACCTCGGGCGCTTCACCTCGCAGGCGGCCGCCGCCGAGCTCGCCGGAGCGGCCACGATGCTCTTCGGCGTCCCCACCATGTACCACCGGCTGGCCACGGACGCCGAGGCCGACCCCGACATCGTCCGGGCGCTCGCGCGCGCGCGCCTGCTGGTGTCCGGTTCGGCGGCGCTCCCGGCCGCCGACCACGAGCGGATCGCCGGCGTCTGCGGCCAGCGCATCGTCGAGCGCTACGGGATGACCGAGACGCTCATGAACACCGCGGTACGCGCCGACGGCGACCGCCGCCCCGGCACGGTCGGACCGCCCCTCGACGGTGTCGAGATCCGGCTGGTGGACGACCACGGCGCGGTGATCGAGGGCAGCGACGGCGAGGCCGTCGGGGAGGTCCACGTGCGCGGGCCCAACCTGTTCCGCGAGTACCTCAACCGGCCCGAGGCCACCGCCGAGGCGCTGATCGACGGCTGGTTTCGCACCGGCGACATGGCGATCCGCGGTCGCGACGGCTACCTGCGCATCGTCGGCCGCCGCGCCACCGATCTGATCAAGAGCGGCGGCTTCAAGATCGGCGCCGGCGAGATCGAGACCGCGCTGCTCGAGCACCCCGCCGTCGCCGAAGCGGCCGTCACCGGCGAGCCCGACGACGACCTCGGCGAGCGCATCGTCGCCTGGATCGTGCCCGCCGCCGGGCACCGGCCGGTCGACGAACGCGAGCTCGCCGACCACGTCGCCCGCCTGCTCAGCCCGCACAAGCGGCCGCGCGTTGTGCGCTACCTCGGCGCGCTGCCGCGCAACGAGATGGGCAAGGTGCAAAAGCGGTGCCTGGCGCCGTGACGACCCGGGACGCATCCGCGCCGACGTCCCTCCGGGACGGCGACGCGCGCGCGGCGGTCGCCGACCTCGCGAGCGCGTTCGCCGAGTTCGACGCCGGCGTGGTCTCCACCGACCCCTTGGGCTGGCCCGGCTACCCAGAGCAGCTCGAGCGCGCCCGCGCGCGCTCGGGCGAGCCGGAGTCGGTCATCTGCGGCGACGCCCGCATCGGCCGCGTCGATGCGGTCCTGATCGCGTTCGACTTCCGCTTCATGGGCGGCTCGATGGGCGAGGCGACCGGGCAGCGGATCACCGACGCGTTCGCGCGCGCGACGCGCGCCCGGCGGCCCATCGTCTCGCTCGTCACCTCCGGCGGCTGACGCATGCAGGAGGGCGTGCGCTCGCTCGTGCAGATGCAGCACATCGCCGCCGCCGCGCACCGCGCCCGCGAGGCGGGGATCGCGCACGTCAGCGTCCTGCGCAGCCCGACCACCGGCGGCCTGTGGGCATCGCTGGCCGCACCCGCCGACGTCATCCTCGCCCTGCCCGCCGCGACCGTGGCCTTCGCCGGCCACCGCGTCCGCGGCCCCGCGCCCGCCGACGCCCACGCGTTCACCGCCGAAGGCAAGGCCGCGCACGGCCAGGTCGACGCGATCGTAAACGAGCACGAGCTGCCCGCGACGCTCGCGCTCCTACTCGAGCTGCTCACCGCCGGCGCAGCAGACGCCCCCGCGGCGGCCGATGTGCCCGCCGCGCTCGGCCGCCCCGACCTTCCACCCGACGGCTGGACCGCGGTACAGCGCGCGCGAGCGCCGCAGCGCCCGCGCGCCGCCGCCTACCTCGACGACTACTTCGACGCCCGCGTCGCGCTCGCCGGCGACCGCGCCGGCGGGCACGACCACGGCATGCTGTGCGGCATCGGACGCCGCGCGGGCCAAACGATCGCCTACGCCGCCCAGGCCGGCACCGCGACCACCCCCGCCGGCTTTCGCACCGCCGCGCGCCTGATCCGCCTCGCCGACCGGCTCAACCTCCCGATCCTCACCCTCGTCGACACCCCCGGCGCCGCCAACGACAGCGCGGCCGAGCGGGCCGGCGTCGGCCCCGCCATCGCCGACCTGTTCGCCGCCGTGGCCGCCGCGCGGGTCCCGATCACCACGCTCGTGATCGGCGAGGGCGGCTCCGGCGGCGCGCTCGCGCTCGCCTCCCCGACCGACCTGTGGATGACCCCCGACAGCTACTTCTCCGTCATCCCGCCCGAGTCCGCCACCGCCATCCTCAAGCAACCCTGCGACCAGGCGCCCACCACCGCGGCAAGGCTACGCCTGCGCCCCCAGGAGCTCGTCGAACTCGGGATCGCCCGCGGCATCGCCACCCGACGCCGAGCATGTACGGGCGCCTGATCAAGACCCGGTTCGTGCTCGGCCACCTCGCCGACGAAACCGAGCGACGCGCGATCGGCCGCCAGCTCAACAAGGCCGAGAGCCTGCACGCCCTCCACGACTGGCTCTTCCACGGCCGCCACGGCACCGTCTGCACACCCTCGACCCTTCCTGCATGCGAGCGGCTGAGCTGGGCCGGGGGAGGCTGGCGCGCCAACCTTCTGTAAACCGACGGTGAAGCGCTTAAGAACGCGCATAGCCGTGCGTGCGAGCGGGCACGTCTCCTCTACCGAGATACGGCTGTAGACGGGGACTCGCTGCAGGGGCGAGTCCCGAGCTCAAGGGAGGTGTTCTATTGCAACGTCTCGTCGCGGGGGTCGTGACGGCGCCCGCTTCGCCGCGGCTCCGCGACCTGGGCCCGTGCCGCACTGGTTCGTGACGCGCGAGGAACGCGCGGTCAACGTCCTCGGCTTCCACTTCCCGGCGCCGCGCCGGGGCACCGTCGGTGTCCCGACCCTGCGCCGCGAGAAGGTCAATGTGCTCGGGTTCCACGTCCCGATCGTGCGGCGCGGCGCCGTCCGCCCGATCGCGTTCCGCCCGCCGGCCCTGCGACGCGGGATCAGCCTCGGGTTCCGCACGCCGAACCTGCGGCGCAGCACCGTGAGCGTCTGCGCGGCCGTCGTGCTTGCGACGGGCCTCGCGACGCCGCTGGCCCACAGCCTCATCTCGCCGACCGCGGCCCACGCCCAGGACGGCGGCGGCGGCGATGGTGGCCGGGGGTGACGGCGGTGGCGGAGACGGCGGCGCCGGCGGCGGCTGATCGTGCGCGTCAACACGAGTGCGCGTGACGACGGCATCGAATTCGCGCTGATCGACGGTCCGGCGAAGATTCAGCGCGTCTTCGAGCTCTGCGGCCTGCTCGACGAGCTGCCGTTCCGGGCGCGATGAGCGGGCGGGCGCTGACCCCCTCGCGTTGCGCCGCGGCCGGCGCTCGGGCGGTCGAAATGGCGCCGCTGACGGAACTTGGCAACTGGGGCCGCGGCGCCCGGGAGCACGACGCCGCGACCCAGGGTGAGCCCAGCACCGGCGGTTCCGGGGAGGAGAGACGCCGGCCGCCCGCGCTTCGATGGATCGCCCGCTCGCACGGTCGCAGCCGGCGTGAGGCCGTGGCATCGATCCAGCGGTCGCAACTCGCGCGTGGACCGCCGACGGATGGTCCGAGCCGTCTGGAGGCCCGTCGAGCCGGCCGGGGCGTCTGGCCTCGAGCGCTCTTGGAATGCCGTCGCCGCGGGGGCGATTCGCTCGAGCTCTCGAACGCGCTTCTGACGAGCAGAGGGGCCGGACGACGCCTGTAACGGCGAATGGCGCGAACGCGCCGTGTCATTTCGTGTAAACTCTGGTCATGGCCGAGGAGAGCCATCGCCTCAATCTCACGCTCGACGCCGAGCGGGCCGAGCGCCTCAAGCGCCTGGCCGAGCGCACGCACCTGCAGGAGGGGACGCTCGCCCGCTCGCTGCTGTCGGCGGCCATCGACGAGGCCGACAGCGACCCCCGCAACGTGGTCGAGCTGCTCGACGGCATCGCCGGCGCGTATGAGCGCGCGGAGCTGAGCCGGCGCCAGATCCGCGCCGGGGAAGGCATTCCGCTCGATCAGTTGGCGCGCGCCGTTCGTGGCTAGCGTCGTCGTCGGGCCGGCAGCAGCGGCCGACCTCGCCGAGCTCATCCGGCTTTACAGCCTGCCCGCGGACACGCCGGAGCGGGTGGCGCGAGTCCTCGCGCGCCTTGAGACGTTCCCGAGCATGGGCCAGCGGCTCAGCGGTCGCTGGGAGGGGACGCGCTACCTCGTGGGGCCGTGGCCGTGGATGCTGATCGTCTACGAGCACCACCCTCAGCTCGACCGCGTCGACGTGTTGACCCTCCAGGACGCCCGCGCGTCGACTGCAGTGACATCCACCGGACGCTGAGGACCGCCGTCACTGGACCGCGTGCCGTTGGAGCTTCGTGTGAGACCCCTTGCTCCAACCTCGCCTTCAACGTCAAGCTCTTCGAGGGGCTGATCGCTCTCCCCGCGCTCGGCGTCCTGGTCTTCGTGGCCGGCGGCGCTCCGCCGCGCCGCCGCGCGCTGGGTACCGCGGGCGGGCTCGTGGCGCTGGTCGCCGTGAGCCTGGCGTGGGTCGTCGCCGCCGCACGGGCGCCGCTCGGTGCCCGGCCGTGGCCGATCGGTCCACCAACGGTGGCGTATGGAACGTCGTCTTCGACTTCAACGGGATCGGTCGCCTGCGCGCCCGCGCGTCGCCCGCAGCCCTGAGGCTGGACCCGCCGAGCGCGCTGCGCCTCTTCACCACCGGGAGCCACGACTACGCGAGCCTCGTCGGCGCGTCGCTGCTCGCCGCGCTCGTCTTCGGCGCGCTCGCCGTCGCCGTGACCGTGCTCGTCCCGCGGCCGGCCGGCGTCGGCCGAGTGGAGCTCGCGTCGGTGCTCTTCCTCGGCGTCTGGCTGGTCACCGGGGTGGTCCTGCTCAGCCACATGCAGCGGCCGCAACCGCGCTATCTCGAGGGGTTCACGCCGGCCCTCGCGGCGGTCTTCGGCGCCGGCCTGGGCCGGTTGCTCGCGCACGCCCGGCAGGGGCGCCCGGCGACGTTCGCGATCGCGGCGGGCGCCGCGGCGACGGCGCCCGCGGGCGCGGCGCTCGTGCACCCGTCAGCTTGGGCGAGCGGCGTGGGGCTGGCCGCCGCCGCCGGAGCGGTGCTTGCGGCGGGGCGGCGCTGGACCGCGGGGCTCGCCACGTGCGCGGTCGCCGCGGTGCTGGCCGTGCCCGCCGCGACTTCGGCCTCGCTCGCCGGCAGCACGCGCTCGGACGCCGGCCTGGCCACTCCGCTGCCACCGGAGCGCGTGCGCGCGCTCAGCGCGTTCCTGCTCGCGCACCAGGGTCGCGCCGCGTATGAGGTTGCGAGCAGCAGCGTGTTCAAGGCGGGTCCGCTCATCGTGCGTGACGGGCGGCCGGTCCTCATGCTCACGAGCTACCACGCGCGGCCGCTGCTGACGCCCGCGCAGCTCGCGCACCTTGTCGCCACGGGCAGGGTCCGCTACGTCATGGTCGGCCGGAGGCGCTGCACGCCCGGCGGGACGCTCGCGTGCGTGCCCGTCGTGCGTTGGGCGCGGGCGCACTCGGTCGACGTCAGCCGGGCCGCCGGGGTTCCGCCCGGCTCGCTGTGGCGCTTGAGGCAGACGAGGCCGCGGCGGCGGTAAGGGTCAAGCGGCGGGGATCAGGGGCGTGGCCGGACGTGCGGGCGTCCTCTTATGAGGTGGCGAAGCGGGGCGCAGGCGGGTCGTGGGCAACGGCGCATCCCTGCGCAGCAAGGCGAGCAGGGAAAGCCCGACCGGTAGGCGAAGGCCGTGGCGCAGCAGCGCGGCCTCGAGGCGCAGCGGCAGCTCCAGCGCCGTGTCGAGCGTCGGCGGGGTGCGTTCGAGGTCGGAGCGTCCGCCGATCGCGGGATGGCGGCGGCTTGCGAGACGGACCAGGCCGGCGGGCGCGAGGAGAAGCGCGTTGAAGTGGGTGGTGGTGACCGGGGCCCATCCGGCGGCGGTCGCGACGTCGAGCAGGCTGCGGCGACGGTAGCGGCGGTAGTGGTGGTTGACCTCGTCGTGGGTCGACCACAGCGATGGGTAGGCGGGAACGGTCACGAGCAGGTAGCCGCCCGGACGGGTGACGCGGAGCAGCTCAGCGAACGTCTGTCGGTCGTCCGGCGTGTGCTCGATGACGTCCAGACAGGTGACGACGTCAAAGCGGGCGGTCGCGAGGGGCAGCCGCTCGACCCTGGCGACGAGGACGTCGCGGTGCCCCCGGACGCGCGCGGCGGCGACGGCGGTCCGGCTGGCGTCGACGCCGGTGACGCGGCCGTACGCGACGAGCTCGTCCAGCGTTCGGCCCGATCCACAGCCAGCGTCGAGCAGCTGGGCGCCAGGCGGCAGGTCGAGGCGGGAAAGGGCGGCGCGCAGCACGCGCCGGCGGCCGCGGTACCACCAGTGGCGCTCGTCGCAAGCGAGCATCGCCGCGAATTCCGACTCGACCATGGAGCGATTCTGCGCCGCGGGCCGTTGCCGTCGGAGAGCGTTGCGTTGGCGTCGTGTTAGGAGGACGTCAGATTGTGAGACCCGGATGCCGTGAACAGCGATCGGCACACGGCTGAGCGCCGCGCATCGATCGAGCGCTCGCTAATCGGCGTTATGTAAACCAAGGCTTGCGACCCAGCGGACGTTCGGCTACTACGCCCATGGTGTCGGCCCCGGATGCTGGCCTCGTTGATCGCCACCGCGAGCTGAAGCGGGTCTGACGCCGTTACGACCCCGGCAGGCGGATCGCGTCGAACTCGAGCACGGACGCCAGTACGTCGTAGTGTCGGTCGACGTGCAGCACGCCGGCGGCGTGCTGTTGGGCGCAGGCTGCGATCAGGAGGTCCGGGATCGCGACGCGGTGGCGGCCCCCGGCCGCCAGCTCGCGCTGGGCACCGAGCGCGATCGCGAACGTCTCGGCGTCCATCCGCAGCTCACGGAAGCTCGCCAGGTCGCCCTGGAGGGACACATAAGCGCGCGCGGAGCGGGCGCTGTAGAGCAGCTCGAGGCGGGTGACCGCGCACAGGCACAGCTCGCCCTCGACCTCGGCGGCGTCCGCCCCGCGGACGTAGGCCGACTTGTCGAGGAGCAGGAGCCCGGTCACCGCCAGGCGGCGTCGCCGAGCAGCGCATCGACGTCGACGAGCTCGCGGCCGCGGCGCAGCGCGGCGGCCTGGCGCTCGCGCCGCCGGCCGGCCTCGGCGGCGGCGACATCGCGCGCGGCGGCGTCGCGGCCGAGGTCCATCAGCCGGACCAGCAGCTCCTTGCGCGAGCGGACGTCGGGCCACAGGCGCTGAGCGACGTTCAGCGCCTCCTCGACTTCACCGGTGTCGGTGAGCGTGTATCGGGGCTTCGAGGTCGGCACGCGAGCGAGTGTAGCACCGCGATCGTGAAGTGCGACACCGCCGGGTACGGTTAGATGCAGCTTCCATGCGCGCCGCCCGCCTGCTCCTCCTCGCTCTCGCGGCGGCGCCGCTCGCGTCCGCCCCGGCGGCCCGCGCTGCCGACACCGTGCCCGGACGCGTCATCGTGAGCTACGCGGCGCACACGACCGCGGCCGAGCGGGCCGCCGTCCAGCGGCGCGCCGGCGTCGGCGAGCCGCGAGCGATCGGGCCGCGCACGCGCGCGCTCGCGATCCTCGACGGGGGCTCGGTGGCCGCGACGGTCAGCGAGCTCGAGCGCAGCCCGCACGTGCGCGCCGCGGCGGGCGACCCGATCGCGCACGCGGCGGGCGGCCCGATCGCGCACGTGGCATTCATCCCCAACGATCCGGGCTCGACCGGCCAGCCGGGCGGGTGGCAGCTCGACCAGTGGAACTTCCTGCCCGGCACCGGGGTCGACGCGCCGCGCGCGTGGGACAACCTCGTCGCGCGCGGGCGCGCCGGCGGGCGCGGCGTCAGGATCGCGGTGCTCGACACCGGTGTCGCCTACGAGCGCCGCGACGGCTTCCGCCGCTCGCCCGATCTGTCGCGCTTCCGGCTCGCGCACGGGTTCGACTTCTGTCCCCGCCGCGGGCAGAGCGGCGACCCGTGCGCCGGAGCCGACGGGCACCCGAACGACGACAACGGCCACGGGACGCACGTGACGAGCACGATCGCCGAGTCGACCGGGAACGGCATCGCCGAGACCGGGCTCGCGTACGGCGCGACGATCATCCCCGTGAAGGTCCTCAACAAGTTCGGCGACGGCGATGCCGAGTCGATCGCCGCCGGCGTGCGCTTCGCGGTCGACCGCGGCGCGCAGATCATCAACCTGTCGTTCGAGTTCGGCACGAGCGTCACGTCGGCCCGCGAGATCCCGGCGATCGTGGACGCGATCCGCCACGCGCGCAACAAGGGCGTGCTGGTCGTCGGAGCGTCCGGCAACACCGCGAGCGACGTCGCCTACCCCGCCGCCCTGCCCTCGGTCGTCGCGGTCGGCGCGGTCACGGCGCACGGCTGCCTCGCCGAGTACTCGAACGTCGGACCACAGATCGACCTGGTCGCGCCCGGCGGCGGCCGCGACGCCGCGCTTCCAGACCAGCCGGCCTGCCAGCCCTCCGATCCAGGGCGCCCCGTGCTGCAGATGACGTTCGCCGGCAAGCGGACGGTGTTCGGGCTCCCCACCGACTACACGGGCACGTCGATGGCCGCCCCCCACGTCTCCGCCACCGCCGCGCTGATCATCGCGTCGGGGCTGCTCGGCGCGCGGCCCTCGCCGGCCGCGCAGCTGCAGCGCATGCAGGCGACCGCGCGCGACCTCGGCGCGCCCGGGCTCGACAGCATGTACGGCGCCGGGATCGTCGACGCCGGGGCGGCGACCGCCTCCTGACGAAGATGCTCGATGATCGTGCTGCCGATCGTCGCGATCTACCGCAAGTACTACGGCACCGCGTTCGCGCTGCGGATCGTCGCGCTGATGCTGGTCGCGATCATGGTCGCCGCGCTCGCGATCGACGCGCTGTTCGGCGCGCTCGGGCTGAGCCCCACCGGCCCGCGCCCCAGCCGCGGCGACGTGTTGGGCCGTGAGGAACAACGGAACGAAAAGTGCCGCTAACTCTTAGCGTGCCAGCTCCGCCAGCCGGCGCACCGGCACCAGCGCGCGCGCCCGCTCGCCGTCAACCCCGACCCCGTGGATGTCCCGCACGCGATGCAACGCAAGCTTGAGGTTCGTGCCTGTCGGATCGGCGGGCCCTCTACGCGCTCGCTCGAGCTCCGACGTGCGGGCTCCCTCCGCGACGTCCAGCAGCGCGTCCAGCGCCACGTGCCCGGGCCCCGTGGGGACGGCGGCGAGCGTCTCCCACAGCCGCCTGTCGCCGTCGGACCTCGCGCGGGCGACCAGTCTCGCGAGCGTCGTCACGCCGGGCAGCAGCACCTGCTGCCCGCGAAGCCAGCCGGTTGCATCCGCGAAGATCGCACGGGGACCGTCACCAGTCATGTATGCGCGGGCGGCGATCCACTCCTCGAACTCGCCAGCGACCACGGCGAAATCCCGCAGTGCCTCGGAAGCCCTGATCTCCTCCGCATGCTCAAACCGGGTCCGCCTTCGCTCCAGATAGCGCACCACGCACGACGGATCCTCGATCTCGAGCTGGCGCCCCACATACGCCAGCACCACCGGCGGGACGTCTGTCGGATCCGGCAGAAACGTGCCCAACCATCGGACCGTCGTCAGCTGGAGCGCAAAGCCAAGCTGATTCGGCGGACCGCGGCGCTTATCGATCAGCTGCCGGTCGGCGTCATCCAGGAAGAAGACCCGGTCCAGCTCCTCCCGCGACGGAGAGCCGTCGAAGCGTGCGTACGCTGCCGCTTCCGCGTCCGACAAGAACTCGACCGGCACGCGCGCACGATAGCCACGATCGGACCCCGGAGCCGCTTAGCGGCACTTTTCGTTCCATTGTTCCTCACGGGCCATGTCGTCCGAGGCGAGCATCGTCGACCGCTTCATTGAGACGCTCGGATCCACGCGGAAGCAGCAGCGCTACCGACGTGACACGCTCTTGGATGCTCGACGCGTCCGCTCGGGACAGAGAACGCGCCTACGCCGTCCTTAGCACGCCGGCGCGTAGTCCCGGCCCGGGAGCAGCTCGTGCCACTCGGCGCGGCTGAGCCGGCGGCCGGCGACCGCGCAGGCCTGGTCGTTCCAGGCGCTGGGTCGGACGTCCCAGCGGTACCCGCGGCCGTCGTGGAAGATCGCGTAGACGTGGTTGCCGTCGGGCGCGAAGAGTGCGACGGCGTCAGTGTTTTCCGGCCCCGGCAGTGGCGCGCCGATCGGCCGGCGGCTCGCGAGGTCCCACAGCCGGATCTGGCCGTCTATCGCGGACGTCACGATGGTGCGGTCGTCAGGACTGGCGTCCACGCCGGTGACGCGGCCGCCGGCAACCGGGAATGCCGGTCCGAGGGGATGCCAATCGCGCGCCGAGAAGACGCGGACGCGGCCGTCGCTGCTGCCCGTCATCAGGAGGCGACCGTCGCGTGAGAAGCGAGAGAACGACGGCGGACCGTCGTCGACGCGCAGCCGGGCGAGGCGCCGCCGCGAGTGGGTGTCGAAGACATCCACGGCACCTGGCTGCGTCTCTGGCACTGCGACGTTCCGCCCGTCGGGGCTGATGCCCGGATTGGACGCGGGCCGGCTGGGGAGGTGGATCGGCGGGCCGAGCGGCCGGGCTGCGACGGCGTCCCACAGGCGCAGCGTTTGATCGAGGCCGGTGGTGGCGATCATCCGCCCGCTGGCACTCGTGGTGGGCCCGAAGACGAGGTCGTGATGTCCGTGCAAGGTCGCGCGGATGCGCCCGGTGCGCGCGTCGGCGAGGCCGATGAATCCTTTGTAGCTCGTGACGATGAGCGTGCCACGGGGCCCGAACGCCGGGTCGTACTGCACGTAGCCGAGGCGCGGGCCGCCGCTGATGTGGAGGTCGTGGCGGGTGAGTGTCCGGAGGTCGACGAGGCTGTCGGCGCCGTTGTCCTCAACGGTTGCGAGCGTGCGCCCGTCTGGGCTGATCGCCGTCGTTGGATAGAAGTCGCCCGAGCCGATGCCCGCGTCGAACGGGCGTCCGAGGCGCCGGTCGCCGACGAGGTCCCAGGTGATGACGCTGCCGTCGAGGCCGGCGGTGTAGAGCGTGCGCGCCCGGCGGTCGACGGCCGCCGCCACGACGCCCCCCGCGTGGCCGCGGAAGACCTCACCCGACGCGGCCTGCTTGACGTTCCACAGGATGGCCGCCCCGTCATCGCCGGTGGTCACCAGGAAGCGTCCGTCGGCCGTGAAGACGGCACTCTGTACGGCACCCTCGTGGCGGCCGGTCGCTCGGGTCTGACGGCCCGTCCGGAGATCGAGGAAGCGGACCGAGCCGTCATCGCCGCCGATCGCGAACGTCCGGCCGTCCGGCGAGACCGCGCTCGCGAAGGTGAGCCCCGGGAATTGCCGCAGCGGCTTCAGCGTGTGGGCGTCGCGAACGGTGATCGTGCGATCCCCAGGGTCGATCACGACGCGGACCTCCTTCGAGATCACGGTGGCGCCCGAGGCGGTGATCAGCGACCGGCCGTCAGGCGTGAACGCGAGAGCGTCGGAGAGTGAGCCCGGCGGCCCGAGCCCGACCGGGTGGCCGAGCGGCCGGCCGGTGCGGGCATCGAAGCGCAGCCCGGCGCTGGGAATCGGCCTGATCCGCCCGACGGCCGTCGAGCTCGTGATCGCGACGAGGGCGCGGCTGTCGGGTGAGAAAGCCAGCGCCGCGAACTCGGCGACGGGCACCTTGGGTGCCGCGATGCGCCGCCAGGTGCGGCCGTCGAGCAGTTGCACCGTGCTCTGCGCGCCGATTGCCAGACGCGACCCGTCCGGGCTGAAAGCGAGGGCGAGGATCGGGAACGTGGCCGCCCGGTACGCGGGCCGGAGCTGCCGGCGGCTGACGGGGTCGAGGAACAAGACGTTGCCCTTGTTGTCCCCAACGACGAGCGCGCGGCCGTCCGGCCGCAGGGCCAGCCGGAGCAGCCGGCTCTGCGGGAATCGCGTGATGCCGATGGCGGCCGGGCTGCTCAGGAGCGCGGCGAGCAGGTTGCTGCGCGTCTGCAGCGTGTCCTCGATGGCGACGCCCTGCCGCGCGAGCAGCAGCGACCGGCCGAGGTCGTGATCGACCAGCGCAAGGGCGGCGAGCCGTTCGGCCTGCGCGGTCGTCGCCTCACTGCGGGCCCGGCCGCGCTGGTCGAGGAACAGCGCCCCGGCGATCGCCGCGAGCGCGAGGAGGGCGGCGACGCCGGCCACCAGCGCGCGCAGCCGCCGGTTCGCGCGCCGGACGCGGTGGCCTTCCCGTTCGCTCTCCGCCCGGCTCGCCTCTACGTAGGCGCGCTCGAGCTCGTTCAGCTCGCTCGCGTGCTCGGCGCTCCACTCCAGGCTGGCGACGAGCCGCGGCCCGCGAAGCAGGTCGCCGGCGTCGTGGCCGCGGGTCTCCCACTCGTGCGCGGCGACCGCGAGGTGCTGGTTCAGCCGTCGCCCTTCGGCGTCCTCGTCGAGCCACGCCCGAAGCCGCGGCCATTCGCGCAGGAGCGCCTCGTGCGCGACCTCCGCCGCGCCCTCGCTGAGGGTGACGAGACGGTTGTCGGCGAGCACGTCGAGCACTCGGCGCACGTCGGAGTCACGGTCGGCGTCGAGGTCCGCGAGCGCGACGCGGCGGCGGACGGCGCTGCCGCTCGCGTCCTCTCCGGCGAGCCGCAGCACGATCGCTCGAGCCAGGACCTGTTGCGAAGGGTCCAGCCGCTCGTAGGCGGATTCGGCGAGGCGCGCGACGGCACCGGCGACGCCGCCCGTGCGCTCGTACGTGACGACGCGCAGGTCGCGCCCGTCCCGGCGCTGCCACAGCTCGAGCAGGGCGGTCGACAGCAGCGGCAGCGCACCGGGCCGACCCTCAACGTCGGCGAGCAGCCGGTCCCCGAGCCCAGGCTCGACAGTCAGCCCGGCGCGCTGCGCGGGCAGCTCGATCGCGCGGCGCAGCTCGTCTCGCTGCATCGGGCCGACCAGTACCTGGTTGGCCGCCATCAGCGAGGCCAGCGCCGGGTATGCCGCGCAGCGGGTGTAGAAGTCCCCGCGTACCGCGAGCACTACCGCCGAACGGGGGCGGCTGTGAGCAGCGGCGAGCAGCCGGTCGATGAACGCCCGGCGCTCGTCCTCGTCACGGCAGAGCGTGAAGGTCTCCTCGAACTGGTCGACGGCGATCACCGCGGCGCACCCGGAACCGACCGCCGACCGGGCCTCCTCCAGGGCCGCTGGCGGATGCTCGCCCGGGCGCAGCACGACCTGCTCCCAGTTCGCGCTGCCCGGCAGCACGCCACGTGCGAGCTCGGGCAGCAGGCCGGCACCCAGGACGGAGGACTTCCCACTGCCCGACGGCCCCACCACCGCGAGCAGCGACGCTCCTGCCAGCCGCGCGACGAGCTCGGCCACCACACGCTCACGCCCGAAGAAGAACTCCGCGTCCGCGCCGTCGAAGGGCGCCAGGCCCTTGTACGGGCAGACGACGTAAGGGCGGACCACTGCGAGGCGCTCGCTGCGCGCTCGCACGGCCTGCAGCGCGCCGACCCTGCCTGCGAGCTGCTGCTCGGCCTCACGCAGGCCGGCGCGCTCCGCAGCCGTACGCTCGGCCGCGGCGCTGAGCTGGCGCACCGCTTCGCGCTGAGCCCACTCCGCCGCAAGGCGATGCACCTGCCCCGGCTCGCCTCCGCTGCGTTCAACCAGCTCGGCGAGCGGCGGCTGGACCCCCTCCGGCGCATACAGCGCGGCGATCGCTCCGACGCCCGCGGCGTCGAGCGGCCCGAGCTCGATCACCTCGGCGCCGGGCAGCTCGCCGGCCGCGGGGACCTCGCGGCTGATCACAACCAGGAGCGCGGGCCGCGTCGCCATTTCCGACGCAAGCTCCATGATCGCTGGACCGGCGACGTCGATGTCGAGCACGAGCAGCGTCGGGCGCGACGCAGCCCGCGCCCGCGCGACGTCGCCTTCGCCGTAGAGCACGAGCGCGCCGTCTTCCCGCGCCTCGGCCGCCAGCTCCGCGGCGAGGCGAGTGCGGCCGATCCCCTCGATGCCGGAGAGGACCAGAGTGCAGCCGCGGCCCCGGCGGGCCCGGCGCCAGGCCGCGCGCAATCGCTCCAGCTCGGCCGTACGGCCGGCCAGTGGCGGGCCGCGCTGGAGCTCCGGCGGCAGCGCGGCCTGCACCGGGGCGTCGAGCGAGCGGTCCTGGCGCAGGACCGCGGCATGAAGCTCGCGCAGCTCCGGGCCGGGTTCGACGCCGATCTGCTCGACGAGCAGCGCTCGCGCCTGCCGGTAGACCTCCAGCGCGTCGGCCTGGCGCCCGGAGCGATACAGCGCGAGCATCCACTGCGCGTGCAGGCGCTCGCGCAGCGGATGCTCGGTGACGAGCGCCGCGAGCTCGGCCGCGACCTCGCGATGGCGGCCCGCGGCGAGGTCGGCGTCGACGGCCTGCTCGAGCGCGCCGAGGCGCAGCTCATCCAGCCGCCGGATCTCTTCCGCGGCGAATGGCTCGTCCGCCACGTCGGCCAGCGCCTGTCCGCGCCAGAGCGTGAGCGCCTCGCGCCCGGCGCCCTGCGCGACCAGGCGTGTGAAGCGCAGCGCATCGACGTCGTCGGGCGAGATCATCAGCTCGTAGCCGCGGCCGCGTGTGACGATCGGGGCGCCGTCGTCGGCGAGCATCTTGCGGAGCTGCGAGATGTGCTGCTGGACCAGCTTCGCCGCGCTCGCGGGCGGGTGCTCCCCCCACAGGCCCTCTATCAGCCTGTCCATCGAGACGGTGTGGTTGGCGTCCAGGGCGAGCATCGCCAGGACGGCGCGTTGCTTGGCGGCACGCAGCGCGACCGGGCGTTCG
>JBIOTP010000154.1:0-13888 GCA_044865965.1 Solirubrobacteraceae bacterium
CGGGGCCGTGCTGCACGGGCGCTCCGCCGGCACGCTCGGTCACATCGGCGTCTTCAGCCTCAACTACCACAAGACGATCCAGTGCGGCGAGGGCGGCCTCGCCGTCACCGACGACGACGGCCTCGCCGAGCGCTTGGCGCTGGCCCGCAACCATGGTGAGGCGGTGGTCGCCGACATGGGGTCCTCCGCCGCCGACGTCCTCGGCTTCAACTACCGCCTCGGCGAGCTCGAGGCCGCGGTCGCGGAGGTCCAGCTCGCCCGGCTCGAGGAGCTCACGGCGCCGCGGATCGAGCACGCCGAGCGGCTGTCGGCGGGCATCGCGGACCTGGACGGCGTGCGCGCGCCTGTCGTGCCCGCCGGCTGCCGCCACGTGTTCTACCTGCACGTCGTGCGCCTCGAGGAGGACGTCCTCGGCGTGCCGCGCGCCGCGTTCGCGGCCGCGCTGCGGGCGGAGGGCGTGCCGGTCACCGAGGGCTACGTGGCGCCGCTGTACCGCCAGCCCGTCTATCGCCGGCGCGCGGCGGCCGCGTTCGGCGATCCGCGCAACGCCGGCTCGGGCGGCTACGAGGACGGCCTGTGCCCGACCTGCGAGCGGATGCACGACCGCGAGGTGATCTTCCACCCGCTCGTGCACGCGGGCTTGCGTTCGGAGGACATCGACGACATCGTCGCCGCGTTCCGCAAGGTGCACGCCCGGCGGGAGGAGCTGGCGCGCGGCTGCTGATCGCAGCGCACGACGCGGGCGGCGCGGAGATCGTCTCGGCATGGGCGCGGCGCGCGCGGCCCGAGGCCGAGTATCGGCTGGAGGGCCCGGCGCGGGCGATCTTCGCGCGCAAGCTCGGTGACGGGCTGACGCTCCACGACGAGCTGCCGGCGCTGGCGCGCTTCGATCTCGTGCTGTGCGGCTCGAGCGGCGAGGCGGACCTCGAGCGGCGCGCGGTACGGGCCGCGCGGGCGGCGGGCGTGCGCAGCGTCGTCTGGCTCGACCACTGGGTGAACTACCCGGCGCGGTTCGTGCTGGACGGCGAGACGGTGCTGCCGGACGAGCTGTGGGTCGCCGACGAGCACGCGGCGCGGCTGGCGCGGGCGACGGTCCCCGGGCCGCCGGTGCGCGTGCGGGGCAACCCGTACCTCGAGGACGCCGCGGCCGAGATCCAGGCGCTGACAGGCCCCCGGGGGCCGGGCGAGCGCGTGCTGTACGTGACCGAGCCGACGTCCGTGGTCGCCGCGCGCGCCACAGGGGACCCGCTCGGCTGGGGCTACGAGGAGCGCGCGTCGCTGCGGGACTACCTCGAGCACCTTGCCGGCTCCGCCCGCCCGCCCGCCGCCGTGCGGCTGCGCACGCATCCGGCGGAGCCGGCCGGCAAGTACGACGAGGTGCTCGCCGGCTTCGCCGGGCGCCTCCCCGTCGCGTACGGCCCCGGCGGCTCGCTGGCGGAGGACTGCGCCTGGGCCGACACGGTCGCGGGCTGCGACACGATGGCGATGGCGGTCGCGCTGGCGGCCGGCCGGCGCGTGGTCTCGGTGATCCCGCCGGGCGGCCGGGAGCTCTCGCTGCCGTTCCCGGAGATCGAGCGACTCCACGCTCCCTGAGCCTGGCTGAGCGCGTGCCATCATCCCGGTCGATGGGCGACGAAGGCGAGGTCCGGCGGCTGGACGACCTGTGGGGCGAGGACTTCGGCGACCGCTATATCGAGCGCAACCGCGCCGCGGCCGAGGGGCGGGAGCCGTTCTGGCGCTGGCTGCACGAGAACCACCGGTTCGCGAGCGTGCTGGAGATCGGCTGCAACCTCGGCGGCTCGCCCAGCTCATCGATCCGCGGGCCGTGTTCGGCGTCGACATCAACGCGCGCGCGCTGCGCGAGGCGCGCGCCGCGCTGCCCGACGTCAACGCCGTCTACGCGCCGGCGCGGTCCGTGCCGTTCCGCGACGGGCTGTTCGACCTCACGTTCACGACGACCGTGCTCATCCACCAGTCGGTCGACTCGCTCCCGATCGTGATGAACTAGGTCGTGCGCTGCTCGCGCCGCTACGTGCTGTGCGGCGAGTACCACGCCGAAGAGCTGGAGGAGGTCCCCTACCGCGGCGAGCGCGACGCGCTGTTCAAGCGCGACTGGGGCGCGCTGTACCAGCGCCTGTTCCCGGAGCTGCGGCTGCTCCACCGGCGCTTCGAGTCACGCGACTCCAGCGGCTGGGACGACGTGACGTTCTGGCTGTTCGAGAAGGGCTAAGTGGCCCCGGCCGAAAGTTCGACGCATTCCGGCGGCGCCGGCCCGCGCCGGCAGGCGCACACGTGCCACCAGCATGCGAACGCCTGCCGTGCACCGGCAGGCACGACCCGGCATCCACCGGGTTATGCGCCGAACCTCCGGCCGGAACCACTAGGCGGCGAGCACGCCGGAGCCCGCCTGGACGGCGGCGCGCAACGCGGCGCCGTCGGCGGCGCCGAATGCGGGCAGCGTCCCGATGGCGCCGAGCGGCGGCCACTCGCTGAGGACCGCGTCGGCGCGCTCGGCGAGCGCGCGGTCGGCCTCCGGCGAGCCGGGCAGCGGCGCGAGCAGGGCGTCGGGGAGCGTGCTCGTGTCGATCCCGGCGGCCGCCGCGGCGCGCTCGACCATGTCCAGCAGCGCGGAGCCGTCGAGCCCGGGGGCCCACAGGAGCAGCGTGGCGTCGTCGCCGGGGCGGACGGAGGCGATGTAGGTCTCGAGCAGCTCGGGCCGCTCCACCAGCTCGTCCGCGAACCCGAGCGTAGTGAAGCTGCGCGTCTCGTCGATGCGCACCGGCGCCTGCCCGCGCCGGGCGATGCCCTCGACGAGCGCGACGAAGCTGCGTGGGTCGAACGGCTCGCCGACGAAGCGGCGGCGCCAGTTCGCGATTGCCGCGTCGCTGCGCGCGGCGGCGTGCACGATCTCGTCGAGCGGCCCGTCGGCGGCGTCGAGCGGATAGCGGATGTAGTCCATGTAGCGCTCGCCGCGGCGCGGTGACTTCGGCACCTCGCCGGGGAGGCCCCAGGCGAGCATGGCCTGGCCGTACATGACGGTCGGGACGCCGCGGGCGATCGCCAGCGTCGGGAACGTCCCGTCGCCGGCGACGACCACGTCGGCGACGTCGATCTCGGCGAACTCCGCCTGCAGCCGGCCGTTCACGAACTCCACGCCGTCGGCGTGCCACAGGCCGTTCTGCTCGAGCGCGCCGATGTGGCGGACGGTCAGCCGCCACGGCCCCTCGAGGAGCCGCGCGAAGACGTCCGCGTTCATCTCCCGGCGCACGTCCGCCATCGAGCCGTCGGAGTTCGGGTGCGTCGGCGCGAACACGACGTGCCCGACGTCGGCGCGCGGCCGGAACGGGCGCATCTCGCAGTAGGACCAGCCGATCACGTGCGTCGGCACGGGGTACTGGATGCGGCGCATGAACTCGGCCTGGCCCGGGCCGGTCAGAAGGTTCGCGTCGACCCGCTCGTAGGGCTCCCACAGGCCGTCGTAGCTGAGGACCGGACCACCGCCGCCATGGGGGTACATGAGCACCGTCGCGCCCATGTCCTTGTAGTGGTCGATGACCTTGCGGTGGCCGAGCTTCGGCGGGTCGAGGTCGATGAAGAGCAGGTCGGCGGGGCCGCCGTCGGTGACGATGTCGTGGCCGGCGGCGTGGAGCGCGCGCACGAACGCGAACGACTCGCAGTAGTGGTCCTTGACGGCGATTCTGAGGCGACGGATGCTCATCACGTCGCTTAATCGGCATCGCCGAGACCGACCTGAAGGCGTGGCATCCTGCGCTCTCATGCGGGAGATCGAGCTCGACGAGCTGCCCCGCTGGTCGCCGTGGCCGGCGCGCCTGTTGGGGTTGACCGGGAGCGCGCGCGAGCCGAGGACGCCGGAGAGCGTCCTGCGCGAGTACGACCGCGACAAGTACGGCCCGCTGCTGGAGGCGATCGACCGCGACCCGTCGCTCACGGTGGAGGATCTCAAGCGACTGGAGCTGGGGGACCCGGACGCGCCGGTCGCGATGTCGATCGGCCAGCGGCTGTACGCGGCGCCGATCGAGGAGGCGTTCCGGCGCACGACGGAGCTGCTCGTGGAGCGCGTCGGGCGCCACCTGGACGGGGCGACCGCGCTCGTGGACCTCGGCTGCGGCTACGGCTATCACCTCGCGCAGGTCGGCCGCGCCCACCCCCGCCTGGCGCTGGCCGGCGGCGAGTTCGCGCCTTCCGGGCGCGAGCTGGCGCGCCGCCTAGGGCTCGCGGTGGAGCCCGTGGATCTGCTCGCCGGCGGGGTCGGGCCCTTGGATCGGGCTCGCGCCCCGGCGGTCGTCCTGCTCTCGATGGTGCTGCACCAGCTCCCGTCGGCGGCGCCTGCGGTCGAGGCGCTCGCCCCGCACCGCGAGAGGATCGCGCGCGTGGTCGTCTTCGACGCGCTCGAGGGAGTGCAGCCCGAGAGCTTGCTGGGCTTGCTGCGCCGCCGCTACATGCAGCTCAACCGCTACAGCTGGGACCTGCTCGAGGTGCTCTCGCGGCGTGTCGACGTTTCGGTCGACGTGGTGGAGCCGAACCTGATCGGGCCCAATGCGTTGCTGCCCGGGTCGTTGGCCGTCTGGCGGTTTGTCTGAGGCGGGCGGCTTGCGGGGCCGGCCGGTGAGGGGCATTGCTTGAGGCGGCCTGGCGGGGCCGGCGAACTGCGGGCAGGTGAGGGGGCGGTTATCCGACCGTGAGCGCGCACATATCGGCGTGATCCGCGCGCAAGCGATCACGCTCGATCGGCCGTCGCGAGGTGTGTGTCAATTGAGTTCGACCAGGTCGAACTAGATTTACGCACCCCCCGCGGCGATGATCGATTCCCCGCCGCGCCGATCCGGGCTCCGCCCTTACCTTGCCCGCAGTTCGCCGGGCCCGCCCGCGCGGCGCGACTCCTCAGGCGAGCCCCGCGCGCGTCCCGGACACCCCGCGCCCCGGCACCGCCACCCGGCCCGCCTCGTCCGTCACCGCCCCGATCCGGCACGTCCCCGGGTGCCGCGCCGCGAGCAGCGCCGCAGCCTCCCCGGCCGCCGCCTCGGGCACCGCCGCGACGAAGCCGCAGCCCATGTTGAAGACCTCCCACAGCTCGGCCTCGCCGGCCCCGGCGCGCTCGCGGACGAGCTCGAGGATCGGGGGCTCCGGCAGCGGATCCTCGATGACGAAGCCGACGGCTGCGTTGAGCCGCAGCAGGTTCAGCAGCCCGCCGCCGGTGATGTGCGCGAGCGCATGGACCGGGAGCCCGGAGCCCAGCAGCTCGAGCACCGCGCGGACGTAGATCACGGTGGGCTCGAGGAGCGCGTCGACCACCGTCCCGCCGCCGAGCGGCGTCTCCGGCGCGATATCCGCGAGCGCCCGCCGCGCCAGCGAGTAGCCGTTGGAGTGCAGGCCGCTGCTCGGCAGGCCGATCAGCGCGTCGCCGGGCGCGAGCGCCGCGCCGGTGACGAGGCGGTCGAGCGCCACCGTGCCGATGCAGGTGGCCGCCAGATCGAACCCCCCGGGCGACGGATGTCCCCGGATCAGCTCGGGCAGCACGGCCACCTCGCCGCCGGGGATCTCGACGCCGGCGGCCTCGGCGCCCGCCTTCAGTCCCTCGCCGATCGCCGCGAGGACCTCGGGATCGGCGCGCTCGACGGCGAGGTAGTCCAGCAGCGCGATCGGCTCGGCGCCGACGCACACGACGTCGTTGGCGTTCATCGCCACGCAGTCGATCCCGACGGTGTCGTAGCGGCCCGCCTGCTCGGCGACGATCAGCTTGGAGCCGACGCCGTCGGTGCCGACGGCGATGCCGAGGTTCGGCGCGACCTCCAGTACGGCGGCGTAGTGGCCCGGCAGCGGCACGGTGCGCGGCGGTCGCCCGGTGTCCACCGTCCGCAGCACGCCGACGAGCGCCGCCACCGCCCGGTCGGCGGCGTGCTGGTCCGTGGCGCTCATCGCCCGCGACGGTAGCGGACGGCGAGGATGGCCCCCGCCAGCGCGGCGCGCTCGGCCGCCCATGGCCACAGCGGCGCCCGGCGCCGCACCCCGATCAGGCGCGCGGCCGCCCACGTGGAGGCGAACGCGGCGGCGGCGCCGATGAGCGCAGGCCGCGCCGGCCCCCGTCGCTCGGCCAGCCGCCACGCCTTCAGCGCGGTCGCCCCGGCGAGCACCGGCCCAGCGACGCCGAACGAGAGCGCCGCGGCGTCCGGCCGCGCGAACCCGCGCGCCCGCGCGGCCGCGAGCGTCGCGCCGGTCCGCGACACGCCGGGCGCGAGCGCGGCCGCCTGCGCGAGCCCGAGCCAGACCGCGTCCACGGCGGTGACCCCCGACGATCGCCGGCCGGTCGGGCCCCGCGACGATCGCCCGTCGGTGACCCCGGACGATCGCCGGCCGGTGAGGCCCCGCGACGATCTCCGCGCCGGCCAACTCCGCGCCGGCCCACCGACCCGGCGCCGCTGCGGCGCCCGATCGGCGACCGCCAGCGCCGCCGCGCCCGCGAGCAGGCCCGCGGCGAGCGCGACCGGGCCGCCGAGGCGCTCCTCGACCGGTCGCTCGAGCGCGTAGCCGAGGATCACCGGGGGCGCGAGCGAGAGGGCGAGGACGTCGAAGCGCGGCAGGGCGCGGATCAGCGCCGGCGCCAGAGCGGCCGCGGCGCCGGCGTGCAGCGCGACCTCGAGCTCCTTGCGCCGCGCCGGCGGCCAGCCCGCGACGCCCCAGCCGAACAGCCACGGCACCGCCGCCACGTGCGCGCTCGAGGAGATCGGCAGCAGCTCTGCCGGGCCCTGCAGGAGCCCGAGCGCCGCGGCCTCGAGCTCAGGTCGCAGCATCGGCGGCCCTGGCGCGCCGCCGCCGGCGCCGCACCAGCAGCCAGGCGACGCCGAGCACGATCGCCGCCAGCACCGCGTAGTCCACGTAGTGGAGCTTGTCCTTCCAGTCGTCCCAGCGGTCGCCGGCCTCGCGCCCGATCAGCCCGAGCATGAACACCCACGGCACGCAGCCCGCGAGGGTCAGCGACGTGAAGCGCCAGAACGGCATCCGCGCCACGCCCGCGGGCAGCGAGATGAACGTGCGGATGATCGGCAGCATGCGGGAGAAGAACACCGCGGGACCGCCGTAGCGGGCGAACCAGTTGTCCGCCCACCGCAGGTGCTCGGGCTTGACGTGCAGCGCGCGGCCGTGCTTCTCGAGCAGGTCGACGCGCCCGAAGTACCCGATCGCGTACGCGATCCACGAGCCGACGAGGTTGCCGAGCACGCCGGCGGCGGTGATCGCGAACAGCGAGTGGTCGCCGCGCGAGACGCCGAAGCCGGCGAACAGCATCGTCGCTTCCGACGGGATCGGGATGCACGCGCTCTCGGCCACCATCAGGACGAACACGCCCGGCAGGCCGAGCGCGTCGATGACGTCGGTCGCGAGCTGGACCAGCGGATCGGTTATCGAGGCGACCACGAACACGGGCCGCTCAGGGTAACGTCGTCCGCAGGTTCGACGGCCTCCTACAGGCCGAAGGTCCAGTGGCGTTGGCGCGTACCGGCGACCGGAGGACGAAACCGGTTTACGCGGGTGCCGGCGGCTCTATGCGCGGCAGCGTCAGGGACGTGATCCGCTTCGCGCGCGGCGGCGAGGGCCGGATGTCGGTCTTCGGCCGCAGCATCTTGAGGATCATCACGGCCTGGTCGACGTTCGCGGCCACGGCCGGCCGGTGCGCGACGTCGTGCGTGGCGAGCCGCTGCGCGACCGGGGCGGCCGCCCCCGCGACGATCAGCTCGCCCTTGCGCGTGCGCAGCTCGCTCGCGGCGGCCATCAGCGCGACGAGCGCGTGGTCGGCCACCTCGACCGACTCGGAGAGGTCGACGATCAGCCAGCGCACGCCCGAGGCGAGCGCGGCGTGAACGCGGCGGGTGAGCTCCGGGGCGGTCTCCTCGCTGAGCGTGCCGCGGACGTCGATCTGGTGCACGACGTCGTCGAGCCGGCGCTCACGGAACGCCACCGTGCCGGGCTTGACGACGGCGCGCAGGGACTGGGAGGTGAACATAGGGCCGGGACGACCGCGGCGCGGGAAACGCCGGACAGGAGGGTATTTCCCGCGTTGCGCGACAGTCAAGCGTTGAACTTAGACGCCCAGAGGACCGGTGAACGGCTCCGTGCCGGTGGCGAACGTCACCGCCGGGCCGCCGTGCGAGCCCATGTAGGCGAGCATGCGGGACAGGTCCGATACGCCGTTGGCGCCGGCCAGCGGGGCGATCTGGAGCGTGCTGAGCACGCCGAAGGCGCGGCCGGCGGCGTCCATGAAGCCGCTGCCGGAGTCGCCCGGGATGCCCGGCGAGACCGTGTAGACCTGGTGCGTCCAGCCGTTGCCGTCCTGACCGAGGCTCTTGCCCTGCTTCGGCGACAGCTGAGTGATGCCGGCCCGCAGTGAGGAGTTCCCGTAGGAGACGACGTCGTCGCCCAGGTTCGTGGTGCCGGTGATCCCGGTCGGCCCGCCCCAGAACGGCACGGACGGGTTGACCTTCGCGAAGTCCGCCGGATCGAGCCGGATCAGCGAGATGTCGTTGAACGAGCACAGGTCGGGATTGGTCTCACCGGCCGCCTGCATCGCCGCCCACGACGAGTAGACGAGCGTGCCCGGCCGGCTCGCGCCCGAGACCGTCACGGGCGTCCCCATCGGCAGGCTGGGCGTGGTGCAGCCGTCGGTGTCGGTGTTCGAGCCGGTGCCCGCGCAGTGCGCCGCCTGGCCCAGGTAGATCGTGTTCGACGCGTCGTAGAACACGAAGTTCGACGTGCACTGCGCCCCGTTCGTCCGCGTCTGGACGCCGGGATGTACGGCCGCTGTGGCGGCGGGCGCCCACGGGGGCGCGGCGGTGGCGGGAGCCGCGGCGGTCAGCGACGCCGCGGCGACGACAACGGCGATCAGAGACTTGTGCATGACCGCACGAACGGGTACCCGAGCGCAAACTTGCTCGAACCCACGCTGGCTATCGTCCTGGCGCATGGCCGTTCCGCTCTTCGACAGCGCCTCCGTGCTCGCCCCGCTCGACGCCGAGATCCGCGCCCGCGTCGCCGCGGTGCTGGACGCCGGCACGTATGTGCTGGGCCCTGAGGTGAAGGCGTTCGAGCGCGAGCTCGCGGCCTACCTCGGCGCGCGCCACGCGATCGGCGTCGCCAACGGCACCGACGCGCTCGTCCTCGCCCTGCGCGCCCTCGGGGTCGGGCCCGGCGACGACGTCGTCGTGCCGTCGTTCACGTTCTACGCCTCGGCCGAGGCGATCCCGCACACCGGCGCGCGGCCTGTGTTCTGCGACATCGACCCCGAGACGTTCTGCGTGACCGCGGAGACCGTTCGGGCGGCGCTCACGCCGCGGACGAAGGCGGTGATCGCGGTCCACCTGTTCGGCAACGTGGCGCCGGTCGAGGAGATCGAGGCGCTGGGCGTGCCCGTGGTCGAGGACGCCGCGCAGGCGGTCGGCTCGCTGGCGGCCGGCGGGCGCCGGGCCGGCGCGCTGGCGACGATCGCGACGCTCTCCTTCTATCCCTCGAAGAACCTCGGCGCGTTCGGCGACGGCGGCGCGGTCACCACCGGCGACGACGCGCTGGCCGAGCGCGTGCTGATGCTGCGCTTCCACGGCTCGCGCGACAAGCAGACGTTCGAGCTCGTGGGCCACAACTCGCGCCTGGACGAGCTGCAGGCAGCGATCCTCCGGGTTCAGCTGCCCCATCTGGACGCCTGGTGCGAAGGCCGCCGCGCCGCCGCGCGGGCGTACGAGGAGGCGGGCCTCGGCGGGCTCGCGGCGCTGCCGGCGCCGACGCCCGGAGCCGAGCCCGCGTGGCACCTGTACGTCGTCCGCCACGAGCGCGCCGACGAGCTCCAGCGCGCGCTCAACGACGCGGAGATCGGCGCGCGGCCCTACTACCGCGTGCCGGCCCACCTGCAGCCGGCGATGCGCGAGTGGGGCGCCGGCGCGGCGCTGCCGGGCACCGAGGAGGCGGCGCGCACGAACCTCGCGGTCCCGATGAGCCCCGTGCTCGGCCCCGGCCAGGCCGCCGAGGTGGTCGCCGCGGCGGGGACGCTGGCACCGGCGTGAGGGTCTGGATCGACCTCACGAACTCGCCGCACGTCCTCGTCATGCGGCCGGTGATCCGCTCGCTGCAGCGCCGCGGCGCCGAGGTGCTCGTGACCGCGCGCGACTTCGCGCAGACGCTCGGGCTGCTCGAGCGCTTCCGGATCGACCACGTCGCGATCGGCCGCCACCGCGGGGGGCGGCTGGCGGCGAAGGGCCTCGGGCTGGCGTCGCGCTCGGGCGCGCTGATCCGCTGGGCGCGCGGGCGCCGGATCGATCTCGCGCTCGGCCACGGCTCCAACGACGTCTCGGTCGCCGCCGCCGCGCTGCGGATCCCGTCGGCGACCGCGTTCGACTACGAGTGGGCGCGCGTGCAGCACCACGTCAACTGCCGGCTCGCCCGGCGCGTGGTGGTGCCGGACGCGATCCCGCCCGCGCGCCTCGCGCCCTACGGCGCGACGGCGGAGAAGCTGCGGCGCTACCCCGGCCTCAAGGAGGAGTACTACCTGGCGGACTTCGAGCCCGACCGGTCGGTGCTCGACGCGCTCGGGCTCGACAGCTCGCAGCCGCTCGCCGTCGTGCGCACACCGCCCGCGGTCTCGCTCTATCACCGCTTCGAGGCGCCGCTGTTCGCGCAGGTGCTGGAGCGCCTGCGCGGGCAGCAGGCCGTCGTGCTCCCGCGCACGCCCGAGCAGCGCGCCGAGCTGGCGCGCGCCGGCGGGTTCATCGTGCCCGAGCGCGCGGTCGACGCGCAGTCGCTGGTCGCGTTCGCCGACGTCGTGATCTCGGCCGGCGGGACGATGAACCGCGAGGCGGTGGCGCTCGGGACGCCGGTCTGGACGACGTTCGAGGGGCGCCTCGGCGCCGTCGACGAGCGTCTCATCGCGGACGGCCGGCTGCGGCAGCTCGCCCGCGCCGAGGACGTCGTGCTGGAGCGGCGCGCGGATGGCGCGGCGGCACTCGAGCGCGTGCGGCGCGACCCCGAGATCCTGGTCGACGCGCTGGTGAAGGACGGTTAGGCGGAGCTCGTCTGGCCGCTGACGCCAATACACTGCCGCCGATGCGCCGCCGGATCCGCTCCGCGGCCTTTCCGGTCCACCGCCATGCCCTGCCGCAGGTCGCGTTGGACGCGGGCCTGGTCGCGCTGGCCTACTACCTCGCCTACCGCCTCCGCTTCGACGGCGGCGTTCCGGCGACCTATCACGACCTGTTCGTGCGCACGCTCGCGTTCGCCGTGCTCGGGTCGCTCGTGTCGTTCGCGGCGGCGGGGATGTACCGGCACTGGATGCGCTACTCGTCCCAGCGCGAGTACCTGAAGATCGCCGAGGGCGTGCTGATCGCGGTGCTGGCGCTGGTCGGCTACGTCGCGGTGGTGCAGCCGAAGCTCGTGTCGGCGCCGACGGGTTTCGTGTCGGTGTCGGTGCCGACCGGCGTCCTGGTGCTGTTCGGGCTGATGATGAGCCTCTTCCTGGCGGCCACGCGCTACCTCGTGCACCTCGTCTACGAGCGCCCGCTGCGCGGCTTCCGCCCGCGCCGCGACGCGCGCTCGGTGCTGATCGTGGGCGCCGGCGACGGCGGCCGGCTGCTGCTGCGCGAGCTGCTGCGCAATCCCGATCTCGGCTATCGCCCCGTGGGCTTCGTCGACGACGACCCGCGCAAGCAGGGCGTGCGCGTCGACCGCGGGCTCGAGGTGCTCGGCACGACCGGGGACCTGGGCCGGGTGCTGGACGACGTGGAGCCGGACGAGGCGCTGATCGCCGTCCCGTCGGCGCCGGGCACGATGCGCGCTCGGGTCGTGCGCGCGTGCCGCGAGCGCGGCGTGCCGGTGCGGACCATGCCGACGGTGTTCGAGCTGCTGCAGACCGGCGGCCGGATGATGCGCCAGGTCCGCGACGTCCGCGTGGAGGACGTCCTGGGGCGCGATCCCGTGCGGATGGAGGTCGAGCACGTCGGCGGCTACCTGACCGACCGCTGCGTGTTGGTCACCGGGGCGGGCGGGTCGATCGGCGCCGAGCTGTGCCGCCAGATCGCGCGCGTGGGGCCGAGCCGGCTCGTGCTGCTCGACCAAGCGGAATCCAACCTGTTCGAGATCGAGCGCGAGCTGGTCGAGGACCGTCACGTGCTCAACACGTCGTCGGTGCTGGCGGACTGCCGCGACGGCGAGCGCATGCGCGAGGTCTTCGCCGAGCACCGCCCGAACGTCGTCTTCCACGCCGCCGCCTACAAGCACGTCGCGCTGATGGAGGCCAACCCCGTCGAAGCGGTGCGCAACAACGCGCTCGCGACGCGGGTGATGACCCACGTCGCCGGGGAGGCGGGCGTGCGCGCGTTCGTGCTGGTCTCGACCGACAAGGCGGTCGCCCCGGCGACCGTCATGGGCGCGTCCAAGGCGCTCGCCGAGTGGGCCGTCGAGGCCGCGCAGGAGCGCTACCCGGAGACGGCGTTCTCCGCCGTGCGCTTCGGCAACGTGCTCGGCTCCTCGGGCTCGGTCGTGACGATCTTCCGTCGCCAGATCGCGACAGGCGGGCCGGTGACGGTCACCGACGCGGAGATGACGCGCTTCTTCATGACGATCCCGGAGGCCGTTCAGCTCGTAATCCGCTCCGGCTCGCTGGCCACCGGCGGCGAGATCTTCGTGCTCGAGATGGGCGACCCGGTCAGGATCATCGAGCTCGCCGGGGACATGATCCGGTTCTCTGGCCTCGAGCCGGGTCGCGACATCGCGATCGAGATCATCGGCCGCCGCCCGGGCGAGAAGCTCCACGAGCAGCTGTTCAACGGCTATGAGAGCCCGGAGCCGACGCCCGCGCAGAAGATCCTGCGCGCCGTCCGGCCCGCCGTCGACGCCGCCTGGGTCGAACAGGTCTTCGACCAGATCGGCCTGCTCGTGCTGGAGGGCGACGCCGCGGGGCTGGCCGCCGCGGTGGGCGAGCTGGCGAGCGCGCGCGCGGTGGTCGCCGAGCAGCGCTCCAACGGCCGCCGGCGGGCGCCCGTGACCCCCGACGAAGTGCCGGCGGCCCCGGCCCCCGAGTCTGCCGGCCGGGCGGGCGCCTAGAATCTCCGATTCGGCTCCAATGGTTCTGCTCGCGTTCTCGCTCCAGGACCAGGTCGAGAAGTACGGTGCCTACGTCGGGATCGCCGCCTTCTTCGGCCTGGCCGTTCTCTCGTTGCTGTACTTCGCCCAGGCGCGCGAAGTCCGCCGCCTGCGCGACTGGGCCGGCCGCGCGCCGGAGCGCGCGGCGGAGCTGGAGGCGCTCGCCGTCCAGAACGCCGAGGCCGCGATGCGCGCCCCTGCGCCCGCGGCGCCGGAGCCGGTCGCGGCGCCTGCGCCCGCGGCCGCTCCGGCCAGCAACGGCGCCGGCGCGCGCAAGCTGAAGCCCGAGGAGGTCGCCGCGATGGCGTTCGCCCGCGCCGCCGGCGTGCCGACCCTGCCGCGCCCGCCCCAGCCGGAGGAGGTTGCCGTGGGCGCGCCCGCCGAGCCGGCGACCGCGGAGGCCGCCGCCGCGCCGGCCGCCCCCGCCGCCGGTTCTCCGGATGCGGCCGCCGCGGGCGCCACCGCCGCCGCATCTGCGCCCGCCGTCCCTGCGTCTCCGGGCGCCGCCTCGCCGCCCGCCCCCGCGTCTCCGGGCGCCGTCGCGCCGCCCTCTCCGCCGCCCGCCGCGGCGCCCGCCCCCGCGTCTCCGGGGACCGCCGCGCCGCCCTCTCCGCCGCCCGCCGCCGCGCCCGCCCCCGCGTCTCCGGGGGCCGCCGCGCCGCCCTCTCCGCCGCCCGCCGCCGCGCCCGGCCCCGCGTCTTCGGGCGCCGCCGCGCCCGCCCCCGCGTCTTCGGGCGCCGCCGCGCCGCCCACC
>JBIOTP010000155.1:0-7138 GCA_044865965.1 Solirubrobacteraceae bacterium
GCCGACGACGTCGCGCCGCGTCGGGCGGCTTGAGGCGCCGGCCAACGACGGCCAGGTGAGGAGGGGGGCGGACCGGGCGGGCGCGCCGGGACCGGCGAACGACGGGCAGGTGAGGAGCGGGTCCGGCTTGGCTCGGTTTCAAATCGAAACGCTACGAACTGCCCCTATGACGGGCGCAACTACGCTTTCGACGATCGAGCGCAGAGTTATGCCTCTATGACCGGCACAACTTTGCACTCGTGCTCGCGCGGTCCCCGAGGCAGGGCGCACCCCCTCCTACCTTGCCCGCCGTTCGCCCGGCCCAGCGCGCCGCTACGCCATCGCGCCGGCCGGCGCCAGCGCCCCGTGCGCCCGCAGCGCCGAGACGATCGCGCGCGTCGCCGGGGACTTGTTGAGCGTGTAGAGATGCACGCCCGGGGCGCCGTCGGCGAGCAGCTCGGCGGCCTGGGCGGTCGCGTACGCCACGCCGAGCTCGGCGACCGCGCGCGGGTCGTCCTGGCGGGCCTCCAGCTCGCGCCGCAGCGCCACGGGGATCGTGGCGCCGCAGAGGCTCGTCAGGCGCTCGATCTGGGCGACGCCGGCGACCGGGATGATCCCCGGCAGCACCGGAACGTCCACCCCGCCCGCCCGCAGGCGCTCGACAAAACGGCGGTAGTCGTCGTTGGCGAAGAACAGCTGCGTGATAAGTACGCGCACGCCGGCGTCGACCTTCGCGCGCAGGTGCGCAAGATCGTCGGCCCAGCCGCGCGAGTCCGGATGCGGCTCGGGGTAGCCGGCGCCGATCACGCAGAACCCCGCCTCCGCCGCCAGCGCGGTGAGCTCCAGCGAGCTGTCGACGCCGCCCGGCGGCGGCGCCCAGCCGTCGGCGCCGCGCGGCGGGTCGCCGCGCAGCGCGAGCACGTTGTCCGCGCCGCCCGCCGCGGCCTCGGCGAGCAGCACGAGCAGGTCCGCGCGCGTGAACCCGGTGCAGGTGACGTGCGGCACGGCCTCGAGCCCGCGCTCGCGCGCCAGCCGTCGCACGACGGCGAGCGTGAGGTCGCGCGTGGAGCCGCCGGCGCCGCAGGTGATCGACACGAACGCCGGGTCGAGCGCCGCAAGCTCCTCGATCGCGGCCCAGAACGCCAGCTCGGCCTCGACCGTGCGCGGCGGCGAGAACTCGAAGGAGACGACCGGCCCGCGCCCGGCCGCGAGGATCTCGTCGATCCGCATCAGAGCCGCTCGAAGACGCCGGCGGGGACGGGCGGGGCGCCGCCCGCCACCGCGGGCAGGATCGTCACCTCGTCGCCGTCGGCGACGGCGGTGTCGAGCCCGTCGAGGAAGCGGATGTCCTCGCCGCGCAGATAGACGTTGACGAAGCGCCGGAGCTCGCCGTTCTCGGCGGCGATCCGCTCGCGCAGCTCGCCGTGGCGCGCGTAGAGCGCCTCCAGCGCCTCGCCGACCGTCGACCCCTCGACCTGCGCGGACACCTCGCCGCCCGCGGCGTCGCGCAGCTGCGTCGGGAGCTTGACCGTGACCGCCATCAGACCGCGACCTCCACGAAGCGCTCGTCGAATGCGTCCAGCGACGGCGCGATCTCGGCCACCTCGAACGTCCCGCGCACGGCGTCGAGCGTCTTGAGCCCGTCACCGGTGACGTAGGCGACCACGCGCTCGCCGCGATCGATGTCGCCCCGCTCCGCGAGCTTGGCCAGCGTCGCGATCGTCACTCCGCCGGCGGACTCGGTGAAGATGCCCGTCGTCTCCGCCAGCAGCCGGATTCCCGCACGGATCTCGTCGTCGGTGACCGCGTCGATCCCGCCGCCCGTGCGGCGCGCGAGCTCGATCGCGTACGGCCCGTCGGCCGGGTTGCCGATCGCCAGCGACTTCGCGATCGTGTCCGGCTTCACCGGCTTGCAGACGTCGCGCCCGGCGGCGAACGCGGTGGCCACCGGCGAGCAGCCCTCCGCCTGGGCGCCGTTCATGATCGGCACGCGCCCCTCGACCAGCCCGGCGTCGATGAACTCGGCGAACCCGCGCGCGATCTTCGTGAACTGCGAGCCCGAGGCGATCGGCCCGACGACGCGGTCGGGCAGCTCCCAGCCGAGCTGCTCGGCGGTCTCGAACGCCAGCGTCTTGGAGCCCTCGGCGTAGTAGGGGCGCAGATTGACGTTCACGAACGCCCACGACGGCCGCTCGCCCGAGACCTGGGTGCAGACGCGGTTCACGTCGTCGTAGGTGCCGCGAACGGCGACGATCTGGGCCCCGTAGCTGCCGGTGGCCAGCACCTTCTGCTCCTCGAGGTCGTGCGGGATCAGCACGTAGGCCGGCAGCCCGTGCGCGGCGGCGGCGGCGCTGACCGCGTGCGCGAGGTTGCCGGTGGAGGCACAGGCCAGCGTGTCGAACCCGAGCTCGCGGGCACGAGCCACTGCGACGGACACCACGCGGTCCTTGAAGGAGTGCGTCGGGTTGCTGGTCTCGTTCTTGATCCACAGCTCGCCCAGCCCGAGCCGCTGGGCGAGCCGGTCGGCGCGCACGAGCGGCGTCCAGCCGACCGGCAGCGCGGAGCGCGGCGGCCCCTGGAGCGGGAGGAAGTCGGCGTAGCGCCACAGGGTGTGCGGGCCCGCCTGGATCCGGCGCCGGATCGCCGCCGGCTCCTCGTCCAATGGCGTGTACGCGATCTCCAGCGGGCCGAAGCAGCGCTCGCACACGTAGCGCGCCTCGAGCGGGTAGCGGTTACCGCACTCCTTGCACTTCAGGGCATCTGCCGGCATTGGTCTTGGTCCTCCGCCCGGGTGCTGCGGCGGAGGGTTCGCTCGGCGAGCCAGGGAGCCCTGCACCGCATCTCCCAGGCCATCGTCTTGGAGCCTGATGGAATTGCCACCTTCTCCCGGCGTGCGACCGGGAGGGTTGGCGGGGTTTCACAGGGCCAGTCCCTCCACCCCTCTGGATGCGTCCAGCTATGTGCCGGCGAAGGGTAGCGGATATCCGGGACGCAAGTAGAATCCTTGCCGTGATGCCGACGACCGACGAGCCGCTCAGTCCTCGTCATGCCGAGCCTGCCCCGCAGCCCGTTCGGTCGCCGCTCCGCGCGCGCGGTTGCTGACCGCCCGCCGGAGCGCGTCGAGCCGCGCGTAGAGATCGTCGAGGCGGAGGGCCTCCGCTGGATCAACATCGAGCGCCCGCGCGCGGTCGACCAGGCGTGGCTGGAGGAGCGCTTCGAGTTCCATCCCCTCGACTACGAGGACGTGCGCTCGCGCAACCAGCGCCCGAAGGTCGACGAGTACGACGACTACCTGTTCATCGTGCTGCACTTCCCGCGCTACGACAAGGCGGTCGGGCGCCTCAACGCGGCCGAGGTCGACATCTTCGTCGGCCCCGACTACCTGATCACGCTGCCCAACGAGCCGCTGCAGCCGATCGAGTACCTGTTCGAGCGCTGCCGCACCAACGAGGAGCTGCGCGAGTCGCTGTTCTCCAAGGGCCCCGGCTACCTGCTCTACAAGACCGTCGACGACAGCGTCGACGCCTCGTTCCCGATGCTGGCCAAGATGGGCAACAAGCTCGAGCGCATCGAGGAGGACATCTTCGAGGGCAAGGGCGCGGACGTCGTGCGCGACATCTCCAACGTCAAGCAGGAGATCATCAACTTCCGCAAGATCGTGCGGCCGCAGCGCGCCGCCTTCCGCGACCTCGAGCGCAACAAGGCGCGCTACATCGCCGAGGACCTCGACATCTACTTCGACGACATCATCGACGCGTCGGAGCGCGTGTGGGACATGCTCGAGAACTACAAGGAGGTCGTGGAGGGCCTCGAGGCCACCAACGAGTCGGCGCTGGCGCACCGCACGAACGAGACGTTCCGGGTGCTGACCGCGATCTCGCTCATCTTCCTGCCGCTGACGCTGATCGCGAGCATCTGGGGGATGAACGTCGGCGTCCCCGGCGAGGAGTCGATCAAGGCGTTCTGGATCATCGTCGCCGCGATGTTCGTGATCCTCTGCGGCGTCGTCTTCTACTTCAAGCGGCGGGGGTGGCTGTGACCGTCGACGCCCTCCCCCAGGTTGCGGCGCTCGAGAAGCCCGCCGAGGCCCGGCGCATGCTCGTGATCGTCAACCCGAAGGCGACCACGATGTCCGACCGCCTGAAGCACCTGGTCGTCTACGCGCTGCAGGGCCGCTTCGACGTCCACGCGGTCGACACCCAGCAGCGCGGCCACGCGATCGAGATCTGCCGCGAGGCGGCCCACGAGGGCTACGACGTCGTCGTCGCGTTCGGCGGCGACGGCACGGTCAACGAGGCCGCGAACGGGCTCGCCGGCTCGCAGACCGCGCTCACCTGCCTGCCGGGCGGCAACAACAACGTGTTCGCGAAGATGCTCGGCATCCCGCCGGACGTCGTGGACGCCACCGAGCACCTGCTGGGGATGGCCGACCGCTGGGAGCCGCGCGAGGTCGACCTCGGCTGCCTGAACGGGCGGATGTTCACGTTCGCCGCCGGCATCGGGCTGGACGCCAGCGTCGTCGCGCGCGTCGACGCGCACCCGCGGCTGAAGGCCCGCTTCGGCCCGTGGTACTTCATGGAGGCGGCGATCGCGACGTTCCTGGCCCGCTACGTCGTCCACCCGCCCCGGCTGGAGGTGACCGTCGACGAGCGCACGGTGCCCGGCGTCAGCGCGTTCTTCCAGAACGGCGAGCCGTACACGTACTTCGGCTCGCGCCCGATCGCGCTGGCGCAGGGCGCGCGCCTGGACTCGGGCGACCTCGCGGCGGTGGTGCTGACCCGCGCGCGGCCCTACGACGTGCCGACCGTCACCGCGCGCGCGCTCTCGAGCCCGGGGCGGATCGCCCGCCACCGCCACATCGCGGTGTTCTCCGCCGTGCACGAGGCGGTCGTGCGCTCCACCGACGGGCGCCCGCTGCCGCTGCAGGTGGACGGCGATCACATCGACGACGACGTCGAGGCGCGCTTCACGGTTGCGCCCGGCACCCTGCGCGTCGTGAGCTGAATCTCACACCCGCACGCCGCGGGGCGGCCACACTGGAATCGTGAGCGACTTCGAGGGCCTGCTGGAGGGCCACGGCGCGCCGGTGAACCTGGCGAGCCGAGTGACCGAGCCGGCGCCGCCGGGCACCGTCGCGCCGGAGCCGAGCGTGGTCTCCGCAACGTCCGCGAACTTCGCGTGGGAGCCGCTCGGAGCCCGGCGGCTGAAGGGGATTCCGCAGCCCGTCGAGCTTCACGTGCTCGAAGTAGGGACAACCCCACCTCGATTGACGAGCTAGACCCCTTTAGTCCGACCGCCTCGTCGCCGATGATGCGGCCATGAGCAGCTCCCGTCCCCCTCAGGCCCCCGCCGCCCGCATCGTGGCCGCCGCGCTCGCGCCCGGCCGCACCGCGCACGAGCGCCAGCGCGATCTGGTTCGCGCCAGCCTCCTCGCGCCGGGCCGCACCGGCCGCCGCGCCAGCGCCCCGCGCCGCTCGGCCTGAGCGCCCGCGCCGCTCGGCCTAGCCGCCCGCCGGGATCACCCGGTAAGCGTCGAACACCGAGTCGATCTGGCGCAGGCGCGAGATGGCGCCCTTAAGCGCCTGCGTGTCCCCCACCTCGATCACGAAGCGGTTGCGCACCATCGGGTGCTGCACCTGGCAGCGCGCCTCGAGGATGTTGATGCCAGCCTCCGCGAACGTCCGCGAGAGGTCCTCCAGGAGGCGGTGGCGATCCCAGGCGTCGACCTGGATCTCGACCTTGAAGCCGGTCTCGTTGTCGCCGTCCCAGCTGACGGGCACGAAGCGCTCCGGGTCCTTGCGCAGCGCCGCGACGTTCGGGCAGTCGTCGCGGTGGATCGTGATCCCGCGGCCGAGCGAGACGTAGCCGAGGATCGGGTCGCCCGACACCGGGCGGCAGCACTTGGCGAGCCGCAGCGGCACGTCGGCGACGCCTTCGACGCGGATGCCGAACTTCGTCGCGAGGCCGTCGGGCCGGCGCAGCGCGGGCGCCTTGCGGCGCTCCAGCAGCAGGTCCTCGGCGGCAGAGGGCGCCTCCATGGCCGGCTCGCCCTGCTTGAGCCGCTGGAGGATCTTGTTGACGACGACCTTGGGCGAGATCTTGGCCCCGCCGAGTGCGATGTAGAAGTCGTCGGCCTTGCGGAAGCCCAGCTCGCGGATGACGTCCGCGAGCAGCGGCGAGCCGGTCAGCTTCTGCGCCGGCAGGCCGGCCTTCTGCATGTGCTCCTGCAGCAGCTCGCGGCCGGTGTGCTCGGAGTCCTCGCGCGACTCGGCCTTGAACCACGCCTTGATCTTGTTGCGCGCGCGGGTGGTCTTGACGAGCGCGAGCCAGTCGCGCGACGGCCCGCGCTCGCGCTTGGACGTGAGGATCTCGACGATGTCGCCGGACTGCAGCTCGTAATGCAGTGGCACGATCTTGCCGTTGACCTTCGCGCCGACGCAGCGGTGGCCGACGTCGGTGTGGATCTCGTAGGCGAAGTCCAGCGGCGTGGCGCCGCCGGCGAGCGACTTCACCTCGCCCTTGGGCGTGAAGACGAACACCTCGTCCTCGACCAGCTCGCCGCGGAGCTGGTCGGTGAACTCAGTCGGATCGTCGGCGTCGCCCTGCCAGTCCAGCAGCGACTTGAGCCACTTGAGCTTGGCGTCCGTGGGGTCGAGCCGGCCCTGACCGGCCCCCTCCTTGTAGCGCCAGTGCGCGGCGACGCCGTACTCGGCGGTCTCGTGCATGTCGCCGGTGCGGATCTGGATCTCCAGCGGCCGCCCCTCAGGCCCGATCACCGTCGTGTGCAGCGCCTGGTACATGTTGAACTTCGGCATCGCCACCATGTCCTTGAAGCGCCCGGGCAGGGGCTTCCAGAGCGAGTGGATGACGCCGACGGCGCCGTAGCAGTCCTTCACGGAGTCGACGATGACGCGCATCGCTGTGAGGTCGTAGATCTCGTTGAACTCGCGGCCCTTGCGGGTCATCTTCGAGTAGATCGAGTAGAAGTGCTTGGCGCGCCCGGAGATCTCGGCGTGGATGCCGAGCGCCTCGAGCTCCTTGGCGAGGTAGCCGCCGGCCTTGGCGACGTAGCGCTCGCGCTCCTCGCGCTGCTGGTTGACGAGGCCCTTGATCTCCTGGTACTTGCGCGGATGCAGCGTCGCGAAGGCGAGGTCCTCGA
>JBIOTP010000156.1:0-2289 GCA_044865965.1 Solirubrobacteraceae bacterium
GCCTTCCAGGCTACCGCGGCCGACTTGCGTGGCCCCGGCGCGCGGCAGGGACGCTCGGAGAATCGGTCCCGCTGGGCGCAACGTGCCGGCGGCGATCTGATCGGGCGCTCGGAGCGGGGCAGGCCGCACCGCCGAAGCACTCGACACTGAGCGGTCTGCTGTCAATCGCGAGGCGAGTCCCGCGACGCATTCGGCTGCGCTTCGCTAGGTTGCCGCCGGGCGGCGCCGTCGGTGGGTCGCGGTGAGGGCGTCGACGGTATGCTGGGCGATGACGTCCAGGCCGTCGGCCGGGTCGGCGAGCACGCAGACGCGGCTGGCCTCGACCGACAGCGGCTCGGCGCCGATCGAGAGGTGGATCGTGGGGGCGCCGAGCTCGGCGAGCCAGCGAATCTTCCGCACGCCGGCTTCGGTGTCGTACCAGCCGCCGTCGGAGACGATCCAGACGGCGTGCGGGCGGCGGCGGTTCTCCATCTCGAGGTGGCCGGCGCCGATCGCGATCGCGTCGCCGGCGAAGGCGGTGCCGCCGCCGACGCGGATCGCCGGGACCCTGGCCATCGGCTCGGTCCCGTCGCTGAGCAGGGCGGCGGCGTTGCCGAACAGGACGGTGGCGACCTTGCCGCCGACGGCGCGGAACGCGGTGGTCGCGATCCACACGATCGGCCCGAGCGCGTGCTCGTGCGCGCCCATCGAGCCGGAGGTGTCGACGACGAGCAGCGCGTGCGGCTGCTCGAGCGGCGCGGTGATCTCGCGCGTGATCCTCCAGGGGCGTGAACTCGCCGGGCGCCCGCTCGCGCGCTCGAAGCGTCCGCGGGCGTAGGCGCGGCCGTTGAAGCGTCCGCCGGGCGTGCGCTTGTCGATCCGCCGCAGCCCGAGCGTGCGGGCCCGCAGCAGCCGCTGGGTGAGCCGGTTGGCCTCTCGGACCTCGTCCGAACGGCGGCCGGTCGACGCCTCGATCTGGCATCCGGCCGGTCGGCGCGCCCGTGCCGCCGCCCGTGCGCGCCTCGGCCGCCTTGCCTCGCCGCGCGGCCTGTTCGAGCGTGGCCGCCAGGTCGGGCTCTTCGTCGAGCTGCTGCAGCTGATCTGCGCGCGCCCGCTCGCACGCGCGCTCGAGCGCGTCCCTGAGCGAGCCGACGTCGGCGCGCCCGTGGGCGTCGCCTTGCGGTGGTCCTGCGCCTTCGGCGCCGCTCGCGTCGCCCGGATCGCAGCCGGGGCCGGGTCGGCCGGCGGCAGACCCGTGGCCGTCGCCGCCGCCGCGGCCGCTCGGGCGCGGGTCGGGCGGGCCGATGATGTCGCGATAGCGCTGCGCCCGCCGCGACAGCGCCCGGTTCTCGCCGTCGGGGACCCAGACGAGCTGCGCGTAGAGGTCGTCGAGCGCCTTGGTGTCGTCGGCGCCGAGGACCTCGTGCCAGATCGCGTGCAGCGGGCTGAGGGCGGCGGGCTTGACGGCGCCGTAGTGGGTGCGCGCGTGCAGGTAGGTCATCGCGCGGCCCGCGGTGTCGCGCGTAAGCTGCCGGCCGACCATGGCCGGCGTGGCGAGCTGCGCGAGGAAGCGCGGCACGATGCAGTCGAGCACCGCAGCCTCCAGCGCGAGCCGCACGAACCTGCCGCGGCGGCTGTCGGCGGCGAACTCCCGGCAGCCGTGGGCCTCCATGCGTGGCTCCTCGAGCAGCGCGCGGTCGACGGCGAGCTGGCGCTCGGCCGCGTCCTCGGAGGCTGCGAGCTCGCGGTCGCGCTCGGAGATCCACAGCTTGGTGTGCTTGGCGTGGAAGACCGCGTGGATCGCCACGCCGTAGGTGCGCAGGATCGCGCGGCGCTCGAGCGCGCCGGCGAGGATCGCGTCCCGCGCGCCGAGCAGCTCGTCGCTGTCGAGGTAGACGGTGCGGCTGCGCAGCTCGATGTGCCCGGGCTCGCCGAGCCCTGGCCGATCAGCGCCCACACGGGGAACAGCCGCTGGAGGATCAGCCTCCAGTCGTCGGACAGCTCGCGGTAGATCGGGTCGAGCTTGCCGCGCTGCGCGGCCGCTCGCGCGAGCTCCCTCGCGAAGCTCATCAGCGGGTCACCGCGCGCGGGTAGCCGTGCAGGTTCGGGATGCCGCCGCCGACCTTCAGGCGCCCGAGGCCGGCCTCGTCGAGCATGCGCGCGACGGCGGCGCCCTCGGCGGCCTGGACCTTGCCGGCCTCGATCTGCTCGTGCAGGTTGCTGATGAACAGCGACACGGCGGCGCGCTCGCCGACCAGTTCGATCATGTGCGAGAGCGCCTCGATGTCGCGGAACTGCGGCGTCCACACG
>JBIOTP010000157.1:0-13120 GCA_044865965.1 Solirubrobacteraceae bacterium
GACTGGCGCGGCCTGCCCGACGCGGTCGGCCGCGAGCTGCACGCGACCGTGATCGCGATCGCCGACGAGGCGGCGGCCGCCGCGGACCTCGCGCGCGCCAAGGACTCGCGCGAGCCGGCGGTCCGCATCCGCGGCCTCGAGCGCCACGTGACGCCGGACGACGGGCCGGGCGCCGCCGCGCTGATCCGCGCGCGCGAGGACGACCTGTTCCGCTAGCCGGCGCCGTGCCGCGAGGAGCGGCCGGCGTGGGCGAGCGCGGCGGCCGCGCGGGCGCGCGCCGCGACCCCGTCCCACCCGTCGGCGCCGGGCAGCATCCACGAGCCGCCGACGCAGGCGACGTTCGGCTCGGCGAGGTAGGCCGGGGCGCTCGCCTGGTCGATGCCGCCGGTCGGGCACAGGCGCATCTGCGGGAACGGGCCGGCGAGCGCGCGCACCGCGGCCAGGCCCCCGATCGCCTCGGCGGGGAACAGCTTGGCGGCGGTGATGCCCCGCTCCAGCAGCGCGACGATGTCCGACGCCGTAGCGGCGCCGGGCAGGAACGGCACGCCGCTCGCGGTGAGCGCGTCGAGCAGCGTCGGCGTCGTGCCCGGCGAGACCAGGAAGCGGGCCCCGGCGGACACCGCGTCGGCGGCCTGCGCGGCGTTCACGACCGTGCCCGCGCCCACGACCGCCTCGGGCACGCCGGCGGCGATGCGCTCGATCGCCTCCAGCGCCCGCGGCGTGCGGAGCGTGACCTCGATCGCCCGCAGGCCGCCGCCGGCCAGCGCGTCGGCCAGCGGCACGGCCGTCGCGGGGTCCTCGACGACCACCACGGGGATGACCGGGCCGAGCCCGAGGAGCTCGTCGACGTTCATGCCGCCACCACCGGCACGCCGCGGTCCGCCGGCCCGGCAAGCTCGCCGAACACCGACGCGCCGCCGTTCGCGGCCCCGGCAAGCTCGCCGAACACCGACGCGCCGCTGTCCGCGGGTCCGACGAGCCCGCGGAAGCCGGCGAACAGCTCGCGCCCGGTGCCGTGGACGGCCGCGCCGGGCGGCTCGGCCGGGGCCCGCGCGGCGAGATCGGCTTCGACGTCCAGCCGCCCGCGGTCGGCGTCGACGCGCACGACGTCGCCGTCGCGCAGGAGGCCAAGGGCGCCGCCGGCCGCCGCCTCGGGCGTGCAGTGGATGGCGGCCGGGACCTTGCCGGAGGCCCCGGACATCCGGCCGTCGGTGAGGAGCGCCACCCGGCGGCCGCGGTCGAGCAGCACGCCGAGCGCCGGAGTGAGCTTGTGCAGCTCCGGCATCCCGTTGGCGCGCGGGCCCTGGTGGCGGACGACCGCCACGTGGTCGCAGTCGAGCTCGCCGCGCTCGAACGCCGCCAGGAAGTCCGCCTGCGCGTCGAAGACGCGCGCGGGGGCGGTCACCACGCGATGCTCGGGCTTGACCGCCGAGACCTTGATGACCGCGCGCCCGAGCGGGCCGTCGAGGACGCGGATGCCGCCGTCGGGAGCGAACGGCGCGCGCGCCGGCCGCAGGACGCGGTCGTCGCGCGACTCGCCGGCGGCGGGCGCCCAGCGGAGCGCGCCCTCGCCGTCCAGCTCGGGCGCGTCGCGATAGCGCCCCAGGCCGTCGCCGGCGACCGTGCGCACGCCGGGATGCAGCAGCCCGGCGTCGAGCAGCTCGCCGAACAGGTACGCGGTGCCGCCGGCGGCGTGGAAGTGGTTGACGTCGGCGGCGCCGTTCGGATAGACGCTCGCGAGCAGCGGGACGACGCGCGAGAGGTCCGCGAAGTCGTCCCACGTGAGCGAGATCCCGGCGGCCGCCGCGATCGCGGGCAGGTGCATCGTGTGGTTGGTCGAGCCGCCGGTCGCGAGCAGCGCGACCACGGCGTTGACGATCGCCCGCGCGTCGACGATCTCGGCGATCGGCGTGTAGTCGCCGCCGAGCGCGGTGAGCTCGGTCACGCGGCGTCCGGCCGCGCGCGTGAGCGCCGCGCGCAGGGGCGTGCCGGGGTTGACGAAGCTCGCGCCCGGCAGGTGCAGGCCCATCGCCTCGACGACGAGCTGGTTCGAGTTCGCCGTCCCGTAGAACGTGCAGGTACCGGGGGCGTGGTAGGAGGCGGCCTCGGCGTCGAGCAGCTCCTCGCTGCCGGCCTCGCCCGCGGCGTGCGCCTGGCGGACACGGCTCTTCTCGGGATTCGGCAGCCCCGACGGCATCGGGCCGGCCGGGACGAGGATCACCGGCAGGTGGCCGAAGGACAGCGCGCCGATCAGCAGGCCGGGGACGATCTTGTCGCACACGCCGAGCAGCAGCGCGCCGTCGAACATGTCGTGGGCGAGCGCGACCGCGGTCGCCATCGCCACGACGTCGCGGCTGAACAGCGAGAGCTCCATGCCGGCGCGGCCCTGCGTGACGCCGTCGCACATCGCCGGCACGCCGCCGGCGAACTGGGCGACGCCGCCGGCCTGCAGCACCGCCCGCTTGAGGATCGCCGGGAAGCGCTCCAGCGGCTGGTGCGCGGAGAGCATGTCGTTGTAGGCGGAGACGATCGCGACGTTCGGCCGCTGGGCGCGGCGCAGCAGGAGCTTCTCGTCGGCCCCGCAGGCGGCGAAGCCGTGCGCGAGGTTCGCACAGCCGAGCGCGCCGCGGGCCGGGCCCTCGGCGGCGGCGGCACGGATGCGCTCGAGATACGCCGTCCGGGTCGGGGCGCTGCACGCTTCGATGCGCGCGGTGACCTCGGCGACGACGGGGTGAAGGCTCACGGGTCCTCCGGTGTCGGGTGCAGGGGAAGGCTCGTGCGGCCCGGAAGCTACGGGGTCCGGTCCACTTCCGCAAGCGCTTGCGCAAGTTGTTCACATCGCTTAATACACCCGCCACCGATCTAGGGGCAAGCGCTTGCGTATGATGCCCTGCGATCACGATGGTCACGATGGAGGATGTTGCGCGGCTCGCGGGCATGACGATCGGCGTCCGCGGCGCTGGCCGACCGCGGGCTGCGGGTCCCGGACGACATCGCGCTGGCCGCGTTCGACGACTTCGAGTGGGCGGACCTCTTCGCGCCGCGCCTGACGGTCATCGCCCAGCCCACCGCCGCGCTCGGCGAGCGCGCGGTCGAGCTCCTGCCCTCGCGGCTCGAGGACCCGGACCTACCGCCGGGCACCGTGCGGTTGCCCGCGACGCTCGTGCACCGCGACTCCTGCGGGTGCTAGGGCCGCTCAGGCGGCGTGGACGCGGCCGGTGCGCGTGTCGAAGCGGTCGCGCGCCTCTTCGACGCGCTTGCCGTGCGCGAGCGACCAGGACCCGAGCGCCTTCAGCGGCGGGGCCATCGTGGCGCCGAGCGGCGACAGCGCGTACTCGACGCGCGGCGGGACCTCGGCGTGCACGCGGCGGACGACGAGCCCGTCGCGCTCCATCGCGCGCAGCGTCTGGGTCAGCACCTTCTCGGAGATCGGCGAGAGGTCCTCGAGCAGCTCGTGGTAGCGGCGGGTGCCGTCGCCGAGCGCGAGCAGGACGTCGACCGACCACTTGGAGCTCAGCAGCCCGATCGAGTCCCGGATCAGGCGCGCGGCGCGGGTGCGCTCGGCGATCCGGTGCGCGTGGGCGCGGTCGGCCACGGGTGCGCTCATGCCTGGGCTCCCCTCAGCATCAGGCCGAGCGACCGCAGCGCGCGCGACACGCGCAGGCGCGCCGCGTTCTGGCTGCAGCCGAGCGTGCCCGCGATCTCCTCGTAGTCGAGCTGCTCCACGACGCGGAGCTGCAGCGCGCGGCGCTGCTCCGACGGCAGCGCGCGCACGGCGTGGCGCAGCAGCGGGGCGAGCGAGACGGCGGCGATGCGCTCGTCGACGCGGTCGTAGTCCTCGCACTCGGCCCACGACGCCGGCATGCCAAGGCGCTCACGCGCCGCGCTCTCGATCCGGTTGTGCTTGTGGTATTGGCGCAGCAGATTGCGCGCGATCCCGAACAGCCACGGCGCGCCCGAGCCCTCGGCCAGGTCGCGGAACCGGCGGGCGCCGTGCCAGGCCTGCGCGAACGTCTCCGCCGTGAGGTCGAGCGCCGCCGTGTCGCTGCCCGTCTGGCGCTGGAACCAGGACCGCACCCACGCCGCGTAGCGGTCGTAGAACTCGCGGAAGGCGAGCGGATCGCGACTCGCCTCGGCGAGCAGTTGCGCGTCGGTTCTGGTCAAGCGGTGCGTCGCCTCTCCAACTGGTTCGCTCACCAGATCATGACTCTGGGGCGAATTGCATGTCTTAAGCCCTCGCGAAGCTGGGATTGGGTTCGATGCGGCGCCCGCAGACCCTTTGCCGCTGGAAAGCGCATCTCGTCGAGCCCGAACTTGGCGCACGGCCGTCAGGCGGCGACGGGGAGCTCGTGTCGGCGGCGGATGCCGTACAGCGTCGTGCGCTCGGCGGCCGGGCGGCCGGCGCGGTGGGCGGCGCCGATGAGGTCCTCGGGGTCGAGCTTGACGCCGTGGTCGGCCCCGGCCATGCGCGAGATCGACTCCTCCATCAGCGTTCCGCCGAGGTCGTTGACGCCCCAGCGCAGCGACTCCGTGGCGGCGTCGAGGCCCATCTTCACCCAGCTCGCCTGCAGGTTGCGGATCGTGCGCCCGAGCGCCAGGCGGAACACCGCGGTGTGCTTGAGGTTCTCCGCGCGCGAGATCTCCTCGATGCCGTGCGTGCGCCCGAGCAGCGTCTGGAACGGGATGAACGAAAGCGGCACGAACTCCGTGAAGCCGCCGGTGCGCTCCTGCAGCGTGCGGACCACGCGCATGTGCTCGGCCAGCTCGGCCGGCGTCTCGATGTGGCCGAACATCACTGTCACGGTCGAGCGCAGGCCGCTGTGATGGGCCGCCTCGATGATCTCGATCCAGCGCGCCACCGGCAGCTTGTTGGGCGAGATGCGCTGCCGCACGCCGTCGTGGAGGACCTCGGCGGCGGTGCCGGGCACCGAGCCGAGGCCGGCGTCCGTGAGCTGCGCGAAGACCTCTCTCGGCGGCAGGCCCGAGACGTCGCACATGTGCGCGACCTCCATCGGGCTGTAGGCGTGCAGGTGCAGTTGCGGCGCGGTCTCCTTCGCCACCCGCAGCCAGCCGAGGTAGTCGTCGAGGGTCCAGTCGGGGTGGATGCCGGACTGCATGCAGACCTCGGTGGCCCCGAACGCGACCGCCTCATGCACGCGTCGTATGAAGTCCGCCCGCGAGTGCTCGTAGGCGTCGGGCGAGCGGCGCGAGACGCCGAAGCCGCAGAACGCGCAGCCGACCGTGCAGATGTTGGAGACGTTGATGTTGCGGTTGACGACGAACGTCACGGTCTCCCCCGCCAGCTCGGCGCGCAGCTCGTCGGCCGCCTGGCGCATGTCCTCGATCGCGTCCGGGCGGCTCTCGGCGAACATCGCCTCGAGCTCGGCGGGCGTGAGCGGCTCGCCCTCGCGCGCGCGGGAGATCGTCTCCGCCTCGACCCCGGGGCGCCCGCGGCGGGGCGCGAACGACCGGTACCGGGCCTCGATCACCTCGAGCACGCGCGGCGAGAGCCACCCGGGGTCGATGTAGCGCGGGTAGACGCACAGGCGCTCGGTGGGCGCGGCGATCCCGGCGAGGCGGCGGCGGACCTGGACCGGCGACGGGAACGGGTGCTCGGGGGAGATGTGGTCGCCGTTGGCCGACAGCCCGCCGAGGTCGGTGGCCCCGGCGCGCACGAGGTCCGGCCACCAGTCGGCGAGGTTGGGGGGGACCTGGATGCCGACGCCGGGCAGCACGCGGCGCGCGTGCTCGACCAGCCGCACCATGTCGTTCACGGTGATCGGGCACGCCCATTCCGGCAGGTCGCGGTGGGGCGCCTCCGAGATGCCGGTGCGCCAGAAGCGCTCGGCCGCGCCGGTGGCGATCTCGGCCGGCTCCTCGCCGTAATAGCGCCGGTGCGGGACGAAGTTCTGCAGGATCACCTCCTGCAGGTGGTCGAGGCCCGCGAGCGCCTCCAGCGACGCCATCCGGTCCTCCTCGGACTCGCCGATGCCGACCAGGATCCCGCTCGTGAAGGGGATCTTGAGCTCGCCGGCGGCTCTGATGGTGGCCAGGCGGACGTCCGGGTGCTTGGTCGGCGAGCCCTGGTGGGCGACGAGGTCGGGATTGATCGACTCGAGCATCAGCCCCTGGGAGGCGGTGACCTCCCTCAGCCGGGCGAGGTCCGCGCGCGGCACCACGCCGAGGTTCGTGTGCGGCAGCAGCCCGCGCTCGAGCGCGCGCTCGCAGCACCACACGACGTAGGCGACGAAGTCCTCGAACCCGAGCGCGTCCAGGCGGTCCTGCACGGCGGGCGCCTCGCCGGTGAGGACCAGCAGCTCCTTGACGCCGCGGCGGGCCGCCCGGTCGATCAGCTTCTCGACCTCTTCAGGCTCGTGCAGATGCGGCCGGTGGGTCGCGAACGCGCAGTACTTGCAGTAGCAGCGGCACGTGCGCGACAGGGAGAGCGTGACGTTGCGCGAGAAGGTGACCCTGCGCATCCGCACGGCACCATACCTAGGTGCGCACGTGTGCCCTCCTCGCGCTGCTGGCGGCGCTCGCCGGGTGCGGCGGCGAGGCCTCGACCGGCTCGTTCGGGGACGCGACGCTCGTGCTCGGCGCGCGGCCGGCCGCGGTTCACGCCGGCATCTACCTGGCGACGGCGCGCGACTACGACGAGGGCTACGGGGTGAACCTGACGGTGCTGCCGGGGCGGCGCGACGGCGCCGCAGCTCTGGATCGCGGCGAGGCGGACCTCGCGATCCTGCCGCCGCGCGAGGTGCGCGGCGACCTCGTGGGCGTGATGGCCGTGCGCCAGCAGCCGCTGCTGGTGCTGTGCGTGACCCGCGCGTCGTTGGACGACGACCGCGGGAAGGTGCGCGCGGTCGTGCGGGCGCTGCAGCGCGGGTATACGCAGGCGCAGCTCGAGCCCGATGCGGCTGTGGAGGCGATGGTCTCGCAGGTCCCGGGGGTCTCGCGGGCGCGGCTCTCGCGGGAGGTTGATGACGTCGCGGCGTCGTGGACCGAGGGCGCTTCGTTCTATGGCGAGCTGCCGCGCGGGCCGCGGTATGACCGGTCGGTCGCCGCGCCGGGCTAGGCGAACTTCTTGCAAGGTAGGGGAGCCTGGATTGCCGCGCGGGCGCGAGACGATCAGCGCCGCGCGGGGGTGACGCAAGTAACTGTCGGTATGCGACACCCAGTTACGTCACCCCCCAGCACGTCTGACCGAATGTGATCGATCGCGCGCGATAAGACCCGTACGGGCGCGCGAGCTTGCGCGGCGCCGAGCCACTTCAGGCTCCCCCTACCTTGCAAGATGTTCGCCGGCGCTACGAAGCCGCCAACCGCTCAACCAGAGCGGGCCCCTCCCGCGCGATCCGCGACCGCGGCACCACCAGATCGAACCCGGCCGCCTCGGCCCGCCGCCGCGTGTCGATGTCGACGTGCGAGTACACGCCCAGCAGCCGCGTCCCCTCCAGCTCGCCCGCCCCGCGCAGCCGCTCGACCAGCGCCACCCCGTCGAGCCCCGCGAGGTCGACGACCATCACGGCCGCGCCCCCCGGGTGGGCGGTGTCGGGGCCGGCCAGCACGGCCTCGTGGCCGGCGGCGCGCAGCATCCCGAGGACGTTGGAGCCCAGCAGCAGGTCGTCGAAGACCGCGACGACCCTCACTGCGAGCGGAGGCGGCGGAACTCCTGGCGCACGGACTCCGGGCGCCCCCACATCTGCACGACCTCCACGCGTCCGGTGCGCACCTCGCGTAGGACGAGCTCGCCGGCGATGCCGGCGTCGTCGAGCAGCTTGAGCGTGCCGTGCACGACCGGCGCCGCGGCGGCGTGGCCGAACTGGTGCGCGACGATGATCCGGAAGTGCCAGTCGTGGCGGGAGTAGGGCTGCGCGTTGCAGGTCACGAGCAGCGTCGCCGCGTCGATGTAGCGGTCCTCGTCGACGCGCAGGTCGAGCTCGAGGTCGGTCCAGTCCGACGGCAGGGAGTCGAGGATCTCCTGGAAGTCGGCCGCGAGCGGCATGATGCGCACAGGAGCGTACATGGCCGACCTTCCCATGGACCTCAATGGGCTGCTCGCGCTGCTCGAGCGCCTCGACGGCGTCGAGGAGGCGGCGGTGGTGCGGTCGGCGCTCGAGGCCGGAGTCCCGCGCGAGCGGGTGATGGAGGAGCTCCAGCGTGAGGTCGAGCGCCGGCTGGCGCGCCTCGACGATCACTAATCTTTCCTCAGTGACCACCTTCGTCGTCGACCGCAGCGCTCGTGGCAAGCTCGCGCTGACCGGGCCGGACGCGAAGACGTTCCTGCAGGGCCAGGTTACGAACGACATCGAGGGGCTCTCGCCGGGGCGCGGCTGCTACGCGGCGTTCCTGACCCCCAAGGGCAAGATGCTCGGCGACCTGCGGGTGTTCGACCTCGGCGACGAGCTGCTGCTCGACTGTGAGCGGGTGGCGCTGCAGGAGCTGTTCAACATGATCCGGCGCTACAAGCTGGGCTCGGACGTCGAGCTGCACAAGCGGACGGTCGAGCTCGGCCTGCTGTCCGTGATCGGACCGTACGCGCCGCCGCTCGCCGGACCCTCCGAGCACGACAGCGCGCGCGTCGAGCTGGGCGGCCGGCCGGCCGTCGCCGTGACGACCGACCTGGGCCTGGACCTGTTCGCGGCCGCCGCCGACCTCCCCGCGGTGCGCGCCGCGCTGCCGTTTCCGGACGGCGACGAGGCGGCCGCCGAGATCGCCCGCGTGGAGTCCGGGCGCCCGCGCTACGGCGTCGAGCTCGACGAGAGCGTGATCCCGGAGGAGGCGGGCCTCAACGAGCGCGCCGTGTCGTTCACGAAGGGCTGCTACGTCGGCCAGGAGACCGTCGCGCGGTTGCACTGGCGCGGCAGGCCGAACCGCCACCTGCGCGGGGTCAAGCTCAGCGCGCCGGCGCCTCCCGGCGCCGAGCTGCGCCTCGGCGGCAAGGTCGTCGGGCGCCTCGGCTCGTCGGTCGTCTCGCCGGTCCACGGCCCGATCGGACTGGCGCTCGTGCGCCGCGAGGCGGCGCCCGGCGACACGGTGAGCGTCGACGGCACGACAGCGCTCATCGTCGATGTCCCGTTCGCGAGCTAGTATCGGCGTACAGACGCTGGAACGGACCTGAAGGGGGCTGCCAATGGCCGCTCACGTAGTCGTGCTCGCCAACCGCACCGCCGCGGCGCCGGAGCTCATCGAGGCGCTCGTGCACCGGAGCGAGCGCGGGCCGATCAGCGTGACGCTGGTCATGCCGGCGGCCGGCCCGGGGAGCGCGGCCCGCGCGGCCGCCAGGGAGCGCATGAACGCCGCGCTGGAGGCGTGGCGCAGCGCCGGGATCAAGGCATGCGACGGCGTCGTCTGCGATCCGGTCCCGCTCGAGGCGCTCGCCGAGGTCTGGGATCCGCTGCGGCACGACGAGGTGATCGTGTCGACGCTGCCGGGCCAGAGCTCCAGGTGGATCCGCTCCGACCTCCCGCACTCCGTCGCACGCTTCACCGGCGTGCCGGTCGTGCACGTCGTCGCGGAGGATCCGGACCGCCCGCCGGAGGCGACGTCGCCGCCGCCGGAGCACGAGAAGGCGCCGCTAGGCCCCCTCACCGTGATGGCCTGGGGCAAGAGCGGCAAGTAGCTCTAGCCGGTTTCCCCACGGGTCCTCGGTGTAGAAGCGGCGCGCGCCCGGCAGCGCCGCGCGCCTCGGCCTCGCAGCCCGGCGGCGCAGCCACCTGGACGTGATCGAGGCCGAGGATCATGCGCGTAGCGTGTCAGGCGGTCACGCGGAAGCGCTGGACCAGCGGCTCGAGCTGGCCGGAATGACGGTTCGCACGAAGGCGGCGTGCTCGTCCTCCCCGACGCCCGCGCGCAGCTCGAGCGCCGGTGGGTCGTGGCTCGCGACCCAGGCGCCGACGAGGCGCGCCTCGGCGACCGCGTCGGCGGGCAGCCAGCCGCCGAGGCCGGGGGCGGGCGCGCGGGCGAGGACGCGGGCGGAGCGGGCCGCGAGCTCGGCGGCGTCGCCCCACGGGCCCCAGTCGGCGACGCGGCCGCCGGCGACCCACACGGCGTCGAAGCGGCCGGCGTGCTCCGGGTGGGGCGCGAGCACGAGCCGCGTCCCGGCATGGATCGCGCGCAGGACCCCGCCGAAGCCCCCGAGCAGCGTCGCCAGCCGCCGCCGGCGGCGCTGGAGCCAGGCGGCGCGCTCGTAGCGCTGCGCGGCGGACGCCTCGCGGATCTGCTCGTCGACGCGCGCGAGCAGGGCGGCGCCGCCGTCGGCCTCGCCCACGAACAGCGCCAGCGCGGCGTCCAGGCGCTCGCGGTAGAGGTTCGGATCGAGGTCGCGCAGGCACGGCGAGAGGCAGCGGCCCATCTGGCCGTAGGCGGACGGGTGCTCGCGGCGCGGCAGCGCCCGGCCGCAGTGGCGCAGGCCGAAGAGCGAGTTGAGCTGCTCGACCAGCTCCGACGCCGCGGCGCGGCCCCGAACCGGGCCGACGCAGACCGCGTGCCCCGCGGCCGGCTCGCGCGCGACCTCGAGGATCGGGAACGCGATGTCCAGCCGGCAGCGGACGTAGACGTAGCCGTCGGGCTCGGCCTTGCCGCGGATGTTGCCGGGCGGCCGCAGCGCCTTGATCAGGCGGTGCTCGAGCAGCAGCGCGCCGAGCTCGGACTCCGTGGCCTGGTGGTCGACGTGCTCGGCCTCGGCGGTCCACGGCGCGCCCGCCGTGAAGTGCGCGCGGGCGCGCGTGCGCAGGTCGATCGACTTGCCGACGTAGAGCACGCGCCCGTCGGCGTCGCGGAACACGTACACGCCGGGCTCGTGCGGGAGCGAGCCGAGCGGCGGCCGCGCGCCGCCGCGCACGCGCGGGGGGCGCGGGCGGCGCGGCGGCAAGAGCAGCGCGACGGCCTCGCCGACCGTCGCGGCATGCGCGCAGAGCCGCCCGAACAGCGCGCAGAACACGCGCGCGCACGTCCGCGCGTCGGGTAGCGCGCGGTGCACCGCCTCGACGTCGATCCCGAGCGCCGCGGCGAGCGACGCCAGCCCGCGGCGGCGCTGCAGCGGGGCGAAGCGCCGAGCGAGCGCGACCGTGCAGAGCACCGGCGGATTCGGCCACTCGAGCTCTGCGCGCGCGAACGCCTGGCGCAGCACGCCGACGTCGAAGCGCGCCGAGTGCGCCACCAGCACGCGCCCGCGCATCCGCGCCGCGAGCTCCGGCAGCACGTCCTCCGGCGGCGCCGCGGTGTCGACCATCGCCTGCGAGATCCCGGTGAAGCGCTGGATCCCGCGCCCCAGCGGCGCCTCCACCCCGACCAGCGCGCACCAGTCCTCGTGCAGCTCGCCGCCGCCGACGAGCACGGCGCCGACCTCGGTCAGCTCGCAGCGGTCGCCGGGCAGCCCGTTCGTCTCCGTGTCAACCGCGAGGAACTCGGCGGAGGCGAGCGGCTGATCGAGGAGCGCGGACATCGACCCCACAGCATCCGACCGCCACCGGACGGCTTGAAACGCAGCTTGCAGCGCGGGAACCGCGTCGCGCCCGCGCGCGGTCCACTAACGTTGCCGGCCCGTGCGCCGCCCGCTCGCCGCCGCGCTCGCCCTCGCCGGCATGGCCGGGCTGCAGGCGTGCGGCGACGAGCCGCCGCGCACGAACATCCCCCGCCCGCCCTCCCCGGTCACGCTCACGGCGGCGATCCACGAGGACGTCGTGCAGGTCTCCCCCAGCTCGGTCGGCGCCGGCCAGATCGTGCTGATCGTCAACAACCAGTCCGGGACCACCCAGCGGGCGATCTTCGAGACCGACGAGCTCGGCGGCCGCCGGGCCGGCGTGCGCACGAGCACGGCCGACATCGAGCCGGGCGGCACCGGGCGCCTCACGGTCGACGCGCGCCGCGGCACCTACCAGGTCCACGTGCGGGACCGGACCGTGCGCGCGGCGCGGGTCGTCGTCGGGCCGCCGCGCGAGTCGGCGCAGAACGAGCTGTTGCGGCCCTGAGCTGAGCGGTCGGTGGCCGCCGGATCATTCCATCGCGGCGCTAGCGGGAGAGCTCGGCCGGGCGCAGGCTCGCCTCGCGCGACACGCCGCCGCGTACGACCTCGAGCCGCACGTCGACGCCGATCCGCTCCTCGGCCATCAGCCGCTGGAGCTCGTCGACGCCGCGCACGGGAATGCCGTCGACGGCGACGATCAGGTCCTCGGGGCGCAGGCCCGCCAGGGCGGCGGGCGAGCCCTCGATGACCTCGACGACCTCGACGGCGCTGTCGCGGCCCAGCGTCGCGGCGACGCGCGGCGGCAGCGGGCGGGCGCCGCCGGCGATGCCGATCCAGGCCCGCCGGACGCGGCCGTCGCGCATCAGCGCCGCGATGATCCGGCGGGTGGTGGCGTTGATCGGCACGGCCAGCCCGAGGCCGACGCCGGCGACGGCGGTGTTGACGCCGACCACGGTCCCGCGGCCGTCGACCAGCGCGCCGCCGGAGTTGCCCGGGTTCAGCGCGGCATCGGTCTGGATCACGTCGTCGATCATCCGCGTGGCAGCGCCGTCGCGGGCCGGCAGCGAGCGGCCGAGCGCCGACACGACGCCGGCCGTCACCGAGCCCGCGTAGCCGTGCGGATTGCCGATCGCGACCACGAGCTGGCCGACGCGCAGCGTCGCCGCGTCCCCCAGCTCGGCCGGGTGCAGAAGCGCCGAGTCGGCGCGCAGCACGGCGAGGTCGGACAGCGGGTCGGCGCCGACCATGCGGACCTCGACGTCCGAGCCGTCGGTGAACGACGCGCGCAGGCGCGAGCGCGCGCCGGAAACGACGTGGGCGGACGTGACGAGGAAGCCGTCGGGCGTGATGACGACGCTCGAGCCGGCGCCCGCGAGACGCCCGCGGCGGGACACGCGGAGGTTCGCGACCGATGGCGCGAGCCGCTCGGCGACCGTCGTGACCACGCGCGAGTAGGCGTCGAGCGCCTCCGCGTCGGTGGGGATCGAAGTGGTCACTTGCGAGATGATAGTGAGTACCGATGGCGCCTTGACAGCCCGCTATGCTTGCATGCATGCAAGCAAACGTTGCGCAGACGCAAGCTCCCCAAGGCGCGTCCGCGCAGCGGCTGTCGGAGCTGATGGCGCCCCTGTGGGCCCATCTGAACCGGCACGC
>JBIOTP010000158.1:0-8164 GCA_044865965.1 Solirubrobacteraceae bacterium
CCGAACAGCACTCCGAGCGCGATCGTCAGCAGCACGTTGGCCGCGATCAGCAGGCCCCCGTAGCGCGCCTCCAGGCCGGGCCGGCCGACCGCGCGCAGGTAGGCCAGCGCCGGCCCCGCGAGCAGGCCGACGCCGTAGGCGAAGGTCAGCAGCACGCCGTAGAGCGCCGCGTCCCCCGCCTGGGGGCCGAGCCAGGCCGCGATCACCGGCGGCATGACCCCCATCGCGATCAGCATCGAGCCGACGCCCAGCCGCAGCCACAGCCGGTCGATCCGGTGGTAGATCTCGGTCAGCCGCGCGGCGTCGCCCTCGCCGTGGACGATCGCGAGCCGCGCGACGACGGGCCCGAGTGCGGCCCCGGCGAGGAAGCGCGTCGCCTCCGCCACCTGGGAGCCGATCCCGACCTCGCCGAGCGCCGCCGTCGTCGCCACCAGGCCGACCACGAGCTTGTCGGTCTGCGAGTTGACCAGCGTGGAGGCGACGTTGACCTGCATGCGCGCCGAGAAGCCGGCCAGCGCCCGCGCCTGCGCGCGCTCGAGCCACGCCGGGCGGGCGACCCCGAGCACGTCGCGCACCATCCAGGCGCGTAGCAGCACGCCGACCGCGAACTGCGCGAGCGCCGCCTCGGCCAGGCCGACCAGCCCGCGCCCGTCATGGAGCAGCAGCGCGGCCGTCGCGAGGAACACGATCGCCGAGACGGCGGTCGCCACCGCCGCGGCGGTGAAGCGCTCGACGCCCTGGAGCACGTTCGCGAGGCCCGCGGCGACGAGCGCGAGCAGCATGGTGACGCCGGTGATCCGGAACATCGCGATCGCGTCCGCGCGCAAGGACTCCGGCACGTCGAACAGGTCCACGATCGCCGGGGCGGCGAGCGCCGTGACGACCGCGGCGAGGCCGCCGAGCCCGACGTAGAAGGCAGACGCCGACCACACCACGCGCGCGGCCTGCTGCACGTCGCGGGCGCCGTGCGCGACGGCCACGTAGCGCTGGACCGCGGGGCCGAAGCCGGTCTCGGCCGTCGCGACGTAGATGAGCGCGGTCTGCGCGAGCGTCCAGACGCCGAAGCCGTCGAGCCCGACGTAGTGCAGCGCGAGCGGGACGGCGAGCGCGGCCGAGACGATCGTCGCGACCGCGTTGATCATGTTGGCCGCGACGTTCCGCGTGAGGGGGCGCCGGCGGGTCATCGGCGGACCATCTCTAGCAGTCCTCACAGGGATGGCCAGCGGCCGAGCGCTCGCAGCGCGACGCGAAAGCCGGCGTCGCGGGCCCGTGCCAGCGGGCGTCCGGAGCCGGGCGGGGCGGCCGGGCGCGCGTCGCTCGTGACCCAGCGCACCAGCGGCGCGGCGACGCGCGACCAGCGGAAGTCCTCGCGCGCGCGGGCGAGCGCCGGCGCGTGAGCCTCGCGGCCGCGGGTCAGCACCCGCTCCAGCGCGTCGGCGACGGCTGCCGCGTCGCCCACCGGCACCGCGGCGCCGAGCCCGTCGCGCTCGACGCGGGCCGCGAGCTCGTCGCCGCGGGTGGCGACCACCGGGACGCCCGCCCAGAAGCAGTCGAGCAGGCGGGTGCGGAACGCGAAGCGCGTCTCCAGGTGGTCGCGGTGCGTGGAGATCGCGCAGTCGGCGCGCCGCAGCCACCCCGCGCGCTCGTCGTAGGGCACCCAGCCCTCGTGCAGGCGCACCACGCCGCCGAGCAGCCCCAGCTCCGCGGCGACCCGCCGCGCCTCCTCGGCCGCGCGCCGCCCCGGCCCGGCCGGCGCGCCGCCCATGAACACGAGCTTGACCGCCGGGCGACGGGCGGCCAGCTCGCCGGCCGCGCGGATCGCGGTCGGCGCGTCGAGCCAGTTCCAGATCCCGCCGTTCCACAACACGACCTCGTCGTCGGGCCCGATGCCGGGGATCGCGTCGCGCGGCCCGGACGGCGGCGGCTCGTCCGGAACCCCGAACGGCACGACGTCGAGCCGCGAGCGCAGCGTGGGATCCGCGTCGTAGGCGGCCGGCGGGATCAGCCGCTCCGCGAGCAGCATGCCCAGCCACAGCGCGCGCTGGCCCTCCGACGCGCACATGAGGTGGTGCCCGGTCCGCAGCGCGGCGGCGAAGCGGTCCAGCGTGAGCGTCGACACCGCGCGCCGCACGACCGCCGCGCGGCCGCGGAGCAGCTCGAGGTTCTCCAAGGGCTCGGGGTCGTAGAGATCGAAGATCAGCCGGGCCGGCGAGCGCCGCAGCACGGCGGCGACGTGCGGCCACGGCGGCTGGGCCACGATCGCGTCGGCGCGGGCGGCCGGCGCCCGCAGCGGCCGCGCGTCGGCGCGCGGGAAGCGCACCACCGGCAGCTCGACGGGCGTCTCGTCGCCGCCAGCGGGGCACGCCAGCGTGACCTCGGCGTGCGGGGCGAGCGCGCGGGCGAGCTCGTAGGCGCGGATCGCGCTGCCGAGCATCTGGCGCCCGACGGGCTCGGAGGAGATCACGAGGGCCGTGGTCACGCTCGCCCCCCGCGGGCGGCGAGCAGGGCCCGGCGAACCTCTTGCATTGAGGAGGGGTCGAGCCGATGGCGTGATCGGGCGCGGGCGACTGCCTCGCACACGCGTTCCTGACGCGCACGATCGATCACGCTCGCTCGGTCGGCCCGGGGGCTGGCTGACGAAAGTACCCCTACAGCACTACAAACGTCAGCCACCCCTGGCGCGGCGATGATCGTTTTGGCGCCGAGCCACTCCAGGCTCTCCCTCGATGCAAGCTGTTCGCCGACCCCGCCGCGCGGCACGGTGTCTACACCCCCAAGCGGCCCAACCGCCACTGCTCGACGACCGCCACGCGAAGCGGCACGAGGCGGCGCGCGGCGCGCGCGCGCTCTTCCCCCGTGCGGTCGTGGCGCACCGCGCGCATGAGGCGCAGCCCGTCGCGCCAGCCGCGCGCCACGCTCGCGAGCGCCCACCCGCGCCGGACCTGCGCGAGCGTCAGCAGGTCGAACGCGGCCGAGGCGGCGACCGACCGGGCCAGCGCGGCGGCGGGCAGGTGCCGGGAGGCGTTGAGCAGCCGGTTGCGGCTCGGCCAGTACAGCCGCACGGGCGACTGGTGCGGCCCGGACGCGTGTCCCACGTGATGGCGGATCGCGCTGCCGGGGTGCAACACGATCCGCCCGCGGTCTAGCGCCCGCAGGCAGTAGTCGGCCTCCTCGCCGTACATCCACAGCGGCTCGTAGAAGCCGCCGAGGGCGAGGAAGTCCTCGCGCCGCACCATCATCAGCGCGCCCGAGGCGGCGGTCACGTCGATCGGCGCCGCGGGCGCATGTGCGCGCGGCTCGCCGCCGTGGCGCCCGTAGGTCGCGGTGTTGGGGGCGATGGCCAGCCCGACGGCCTCCAGCGTGCCGCCGTCCGGCGTGACCAGCAGCCCGGTGGCGACCACGACCGCCGGATCGTCGAGCAGCGCGCGCAGGGGCGCGTCCCAGCCCGGCTCCACGACCGCGTCGAAGTTGACGAACGCCACCAGGCGCCCGCTGGCCGCCTCTGCGCCGCGGTTGCAGCCGGCGGCGAAGCCGATGTTGCGCTCGTGGCGCAGCACGCGGGCGTCGAGGCCTTCCCAGCTGCCGTCCGTGGAGGCCGAGTCGACGACGATGACCTCGTGCTCCGCGCGCGTCCCGCGGGCGAGCGCCGCGAGCGTCTGCGGCAGGCAGCCCGCCCCGTTGTGGTTGACGAGGACCACGGAGAGCTCCACGGCGCTACTCCGCGGCGGTCCGCACGGCGCGCACGAGCAGCGCGGGGACGGCGAGGGCGACCAGCCCCGCGAGCGCCCAGATCGTCCACGCGCCGACCCAGCCGGGCCTGAACAGCGCGGCGCGGCGCGCCATCGCCGGGGCGAGGCTCGCGAGCGACCGCGGGGCGCGCTCGAACCTCATCGCCACGTCGAACGGGATCTCGCGGCCGTTGACGGCGGCGGTCGTGGCCCGCGCCGCCTGGCCGGGGTTGCCGTAGACCGGCACCGGGCGCGTGCCGGCGTTCTCGACGCAGAGCGCGATCCGTGCCCCCGCGGGGACCACGCCGGTCGCCGCCGGACGGCCGCCGGTCGCGCGCGCGCTCCGCACCACCCGGCCCGTCCGGGCGTCGCGCACGGTCACCCGCACCGGCTCCGGCGCCCCGAGGGTCAGCGCCACGCGGTCGAACTCCGCGTCGGGGGGGACGGTGAGCGGGCGCTGGCAGATCTCGTCGCCGGGCGCGAGCTGCGCGATCGCGACGCCGGGGGCGACGCCCGGGGTGAAGGCGAGATCGTCGCCGCGCACGGCGGCGTAGATCGCCACCGCGAGGACCGCGGCGGCGGCGATCAGCGCGGTGACGACGGCGCTACGCATAGAAGCGCACCAGGACGAGGCCGAGCGAGAGGACCTGCAGGGCGAACAGCGCGCCGACCGCCGCGGCCGCGCCCGCCGCCTGCCGGCGGCCGGGCAGCAGCCGCAGCGCCTGTGCCAGCGCGAGGCCGCCGAGCCCGACGAGCGGCAGCAGGTAGCGGCCCTGCATGAAGCCCCCCGCGTGGGCGGCCAGCACGTGGTACTCCGTCCAGTGCAGGCCGGCGAGCAGGCCCGCGGCGGCGAGCGCGAACAGCGCCGCCACGCCGCCGTCCATCCGCGCCCGGCCCCGCCACAGCCGCGCGCCCGCGGCGGCCGCGACGGCCACGGTCGCGAGGCCGAGCAGCCAGTAGAACGGCCCGGGGAACCTGACCTCGAGCCAGCCGAAGCGCCCCCACGCGCCCTTGAGCATCACGTCGTAGACTGGGAGCTGCGTCGTGAAGTAGTCGGTCATGAACGGCAGCCGCGGGAAGTAGAACTGCCACAGGTAGGAGGCGAGTTCGCGCACGTTCACGGCGCCGGTCGTCGCCGTGCCGCTGAGCTGCGCGGCGGCCTGGCGGCCTAGGATCCGCGCGACCGCGAACCACCCGCCGGCCGTGACGGCGAGCGCGCCGAGCGCGGGCGCCAGCGAGGGAAGGGCGCGCCGGCGATCCAGGCGGCGGTACGCGATCGCCAGCGCGACCAGCGCGGCGGGCAGCAGCGCGAAGCTCGTCGCCTTCACGCAGCACGCCGCGCCGACCGCGCCCAGGAACCACGCCCCGGACGCCGGCGTGAGGCCGCGCTTGAGCATCCGCACGCCACGCCACAGCGCGAGCGTCCACGTCGTCCACAGCAGCGGGTCCGTGCTGACGGTGGCGCTGATGAACGTCATCATCGGCGTCAGGCCGGCGACGGCGGCCGCCGCGAGCTGCAGCGGACGCCGCCGCCCGACCACCTCGCCGGCGAGCAGCCATGCCGCGCAGACGGTCACCAGCAGCCACGCGACGCTGAGCGCCCGCATCGCCCACAGGCGGGTGAAGGGACCGGCGCCGGAGGTCGCCGCGTAGGGCACCGCGTAGGCGAGATAGGCCAGCGGCGGGTTGGTCGCGGCCGGGTTCGGCCCGCCGCCGTCCCCGCGCTGCGCCGCGGTCACGGCCGCCTCGCGGCGCTGCCACGCGGCCTCCTCGGCGGGGTCCCAGGGCGGCTTCGTGGTCGGGGCGGCGGCGACCTGGTCGCTGTTGGCCGCCTCGGCGGCGGCGACCTGCTCGGTCGCGTACGTGTGCCGCCGCGGATCGCCGGGGAGCCCGGGACCGTCGACGAGCGACTGCACGTAGCCGTAGTGGGCGTTCTCGTCGGGCGCCTGCCACGCGGGGACGACGAGGCTCCAGGCGAGGCCCAGCAGCGCGGTCGCCGCGAGCAGCGCGGCGAGCGGCGCGGGCACCCTGCGGGCGCGCGGCGCCGCCGCGGCGCCGGCCGCGGGCTGCTCCGCGAGGGGCGTGGGGCGCAGCGCGCTAGCCACGCGGGGCTCCCAGCGCGCGGCGGACGCCGCGCCAGTAGCCGTGCTGCGCGGCGCGCACCGGCCCGATCTCCGCGAGCGGGCCCAGGAACGGCGAGTCCAGCGTGGCCGACAGCCCGCTCGCGAACCCGAGCGCGCTGACCGCGCGCGTGGCCTGCACCCGCCGCCGGCGGCGCAGCGCCCACGGCAGCGAGCGCAGCACCGCCCCCTGCGCGCGCAGCTTGGCGCCGAGCCAGCCGCCGCGTGCGGCGACGGCCAGCAGCCCGATCTCGGCGGCGAGCAGCGCCGGCGCCAGCGCGGCCAGCAGGGCGGCGGGGTAGGCGCCGAGGATCGTCCACCATCGGTTGCGCTCGAGCAGGAACCACTTGTACGTGCCCTTGGCGAACTCGTAGGCGTGCTGCACGCGCGCGGCCGGCACGACGCCGACGCCCCAGCCCGCGAGCCGCAGGCGCAGCGAGAGGTCCAGATCCTCGCCGTACATGAAGTAGGCGGGCTCGAAGCCGCCGAGGGCGTCCCACGCCGCCCGGCGCACGACCAGCGCCGCCCCCGAGGCGAACGAGACCTCGCGCGGCGCGGGCGCGGCGGCCGCCACCGGCGCGCCGTACTGGCCGGCCCAGCCCATGCCGAGCCAGTGGGTCACGCCGCCCGAGGTGTTGACCTCGTTGCCGCCCGGGAGCGTGACGAGGGCCTGCCACGCGCCCCAGCCGGGCTGCTCGCCGGCGGCCGCCCGCAGCGCGTCCACGCAGCCGGGGGCGAGCGCGGCGTCGGGGTTGCAGAAGAACAGCAGCGGCGCCCGTGTCGCCCGCGCGCCGGCATGGCAGCCGGCGGCGAACCCGGCGTTGCGCCCGGCCGCCACCACGCGCGCCCCGGCCGTGCGCGCGACCTCCGCGCTCGCGTCGCGCGAGCCGTTGTCGACTACGACGAGCTCGTCGTCGGGCGCGAGCTGGTCGCGCAGGCTCGCCAGCGTGCCCGGCAGGTCGCCCGCCGAGTTGTAGGCGACCACCACGGCCGCCAGCGCGGGGGCCGGCACGTCAGTCCCGGCGCGGCGGGACGCCGGCCGCGACCAGCTCCTCCGGCTGCACCGCGGGCTTGGCGGCGGCCGTACGCTGCTCGGCGGCGTCGACCTGCTGCTGGAGCAGCCCGATGCGCTGCGCCAGCACCTTGTTCTGATCCGCCAGCCGGGAGATCACGAGCGAGAAGTGCAGCAGCAGCACGAGGATGAAGCCGAACGCGATCACGAACAGCGCCGACGGCGCGTAGGCGACGCCGATCGCGCGCGAGATGACCTCCAGCAGGTTACGCCAGACCGCGAGGCCGAGCAGGATCGCCGACGCCAGCAGCCACAGCAGGGCGTAGCGCTCCATCAGGCGCCGGCGCCGCACCATCTCGAAGACCACGAAGAACAACCCCGCGGTGGCGATGATGGCGACGATCTGGATCCGGTTGTCCATCAGATCGTGTGCTCCGCGGTGACGGGGGCGGCGTCGCCGGGCGCCACCGCCGGGCGGGCGCGCAGGAGCCCGACGAAGATGGCCAGCAGCACCTTGACCATGTAGTAGACCGAGCGGCCGGCGTTGATCGACGAGACGCCGGTGGTGCGCGCGCGCATCCGGACGGGCACCTCGGTGCCCTCCAGCTTGTGGAAGTGCAACAGCAGGACGGCCTCGACCTCGGGGTAGTCGTGCGGGTAGTCGCGGGCGAACAGCTCGATCCCGCGCCGGCCGACCATGCGGAACCCGGACGTCGGGTCGGTCACCGGGCGCCCGACGAGGACCGACAGCACCCACGCGAACAGCCGGATGCCGGCGCGGCGCGGCATGGACGACCGATAGCCGTCCCTCGTCGCCCGCAGGAAGCGCGAGCCGGTGACCATCCCGAGCTCGCGCGTGCGCAGGTGCTCCAGCAGCTCCGGGACGTGGCGGGCGTCGTGCTGGCCGTCGGCGTCGACCTGGACCGCGACCTCGTAGCCGCGCTCGAGCGCGTACTGGTACCCGGCCTGGACCGCGCCGCCGATGCCGAGGTTGAACGGCAGGCGCAGGACCTCCGCGCCGGCCGCGCGCGCGGCGGCGGCGGTGTCGTCCGTCGACCCGTCGTCGATCACGAGCACGTCGAAGCCCGGCGCGTGGGCGCGCAGGTCGGCGACCGTCGTGGCGACGGCGGCGACTTCGTTGTAGGCAGGGACGATCGCGAGATGCCGGGTCATCGGTGAGCTGGAACGGGCACCGCAGGACGAAGTTGCGGCGTGCGCCGCAACCGCAGACAGGCTAGCGGCCCCGCCCGCGAGGGCCGCGGAGGGCGCGGGGCGCGCCGCTAACGTGAGCCCCCATGGCCCCG
>JBIOTP010000159.1:0-25269 GCA_044865965.1 Solirubrobacteraceae bacterium
CGCCGCGTCGTATCGGATGGACGTCTTCAAGGCCTTCACCTACGAGTAGCCTCATGCCCGCCTTCTACGTCTGGAACCCCGTGCTGTCGAGCCCCGCCGTCCTCGAGACCGTGATCACGCCCGGCGAGGCGACCGAGATCGCCGATGGCACGGACGCGTTCGTCGCCGCGGTCGTCGCGGACCTGGGTATCGCTGAGCCGGTGGAGGAGTGGGCGCTGGGGTTCTGTCGCGCGAGCTACTTCACCGACTACCCCGACGCGGACGACTGGCATGATCGCTGGCTGCCCGCGTGGCGCCTGCGGGCGCGCCTCGCCGCGGCACCGTCCGAGCCTCCGCGCCCGGGTCCCGACGGCAGCGTCGCGACCGAGGCGGGCGACGGCAGCTGGACGCCCGAGAAGGACGCGGACGCGCGCGGGGAGGCCGCCTGCCTCGTGGTCGCCGACTTCCCCTCCGCCGACGCGCTCCGCGAGGCCCGCGCGGCGATCGAGGCGTGGGCAGCGCAGCCGCTCGAGACCTTCACGGGCGAGGCGCTGGGGCGATATCCGCAGCTCCAGGTCATCCTCGGCACGTTCCCGAGCGACTTCTTCGAGGCCGGCGCGCCGCTCGCGGCCGAGGTGCGCGCCATCTGCGAGGAGCACGGCGCCAGCGTGCACTACCGCGACACGGTCATGCGGGACGACTGACCAGCCGGGCGGCGACCAGCTCGCACAGCCGGTCGCGCGGGCGTCCATGGATACGGGTCCCAGTCGGGGAGCTCGCGGGCGATCAGCTCGTGGACCGGCTCGAAGACCTCCGGGATCTCGTACTCCGTCGCCCCCCACGAATCGACTCCAAGCCGCGTCTTCTTGGCGATCAGGTCCCCGAAGCGCTCGATGTAGGCGCCCTCGGCGTAGACGAGGCCCTGGACCCCGACGCCTTGTACGTCCAGATCGACCACCCCGCGCCGTACCTCTCGTAGATGCCGATCGGAGAGCACCTGGTAGCGATGCTCGTCGCCCTCCGGGTCGCCCGGATAGACAGGCCCGAACTCGCCGACCCAGATCGGCGTCCCCGGTCTCGCGCCGGTGGAACGGGCCGACGACCTCGCCGCCGGGATCGGCCGGCTCGTTGAGCAGGCTGTAGCCGCCGAGCCCGGCGCCGCGCAGCAGCAAGCGGGCGCCGCCGGCGTCGACGACGGCGTCGCCTCGCACGCGCGGCATCCGTGACACGCTAGCCGGGTGCGCGTCGGCCTGTTCGTCACCTGCCTGGTCGATCTCGTCGCGCCCGAGGTCGGCGTGGCGGCGGCGCGGGTGCTCCAGCGCGCGGGCCACGAGGTCGTGTTCCCGGAGGGCCAGACCTGCTGCGGGCAGCCGGCGTTCAACTCCGGCTACCGCGCGGAGGCGGCGCGCGTGCTGCGCTCGACGCTGCGCGCGCTGGCGGCGGCGGACGTGGACGCCTACGTCGCCCCCGCCGGCTCGTGCACGACGATGATCCGCACGTTCGCGGCGCGGCTCGTGGGCGCGGGGGACCCCGACCTCGAGCGCGTGGCGCCGCGGCTGCGCGAGCTGTCGGAGTTCCTCGCCGAGCACGGCGGCGAGCTGGCCGGGCGGGTGCGGCCGCGGCGGGTCGCCTACCACGACTCGTGCCACATGCTGCGCGAGCTGGGCCTGCACGGCGAGCCGCGGGCGGCGCTGCAACGGCTCGACGGCATCGAGCTCGTCGACTGGGACTCGAGCCGCTGCTGCGGCTTCGGCGGCACGTTCTCGGTGCGCCAGCCGGAGCTCTCGGTGGCGATGGCCGACGAGAAGCTGCGCACGCTGGACGGGGCCGACTGCCTGTGCGGCGCCGATCCGTCGTGCCTGATGCACCTGCGCGGGCGGCTCGCGCGGCTGGGCTCGGACGTCGAGGTCGTGCACCTCGCCGAGCTGCTGGAGGAGGGCACGCGGCCATGAGCCTGCGCGAGCGCGAGCGGCGCGCACTGGCCGGCGACGGCCACCTGCAGCGGGCGATCGCCCGCAGCAGCGACAACATGGACGGCCGCTGGCGCGCCCTGCGGGCCGAGTTCGCGGACGCCGACGCGCTGCGCGAGGCGGCTCGCTCGCTGCGCACGGCGGCGATCGCGCGGCTGCCGGAGCTGCTCGGCGACGTTGCCGACCGGGTCGAGGCGGCGGGCGGGCAGGTGTTCTTCGCGGCCGACGCGGCCGAGGCGAACGACTACATCACGGCGCTCGCGCACCGCCGCGGCGCCCGCCTGGCGGTGAAGGCGAAGTCGATGGTGACCGAGGAGATCCACCTCAACGACGCGCTCGCGGCCGCCGGCGTGGAGGCGGTGGAGACCGACCTCGGCCAGTGGGTGCAGCAGCTGGACCGCGAGCCGCCCTCGCACATCCTCGGCCCGGCGATGCACAAGAGCCGAGACGACTGGGTGCGGGTGCTGGGCCGCGAGGGCTACACCGGCGGCGAGGACCCGGACGCGATGACGGCGTTCGCCCGCCGCACGCTGCGCGAGCGCTTCCTGGCCGCCGACCTGGGGATCACCGGCGTGAACCTCGCGGTCGCCGAGACCGGCACGCTGCTGACCGTCACCAACGAGGGCAACGGGAGACTGACCGCGGGCGCGCCGCCGGTGCATGTCGCGGTGATGGGCATGGAGCGCGTGGTCGCGAGCTGGGCCGAGGCCGACCTGCTGCTCGCGCTGGTCGCCCGCGCCGGGGCGGGCGTCCGCTTCGCCACCTACGTCAACTGCGTCACCGGCCCGAAGCGCGCCGGCGACCTCGACGGTCCGGACGAGCTGCACCTCGTCATCCTCGACAACGGCCGCTCGAACATCCTCGGCAGCCCGAGTCAGGAGGCGCTCAACTGCATCCGCTGCGGCGCCTGCCTGAACGCCTGCCCGGTCTACCGCCAGATCGGCGGGCATGCCTACGGCTCGGTCTACTCCGGGCCGATCGGCGCCGTGATCTCGCCGCTGCTGTTCGACGGCCACGCCGAGCTCCCGCACGCCTCGTCCCTGTGCGGCGCCTGCTGGAAGGCCTGCCCGGTGGCGATCCCGCTGCACGAGCTGCTGCTGCAGGGCCGCGCCGACGAGGCCGGCCGCGAGCGCGCCCTGTGGCGGGCCTGGGCCCGCGCCTGGTCGAGCCCGCGGGCGTTCGCGCTGTCCGGCGCGCCGGCCCGCGTGCGGCCGCCGCAGGCGCTCGTGCCGCCGCCGTTCCGCGAGTGGGCGCGCGGGCGCGAGCTGCCGCGGCGCGAGGGCGCGACGTTCCGCGCGCGCTGGCGGCGCGGCGAGGTGCTCGACCCGTGACGCGCGGCGCGTTCCTCGCCCGCCTGCGCGAGCGGCTCGCCGACCCGGCGCCGCCCGCGACGGTCCACCCGCCCGCCCCGCCGCCCCCGGAGGTGCCGCGCGTCACGTTCCCGCCCGACGACCGCCCGCTCGCGGAGCGCTTCGGCGCCGCGCTCGCCGCCACCCGCGGCCGCCTCGCCGCGCCGGACGAGCTGCCCGCGATCCTCGCCGAGCTCGGCGTCCACACGGCGGTCGTGACCGATGACCGTGTCCCGCTGCCGGAGGGCATCGAGCGGCTGCCGCTGGACCGTGCGCGCGACGCCGACGCGGGCGTGACCGCCGCCGTCGCCGCCTGCGCCGCCACCGGCACCGTCGTGGTCGCCGCCTCGGCCACGGAGCCGCGGATGGCGAGCCTCCTGCCGCGCGTGCACGTCGTCGCCGTGCCCCGCGACGCGCTCGTCGAGGTCCCCGGCGACGTGCTGCGCGACCTCCCGTTCCGCGACGGCCTGCCGAGCGCGTTTACGCTCGTCACCGGCCCGAGCAGCTCGGCCGACATCACCGGCGACGTCGTCTACGGCGTTCACGGGCCACTCGCCGTCGTCGCCGTGCTCGTCTGATCGAGCTCGGACGCCAGCAGATCCATCAGCAGCCCGTCGTGGAAGGTCCCGTCGCGGCCGCGCTCGTACTCGCGCATCACGCCGACCGGCTTGAAGCCGAGCGCGGCGTAGCTCCGGATCGCGCGCTCGTTGTCCGCCGCGGGATCGATCGTGAAGCGGTGGTGCCCGCGTGCGGCGAACTCGGCGATGACGAGCCGCAGCGCCTCGCGCGCGTAGCCGCGACCGTGGACCGAGGTGGCGAGGAAGATGTCGAGCCCGACCTGCCGGTACATCGGATCCGGTTCTTCGTAGACCTCGAGCCACCCGCGCACGGCGCCGTCGATCACGACCGCGTAGCCGACGCCCTCGGCGATCTCCTGGTCGAGATCCGTGACCTGCCACCAGCGCGCGACCGCGGGCTCGGCGAGGATCGCCGCGAGCGCGCCGGCGTCCTCCGGACGCGCCGGCCGCAGCAGCACGCGCTCCCCCCGCAGGATCGGCAGGTCCATCTCATCAGTGTGCGTCATCCTTCATGTCCACATGGACGTGGTGGTCGACAACAGCGCGGGCGGCGAGTCCGAGTTCGCCGAGGAGGTGGCCGCCGGCCTGCGGCGGCGCGGGTTCGCCGTCGAGCTGCGCGAGCCGGGCCCCACCGCGATGTTCGACACCGCCGTCCACGTCGTCGCGACCGCGCTCGCGATCCGCGTCAACGAGCGCCCGGCCCGCGCCGAGCTCACCGCGATCGAGGACGCCGTCCGGATCGCGCTGCTCCATCGCACCAGCCTGCGCCGGCGGACCCGCAGCGTGCCCATCTACTTCGGCGAGACCGCGCGCGTGATCGGCTGGATCGACCCCTTCGACTAGGTGGTCTTGCCGATTGCCTGCAGTGCCGTAGGCAGGATCGTCAGCTCCGGCACGTAGGCGCGCGGCGGCAGCGAGACGGCGAACAGGCAGGCGGCGGCGACGTCCTCCGGCTTGAGCATCCGCGCGCGCAGCTCGGCGTCGGGCGGCTCGGGGCGGTGGTCGAGGATCGGCGTGTCGACGACGCCGGGGAGGACGGCGGTGAAGCGGATCTCGCCGTCCACCTCGAAGCCGCCGCCGCGGGCGAGCGCGAGGATCCCGGCCTTCGAGGCCGCGTACGCGGGGCCCGAGCGGTCCGGCCAGCTCCCGGACACGCTGCCGATCAGCACCACGTCGCCGCGGGCCGCCTTCAATCGGTCGAGGAAGGCGTGGATGAGGTTGAACGGGCCGGTGAGGTTGACGCCGAGGATCGCGTCCCAGGATTCGGGGGTGAGCTGGTGCAGCCGCCGTCGCGGGATGTTGATGCCCGCCGCGACGACGAGCACGTCGAGCGCGCCGATCTCCCCGGCCAGCGCGGCGACCGCGGCGCGGTCGGTGATGTCCAGGGCGTGGGGGACGAGCCGGTCGTCCGCGATCGGCCGCCGCGCCGCGGCGTGCACCCGCGCGCCGGCGTCCGCGAACGCGAGCGCGGTGGCGAGCCCGATGCCGCTCGACGCCCCGGCGACCAGCGCGACGCGGCCTTCGAGGGTCACGACTCGCGCCCGGCGCCGGCCAAGAACACCTTGAACTCCGCCGGCGGCGGGCCACCGGCGAGCCGCGCGAACGCGTCCGGGCCGTCCTGGAGCGGGAGCACCGGCGACAGCTCGCCCAGCGACGCGCGCCCGCTGACGAGCCAGTCCAGCGCCTGCTCGTAGTCCTCCATCGTGTAGGCATAGGAGCCCTGGATCGCGTGCTGGCTGCGGACGACGCCGTGGAAGGAGAGCGTCGTGTCGTCGGCGGCCAGGCCGATGAACACCGCGGTCGCCCCCGGGCGCAGCAGCGTCAGCGCGAGCCGCCGCGTCGCCTCGGCGCCGACCGCGTCGAGCGTGAGGTCCGCGCCTGCGGCCTCGCGGGCCTCCTCCTCGGAGCCGTAGGTCGCGTGCGCGCCGAGCGCCGCGGCGCGCTCGCGGCGCTGCGGCTGGGGCTCCACCACGGCGACGTGGGGGATCTGCGCGAGCAGCGCCGCCTGCAGCGTCACGAGCCCGATCGTCCCGCCGCCGACGACGACGGCGCGCTCGACCGGACCCGCGCCGAGGCCCAGCCGCACGGCGTGCACGCCGTTGGCGAGCGGCTCGACGAGCGCGCCCACCCGCGCCGGCACGCCGTCCGGCAGCGCCCGCGCGCTGGCCGCCGGCACGGCCACGAGGTCGGCGAACGCCCCCGGCACGTGCACGCCGATCAGCTTGCGATCGGGGCAGACGTTCGCCAGGCCCGCAGCGCACAGCCGGCAGCGCCCGCAGCCGCTCAGTGGGTTGACCGCCACGCGCGCGCCCTCCAGCGGCTCGGCGCCCGGCCCCGCCGCGACCACCACCCCGGCGAACTCGTGCCCCATCACCAGCGGCGGCACGCGGTTGCCCATGTGCCCGAGATAGCCCTCGACCTCCGAGCCGCAGATGCCGACCGCCGCCGGCCGGACGATCAGCTCGCCGGCGCCAGGCTCGCCCGGCTCGGGCCGCTCCTCCACGGCCATCCGCTCCGGTCCCTGCCAGACGATCGCCTTCACGCCCCCACCACCTCGACAGTGTTGACCAGCTCGCCGAGCCCGGTGATCGCGATCCGCACCTCGTCGCCTGCGCGCAGCGTGAACTCCGGCGCGGGGATGATCGAGGTCCCGGTCAGCAGCACCACCCCGGCCGGGAAGTCCTGCGCCCGGAACAGCCACTCCACGAGCTCATCCGGCGTGCGGTGCAGCAGCGCGACCTGCGTCGTGCCGGAGAACACCTCGCCGCCGTCGCGCGCGATCCGCAGCGAGATCTCCATGTCCTCGGGCGCCGGCGCCTCGCCCACCTCGACCACGCACGGGCCGAGCGCGCACGACCCGCGGTAGACCTTGGCCTGCGGCAGATACAACGGGTTCTCGCCCTCGATCGAGCGCGACGAGACGTCGTTGCCGATCGTGTAGCCGAGGATCCCCCCGTCCGCGCCGACCACCAGCGCCAGCTCCGGCTCGGGCACGTCCCAGCCGGAGTCGGCGCGCACGCCGATCGCGCCGCCCGGCCCCCGCACCCGCCCGGGCGCCGCCTTGAAGAACAGCTCCGGGCGCTCGGCGTCGTAGACCAGGTTGTAGAAGTCGTGCCCGCCGGACTCCTCGTTGCGGGCGCTGCGGCTGGTCGCGTACGTCACGCCCGCCGCCCACACCTCCTGCGCCTGCACGGGCGCGAGCACGGTCGAGCCGGCCGGCACCGGGCCGTCGGCGGGCGCGTCGAGCGTGCCCGCGGCGAGCAGCGAATCCAGGCTCGCGTCGAGCAGCTCGGCCGGGCCGGCCTCCACCGGCCCGCGGGCGAGCCGCTCACCGCCGGCCGTGGCCACCCGCCAGACAGCCATCAGCCACCCGGCGCGATCGTGATCGTGTGGGTCGACGTGTACAGCTCGCGCGCCGCCTTGCCCTGCTCGCGCGGCCCGAACGAGGACTGCTTCTCGCCGCCGAAGGGGGCGTGGAAGTCGACGCCGGACGTCGGCATGTTGACGCGGATCATCCCGGTCTCGATGCCCTCGGAGACCGTGAGCGCCGCGTTCAGGTCGCGCGTGAAGACGGAGGTCACGAGCCCGTAGGGGACGCCGTTGGAGATCGCCACGGCCTGCTCGGCCGACTCGGCGCGCAGCACGGTCGCGATCGGTCCGAATACCTCCTCGCGCGCGAGCCGCGCGTCCGGCGACTGCCCGTCGACGATCGTCGGGGCGACGAACAGCCCCGGCCCGTCGAGCGCGCTGCCGCCGGTGGCGATCCGCCCGCCGTCGCCGGGGGCCTGGCGCGCGGCCTCGACCAGCTCGTCGCGCGCCGGCGGATTGATCAGCGGGCCGACGACGGTCGACTCGTCCGACGGGTCGCCGGTCTTCAGCCCTTCGACCGCGGCCACCAGCGCGTCCGTGACCGGCGCCGCGTCGCCGACCACGATCACGCGGCTCGTCGCCGTGCACTTCTGGCCGGCATAGCCCATCGCCGCGCCGGCGATCACCTTGGCGGCGGACTCCACGTCGGCGTCCGGCAGCACGATCGAGGCGTTCAGCCCGCCCATCTCGCACTGCGCCTGGATGCCGCGCGCGGCCGCCTGCTGGGCCACGCCGCGCCCGACCGCCGTCGACCCCGTGAAGGACACGACGTCCGCCATGTCGACCACCGCCCGGCCCGCGTCGCCCGGGCCGGTGACGACATTGAAGACGCCCGCGGGCAGCGCCGTGCCGAGGATCTCGGCCAGCCGCAGCGCGCAGGCGATCGCGTCCGAGGACGGCTTGAGCACGACCGCGTTGCCGTACGCGAGCGCCGGCGCCGCCTTCCACAGCGGGATCGCGAACGGGAAGTTCCACGGCGTGATCAGCCCCGCCACCCCGCGCGGGCGGCGGCGGCCCAGCAGCAGCGTCCGCGGATCGGCCGGCGGGGCGGCGGGGTACGTCTCGCCGTCGGGGTCGAGCGCCGCCTGCGCGTGGTAGCGCAGGATCCGCACGGCGCGCCCGTGCTCCATGACCGACTCCGTGCGCGGCTTGCCCACCTCGCGCACCATCAGCTCGACGACGTCGTCCTTCGCGGCCTGCATGGCGTCGGCGGCCGCCGACAGCGCATCGGCCCGCGCGAGCGCGCTGCGGGCCCACTCGCGCGCCGCCTCCCGCGCGCGCGTGAACGCCGCCGCCACCGCCACGCGGTCGGCGGCCGGCGCGGTCACGACGACGTCCGACTGGTCCTGCGGCGACCGGCTCTCGATCGTGTCCGTGCTCATGCCCCGGACGCTAGCGCGGCCCCGACCCATGGAGCAGCCCGGCGCTGACGCTAGAGTGCCCGCGCCGTGGACGCACTCCAGGCCATCGTCCTCGGGATCGTCCAGGGCCTCACCGAGTTCCTGCCGGTCTCGAGCACCGCCCACCTGCGGATCGTGCCGGCCTTCTTCGGCTGGAAGGACCCGGGGGCGGCGTTCACGGCCGTCGTCCAGCTCGGGACGATGGCGGCGGTGCTGATCTACTTCCGCGCCGACCTGTGGCGGATCGTGCGCACGTGGCTGGCCAGCCTACGCCGGCCGGAGCTGCGCGGCCACATCGACGCGCGGATGGGCTGGTTCATCGGGCTCGGCACGATCCCGATCGCCGTCTTCGGCTTCCTGTTCCGCGACCAGATCGAGACCGGCGGGCGCAACCTGTATCTGATCGGCTGCACGCTGATCGTGCTCGGCCTCGTGCTGCTCTACGCCGAGCACGTCGCCAAGCGCAACCGCGCGCTGAAGGAGATCGACGGCCGCGACGCGACGCTGATCGGCTTCGCCCAGGCGGCGGCGCTCGTGCCGGGCGTGTCGCGCTCGGGCGCGACGATCACCGCGGGCCTGTTCGCCGGCTTCGACCGCGAGTCGGCCGCCCGCTACTCGTTCCTGCTCTCGGTGCCCGCGGTCGTGCTGTCGGGGCTCTTCGAGGCGCGCAAGATCGGCGGCGAGGGCGGCGCCGCGGCGCTGCCGACGGTGATCGCCACGCTGCTGGCGTTCGTCGTCGGCTACCTGTCGATCGCCTGGCTGCTGCGGTACCTCGTGCGCCACTCCACGGCCGTGTTCGTCGCCTACCGCGTCGCGCTGGGCTCGCTCGTGCTGGTGCTCACCGCGACGGGCGCGATCTCGTAGCCTGTTCGCCACCATGGCCGTCCGGCAGCGCTCGCGCCTGGCGCCGTCCGTCTTCCGCCTGCCGGTGGCGAAGATCCGCGACGGCTACTACTCGGACGCCTACTTCAACCACACGAAGGCGCTGCTGGAGGCCGACGACCACCATCCGCGCGTCGTGATGCAGGTCTTCCAGCGCAACGAGTCGGTGCTCGGCGGCGTCGACGAGGCGGTGGCCGTGCTCAAGCAGTGCGCCGGGCACTATGAGGAGGGGCGCTGGGTCGACGGCTTCGACGCGCTCGACGTGCGCGCGCTGCACGAGGGCGACGAGATCGAGCCGTGGGAGACGGTGATGACGATCGAGGGCGACTACGCCCTGTTCGCCCACCTCGAGACCGTCTACCTCGGCTGCATGGCCCGGCGCACGCTGATCATGCGCAACGTGCGCGAGGTGGTCGAGGCCGCGCGCGGCAAGCCGATCCTGTACTTCCCCGCCCGCCACGACCACTGGCTGGTGCAGACCGGCGACGGCTGGGCGGCCCACGTCGCCGGCGCGATCGGCGTCTCCACCGACGCCCAGGCGTCGTGGTGGGGCGGCCGCGGCGTCGGCACCGTCCCGCACGGGCTGATCGCCGCCTACGGCGGGGACACCGCGCTGGCGGCACGCAAGTTCGCCGACCAGTTCGCGGAGCACATGAACGTCACCGTGCTGGTCGACTTCGTCAACGACTCGGTGCGCACCGCGCTGGAGGTCGCCGAGGCGCTCGGCGACGACCTCTGGGGGGTCCGGCTCGACACCTCCGACCGGCTCGCCGACCTCTCGCTCCAGCGCCTGCACGGCAAGGACGCGCCCACAGGGGTGGCCGCCGAGCTGGTCGAGGTCACCCGCTCCGAGCTCGATCGCCACGGCTTCCGCGACGTCAAGATCGTGGCCTCCGGCGGCTTCACCGCCCAACGCATCCGCGCCTTCGAGGCGGCCGGCGTGCCGGTCGACTCCTACGGCGTGGGCTCCTCGCTGATCCGCGGCTCGAACGACTTCACCGCCGACGTCGTGATGTCCGAGGGCCGGGCGTGCGCGAAGGCGGGCCGCGAGCTCAAGCCCAACCCGCGGCTCGAGCCGGTGCGCTAGTCGCCGACCAGCGGTACGAAGCGCACGCGCTCGAGCGCCACGCGCTCGTAGCCGCCGTCGACGCGGCGCACCACGAACAGGCGCTGGTCGCCGTCTTCCACGGGCGCCACGAGGCGCCCGCCCGGCGCGAGCTGCTCCTCCAGCGCCGGCGGGACCTCGGTGACGGCGGCGGCGGCCACGTTGATCGCGTCGAACGGCGCGAACTCCGGCAGCCCCTTCATGCCGTCGCCGACCTTCAGGGTGACGTTGCCGACGCCCGCCGCGGCCAGGTTGCGCGCCGCCTGGGCCGACAGCGACTCGTGGCGCTCGATGCTGTAGACGTGCCGGGCCAGCCGGGCGAGCATCGCGGCGTGGTAGCCCGAGCCGGTGCCGACGTCGAGCACCGTCTCGTCGCCGCGCAGCGCGAGCAGCTCGCACATGCGGGCGACCACGAGCGGCTGCGAGATCGTCTGGCCGGCGCCGATCGGCAGCGGGACGTTGTCCCACGCCTCGGGGGCGAGCTCGGGCGGGACGAAGCGGTCGCGCGGGACGTCGCGCACCGCCTCGAGCACGCGCCGGTCGTCGAGGTACGGCCGCAGCGTCGCGATCAGCCGGTCCCGCGCGGACTTCACGCCGTCACGCCGCCCGCCGCCCGCACCTCGGCCAGCGCCCGCTCGGAGTCGCCGGGCTCCATCTCGACCCCGCGCGCCGCCGTGCTGTCGACCGTGACCTGGAACCCCTGGCGCAGGCCGTCCAGCGCCGTGTTCTTGACGCAGTAGTCGGTGGCCAGCCCGACCACCGTGAGCTGGGTGACGTCCCGCTCGCGCAGGAGCTCCGCCAGGTTGGTCGCCTCGAAGCCGCTGTAGCCCTCGGTGGCGGGGTCCTGGCCCTTGTCGACCACGACGTCGATCTTGTCGCGGTCGAGCGCCGGGTGCAGCTCGGCGCCCGGCGTCCCCTGCACGCAGTGCACCGGCCACGGGCCGCCGCGCTGGGCGAACGAGCCGTGGTCGGGCGGGTGCCAGTCGCGCGTCGCGACCACGAGGTCGTAGTCGCCCGACGCGGCGAGCTCGTTGATGCGACCGGCGATGGAGTCGCCGTCCGGGACCGCCAGCGCGCCGCCCGGCGTGAAGTCGTTCTGGAAGTCGACTATGACGAGTGCTCTGGCCATGCCGCGACCGCGGTGTCCGTCAGAACCGCAGGACGGCGCCGATCCCGCCGAGCGGGACGAGATCGTCGTGGTGGCGCACGACGATGACCTGCGCGGACTGCTCGATCGCCTTCTCCATCGCGGGCTCGACGATGTCCGCCACCGGCTCGCCCTCGCCCGAGCTGTCGCCGTGGAGCATTCCGGTCTCCGGATCCACGCGCCCGCCGGCGCGGAAGTTCTCGGCGATCAGCAGGGTCTGGACGCGCTGCTGGTTGAGCGCGTCCAGCACCTCCTCGATGCCGGCGGCCCCGCGGCCGCCGCGCCCGACGGCCTCGACCATGCGGTCGAGCGCCTCGCGCTCGCAGCGGCGGACGTGCCCGGTGATCGCCGCCGAGGTCGCCGCGCGGACCTCGTCGAGCGTCGAGTTCTCGACGTCCAGGTGGAGCTTGCCGACGATCCGCTCGCGCAGGTAGGGATGCAGCTTGGCCTTCAGGTCGCCCACCAGCTCGTCGGGGCCGCCGACCAGCAGGCGGTCGAGACCCTGCTCCTTGTAGCGCGTGAACGCGGTGTCGGCGGTGTGCGTGAGGTGGTCGTAGACCTCCTTCTCCACCGAGCGCTGGTAGTTGAGCTGCGACCAGCCGCCCTGGTCGTGCTGGGAGTGGACGTCGTCGACGATCCGGTCGGTCTCCTCCAACGCGTCGCCGTGGCCCACGAAGAAGCGCGCGCAGCGGCGGTTGGTGAGCAGCACCATCCAGCTCTCGTCGGCGCCCTGCAGCACGAGCGGCTCCACGAACGCGGTCCGCTGGAGCACGACGCGCGACTCCACCGGGCGCCGCAGCGGGACGACCTCCAGCAGGCCGGCCGGTCCGCAGGCGTACACGGCGACGGCGCGCGCCCCGTTGGCGGCGACGTCCGACCCGGCCAGAACCTCGCGAACACGCTCGACGTCGGCCCTGAGCGCCTGGCGCTCCTCGTGCGAGAGCCCGTCGGCCTCCTCGACCTTGTGCGCCGCGGCGGTCATTACCGAGGTGATCGCTGACGCGCGCGCCGGCAGCGTCGGAAGCTCGGTCGGATCCAGGTTCAGGAACACGGACAGCACGCGACCCTGCCGCGGGCGCACGTCGGCGAGCGCGCGCAGGCGGGCCTGGGTGATCGGTTCGGCCATTTTCGGTCGCCTACCCTGCGCGTGCGGCGGTCGAACCCTGCGGCGTGAGCACCCGCACGCGCGTCTCGTGCCCACCCGTCCCCGGCTCTGTCTTCGGCAGCACGCCCAGCCCTTCGAGCATCACGAAGAACGCCCGCGCGAACGGCGAGGCGGCGGTGCGCGCCCGCACGTCGTCCCACGCGATCTGCTCGCGCAGCGCGCGGGCGATCGCCAGGAGCGATTCGTAGCGGAGTGCGTGCTCTGACAGCGCCATCAACTTCGTCACGAGCACGTCTTCTAGCGCCATGACGCGCATCTCCATGCCTAGCACGGAGATTACCTCCCCGCGCTCGATCGCCTCGTCGTCCATCGGGATTCCCTTGGGCGCGAAGATCAGGTCGATCAGCGTGTCGCCGTCCCAGAGCTTCACCAGCCACTCCTCGGGCGGGTCCTCGAAGCGCATGCCGGCCTCCTGCAACGCGGCGACCGCGCGCTCGACGTCGTCCGGCTTGACGATCAGGTCGAGGTCGTGCCGGGTCTCGGGGCCGCCGCGCGCCCAACTCGCGAGGCTGCCGCCCAGCAGGAACGGGACGTCCGCCCCGCGGAGCGCCGCGGCGGCTCGCTTCAGCGCGTCCTCGAGATCCGAGAACGGCTGCTCGTCATCGGTGGCCACGGCACGGGGCTACCCGCAGCCCGCCAGCGGGTAGCCAGGACTCGATGACGATCGCGAGCAACGGCCGCCCGGAGGCGCGGCACGACGAGTGCCGGATCCGGATCGCGGCGGCGGGCGACATCCACTTCGGCGAGCGCGCCAACGACCGCGAGCGGGCGGCCGAGGCCTTCGGCTCGCTCGAAGGCCGCGTCGATCTCGTGCTGCTCGCGGGCGACCTGACCACGCACGGCGAGCCCGAGCAGGGGGCGATCGTGGCCGACGCCTGCCGCGACCTCGGCGTGCCGGTGCTCGCCGTGCTCGGCAACCACGACTGGCACGTCAACCGGGCGCCGGAGCTGACCGCGGTGCTCGAGGAGGGGGGCATCGTGGTGCTCGACCGCGCGCACCGCGTGGTCGAGGTCTGCGACGCCGAGGTCGGGATCGTCGGCGCGAAGGGGTTCGTGGGCGGCTTCGCGGGCTCGCACCTGCCCGACTTCGGCGAGCCGTCGCTGCGCGGGATCTACGCCGAGGGCATGGAGGAGGTGGCCGCGGTCGACGCCGGCCTGCGCGCGGTCGCGATGTGCCCGTTCCGGATCGTGCTCCTGCACTACGCGCCGACCACGCAGACGCTGGAGGGCGAGCGCCGCGACATCTGGACGTTCCTCGGCACCGACCGGCTCGCGCCCCCGATCCTCGAGCACAACCCGGACCTCGTGCTGCACGGGCACGCCCACGCGGGCACGTTCGAGGGGCGCATCGGCGAGGTCCCGGTCTACAACGTGTCGGTGCCGGTGCTCGGCGAGGACTTCTGGATCTTCGAGCTCGCCGGCGAGCGGCGGGTTCCCTCCGAGGTGCACTGACCCGGGAACCCTGCGGGGGTAGCCTCCGGGGGGTGTCCGACGATTCCTTTGGCGCCCGGGCCGACCTCGAAGCCGGCGGGCGCACCTATGAGATCTACCGCCTCGAGGCGCTCCAGCAGCGCTTCGACGTCGCCCGGCTGCCGTTCTCGCTCAAGGTCCTGCTCGAGAACCTGCTGCGCAACGAGGACGGCGAGGCCGTCCGCGCGCAGGACGTCGAGGCGCTGGCGAGCTGGGACCACAAGGCCGAGCCGTCCAAGGAGATCGCCTTCACGCCGGCGCGCGTGCTGATGCAGGACTTCACGGGCGTGCCCGCGGTCGTCGATCTCGCGGCGATGCGCGACGCGATGGCCGGCCTCGGCGGCGACCCGGCGAAGATCAACCCGCTGGTGCCGGCCGAGCTGGTGATCGACCACTCGGTGCAGGTCGACGTGTTCGGCACGCGCGACGCGTTCCGGATCAACGCCGAGCGCGAGTTCGAGCGCAACCGCGAGCGCTACGCGTTCCTGCGCTGGGGCCAGGGGGCGTTCGAGGGCTTCAAGGTCGTGCCGCCGGACACCGGCATCGTGCACCAGGTCAACCTCGAGTACCTGGCGCGCGTCGTGTTCGAGAACGAGGGCGTGCTGTACCCCGACACGCTGGTCGGGACCGACTCGCACACCACGATGGTCAACGGGCTCGGCGTGCTCGGCTGGGGCGTCGGCGGCATCGAGGCCGAAGCGGCGATGCTGGGTCAGGCGATGCCGATGCTGATCCCGCGCGTGGTCGGCTTCCGCCTCCACGGCGAGCTGCAGGAGGGCGCCACCGCCACGGACCTCGTGCTGACCGTGACCCAGATGCTGCGCCAGCACGGCGTGGTGGGCAAGTTCGTCGAGTTCTACGGGCCGGGGATCCCGAACCTGCCGCTGGCCGACCGCGCCACGATCGGCAACATGAGCCCGGAGTTCGGGTCGACGTGCGCGATGTTCCCGATCGACGCCGAGACGCTGCGCTACCTGGAGTTCTCGGGGCGCTCGCGCGAGCGGATCGAGATCGTCGAGGCGTACGCGCGCGCGCAGGGCCTCTGGCACGACGCCGGCTCCGGGGAGCCGACGTACTCGGAGACGCTGGAGCTCGACCTCGGCGACGTCGTGCCGTCGCTGGCCGGGCCCAAGCGCCCGCAGGACCGCGTCGCGCTGACGGAGTCCAAGGCGGCGTTCCGGCTGGCGCTGGAGGACCTGCTGCCCGACCGCGAGCCGGGCCCGCACACGCGCCTCGACGAGGAGTCCGAGGAGTCCTTCCCGGCCTCCGACGCGCCCGCCCACAACGCGACGGACTCGCGCGAGGACGAGCCGGAGGAGTCCACCGGCGGCACCGGCGGCCTGCAGGTCGCCGAGCGCGAGGAGCACGCCGTCGAGGTAACGCTGGCCGACGGGACGGAGACGTTGCTCGACCACGGGCACGTGGTGATCGCGGCGATCACCTCGTGCACCAACACCTCCAACCCTTCGGTGATGATCGGCGCCGGGCTGCTGGCCAAGAACGCGGTCGAGCGCGGGCTGACGGTCAAGCCGTGGGTGAAGACGTCGCTCGCGCCGGGCTCGAAGGTCGTCATGGAGTACTACGAGCGGGCGGGCCTGGTCCCGTACCTGGAGCAGCTCGGGTTCCACCTGGTCGGCTACGGCTGCACGACGTGCATCGGGAACTCCGGACCGCTGCCGGAGGAGATCTCCGGCGTGGTGGGCGCCGAGGACCTCGCGGTCGTGTCCGTGCTTTCGGGCAACCGCAACTTCGAGGGGCGCATCAACCCCGACGTGAAGATGAACTACCTCGCCTCGCCGCCGCTGGTGGTCGCCTACGCGCTCGCCGGGACGATGGACGTCGACCTGCTCGACGAGCCGCTCGGGCGCGGCTCCGACGGCGAGGACGTCTACCTCAAGGACCTGTGGCCGAGCGCGGAGGAGGTCGCGCGGCTCGTCGAGGAGTCGGTGCGCTCGGACATGTTCACCTCCTCCTACAACGAGGTGTTCGCCGGCGACGAGCGCTGGAACTCGCTCGACGTGCCGGAGGGCGACCGCTTCGCGTGGGACGACGCGTCCACGTACGTGCGCCGGCCGACGTTCCTGGAGGACGTCCCGCGCGAGCCCTCGGCCCCGGGGGACCTGACCGGCGCGCGGGTGCTGGCCGTGCTGGGCGACTCGGTGACGACGGACCACATCTCCCCGGCGGGCGCGATCAAGCGCGACTCGCCGGCCGGCCGCTACCTGATGGAGCGCGGCGTCGAGCCGCGCGACTTCAACTCCTACGGCTCACGGCGCGGCAACCACGAGGTGATGATGCGCGGGACGTTCGCGAACATCCGCCTGCGGAACTTGTTGGCGCCTGGCACCGAGGGCGGCGTGACCCGCCACCTGCCGGACGGCGAGCAGATGACGATCTACGACGCGGCCGTTCGGTACGCGTCGGAGGGCGTGCCGCTGGTGGTGCTGGCGGGCAAGGAGTACGGCTCGGGGTCCTCGCGCGACTGGGCCGCGAAGGGCACGAACCTGCTCGGCGTGCGCGCCGTGATCGCGGAGTCCTTCGAGCGCATCCACCGCTCGAACCTGGTCGGCATGGGCGTGCTCCCGCTGCAGTTCACGGACGGCGAGAGCGTCGAGTCGCTCGGGCTGACCGGCGAGGAGGAGATCTCGATCTCGGGCCTGGAGGGCGGCGAGGCTCGCGCGGTGACCGTGCGCGCCGGCGAGCGCGAGTTCACCGCCCGGGTGCGGATCGATACCCCGAAAGAGGTCGAGTACTTCCAGCACGGCGGAATCCTCCCGTTCGTGCTGCGGCAATTGGTCTACTAGTGGCCCCGACCCCACGTACACGCGCTGCCAGGCGGCCGCTGATCACCGCCTGGCGGCGTCCTCGACCACTTGAAATCCCAGGGGGATTCCTGCGGGTCTGCGTCCGTGCCAGGCGGCGCCAGCGACCCCCTGGACAGCACGCGTACATGCGGTCGGAACCACTGAAGTAACCTGCGCGGCTTATGCCGCTTCCCGAGACGCTGCACCGGCTGCTGACGGCGGCGGGGCCCTCCGGCTACGAGCAGGCTCCGGCCGCCGTCTTCCGTGAGGCGGCCGGCGCCTTCGCCGAGGTGACGTTCGACTCGGTGGGCTCGACGGTCGCGCGGGTGCCCGGTGCCGGCGACGGGCCGTCGGTGGCGGTGGTGGGCCATATCGACGAGATCGGGCTGATCGTCCACCACATCGACGACGACGGGTTCCTGTGGTTCATCGGCGTCGGCGGCTGGGACCCGATGATCCTCGTCGGCCAGCGGGTCTCGATCTCCACGCGGTCCGGCGCGATCTCCGGCGTGGTGGGCAAGAAGCCCATCCACCTGCTCAAGGAGGACGACCGTAAGAAGGTCCCCCAGATCAAGGAGCTGCACATCGACATCGGGGCGGCCGACGCCGACGAGGCGCGCCGGCTCGTGCGGATCGGCGACGTGGCGGTCGTCGACGCCGAGCCGGTCGAGCTGCCCAACGGGCGCTACGTCTCGCGCGCGTTCGACAACCGCATCGGCTGCTACGTCGCGCTGGAGGCGGCGCGGCTCGTGCACGAGGCGGGCGGGGCGCCCGGCGACGTCTACGCGGTGGCCGTCTCCCAGGAGGAGATCAGCTTCGGCGGCGCCCGCACGACCGCGTACTCGCTGCGGCCGGACGTCGCCGTGGTCGTCGACGTCACGTTCGCCACCGACCAGCCGGGGCTCGACGAGAAGGAGCTCGGGCGCCACAAGTTCGGCTCCGGCGCGGTGCTCACGCGCGGCTCGACGCTCGACCCGGCCGTGTTCGAGCTGCTGCACGAGGCCGGCGAGGCGGAGGGGATCCCGTTCACCGTCGCGGCGTCCGCGCGCTCCACGGGCACCGACGCGGACGCGTTCCACGTCTCGCGCGCCGGCATCCCCAGCGCCGTCGTGTCGGTCCCGCTGCGCTACATGCACTCGCCCGTGGAGATGGTCCAGCTCGACGACATCGAGAACGCCGCCAGGCTGATCGCCGCGTTCGCGCGCCACCTGACGCCGGGGATCGACTTCAAGCGCTGAGTGAAGTGGTCCCGCCCGCGACCTCCCCCGGTCCCGGGCCGGAACTTCGACCCCTCCTGCTCCTGTTCGACATCGACGGGACGCTGCTGCAGCGGGCCACGCTGGAGCACGTCACCGCGCTGCGCGAGGCGGCGGCGGAGATCCACGGGCTGAAGTCCGTCGCGCGGGCGGGCGTGGAGGCGGCGGGGCGGACCGACCTCGCGATCATGCGCGACCTGCTCGGCCGGGCGGGCGTGCCGGAGGCGGAGATCGACGCGCTCTCGGCGGCCGTCGTGGAGGCCACCGTCACCGCCTACCAGCGGCTGTGCCCGGCCGACCTGTCGGCCACGCTCGCGCCGGGCGTGGCCGAGCTGCTCGTGGAGCTGGCGGCGCGGCCGGCCGAGTTCCGGCTCTCGCTGGTCACCGGGAACCTGGAGCCGGTCGCGCGCCTGAAGCTCGCGCGGGCCGGGGTGGGCGCGTTCTTCGCGGCCGGCCAGGGCGGCTTCGGCTCGGATGCCGAGGATCGCAGCGAGCTGCCGGCGATCGCGCGGGCGCGCGCCTCGGACCCGCCGTGGCCGCGCGAGCGCACCGCCGTGATCGGCGACACGCCGCGCGACATCGCGTGCGCGCGCGCCGACGGGGTGCGGGTCGCGGCGGTCGCCACCGGCCCGTTCGCGATCGAGGCGCTCGCGGACGCGGACGCCGTCGTCGACGACGCCCGCGCCCTGCTGCCGGTGCTCGACGACTGGGCAAAGTGGCCCACTAATCGGGCTTGACCACCATCGCGCTGCCGCCGCCCCGGCGGACGGGCTCCGCGACCGCGCGGAAGCGGTGGCCGCCGCGGAATTCGATCCCCGTCGCCGCGCCGATCTCGTTGCCCGCGGGCAGCCGGTACGCCTCGCCGTAGGCGTTGACGAGCGTCTGCCCGTCGGCCGAGGACTGGAACGCGGGCTCGGCCTCCGTGGTCGACGAGTTGCGCTGGCTCGCCCGCGGGGCGGCGACCGCGTCCGGCAGCGTCATGTGCAGGTCGAGCCGGTTGACGAGGATCTGCAGCACGGTCGTGATGATCGAGGCGCCGCCCGGCGATCCGACGGTCAGGTACGGCGCGCCCTTGCGGGTCACGATCGTCGGCGAGATCGACGAGCGCGGGCGCTTGTTGGGCTCCGCCCGGTTCGCGGCCGTGGTCGACGCGGTGTCGAAGTCGGTCAGCTCGTTGTTGAGCAGGAACCCGTAGCCGGGGACAACGACGCCGTTGCCGCCGGTCTGCTCGATCGTGAACGTGTAGGCCACGACGTTGCCGTCAGCGTCGGCGACGCTGAGGTGCGTAGTCGACTCTCCGGGATGGCTGACCGTCGCGGTGCCCGCGCTGGTCGTCGTGGCGCCCGGCGGCGTGCCGGGCGCGACCGCTCCGCGCGGCGCCCGGGGGCCGATCAGCGACGCGCGCTGGTCGGCATAGGCATCCGACAGCAGGCCCGTCAGCGGGACGGTGACGAACGCCGGGTCGCCGAGGTACTTGCCGCGGTCCGCGTAGGCGAGCCGCGACGCCTCGAGGTAGCGGTAGAGCAGGCCCGGGCGCCCGGCCGGCGGGTTGGCCTTGCGACTGAAGCTCTCGAGGATGTTCAGCGCCTCCAGCACCGTGCTGCCGCCCGAGGACGGCGGCCCCATGCCGTAGATGTCGTTGCTGAAGTACCTCAGGTGGACGGCGTGGCGCACCTTGACCGAGTAGCGCTCGAGGTCTCGGTTGGTGATCAGCCCCGGCCGCCACGTGTGGTCGGCGGTGGCCGCCGTCGGCACCTTGGTTGACGCGGCGACGATCGCGTTCGCGAGCGCCCCGCGATAGAAGCCCTTGGAGACGCCGAGCCGGCCCATCCGCTCGTACGTCGTCGCGAGGTCCGGGTTCTTGACCGTCGTGCCGACGTCGTGCGGCGTCCCGTCCGCGTCCAGGTAGATCGCTGCAGTCGACGGGATGTCGTCGAAGTACGCCGCGTTGGGCGCCGTCTGGTCGAAGAACGTCTGGTCGACCTTGAACCCGGCCCGCGCCACGCGCGCCCCGTACGCCAGCGCCTGGTCGAGCTTGTACGTCCCATAGTGGCGCAGCACGTACGACCACAGGTACGGCGTCCCGGGCACCCCGACCGACAGCCCGCTGTAGCGATTGATCGGGAACTGCGCGTCGCTGGGCGGCTTGCCGTCGATGAAGAACGAGTTCGGCTGCATCGCCGCCGGCGCCTTCTCCCGCGAGTCGATCGTGACGATCTTCCCGCTCTCGCCGTCGCGCAGGACCATGAAGCCGCCGCCGCCGATCCCGCACGAGTACGGCTCCACGACCCCGAGCACGCTCGCCGCCGCCACCGCCGCATCGAACGCGTTCCCGCCGTTGCGCAGCACATCGACCGCCGCGCGCGTGGCCAGCGGATCCACCGACGCGGCCGCCCCGCCGGTCCCGTTCGCGGTCGGCACCTTGGTCTGCGCCCGCGCCACCGGCGCCCCGAGCGCCAGCGCCACAGCGGCCACCCCTACCAACCATCGAACCCGTCGCATCATCGAACCTCCTCCGGTGACTGGCCGCACGCTACCCAATCCAACACGCGGCCAAGCCCCCCGCAGCCTCAGGGGGCGATCTGCAGCACCGCGGCCTGCAAAGCGGCTCCGGTGGGCTGGCGCAGGCGGGTCACGTAGACGGCATCGGGGGCCGCCGCCGTCGTGGTCAGCGTGTCGGCGACGCCGCGCGGGGGGCGTGGCCAGAGGCGCTGGTGGTGGCCGGGGGCGTGCGCGTGCCCGTGCTGGTAGCCGGCGTCGCGCCGCCCGGTCGGGAAGGTCCGGTACAGGACGCGGTCGGCGGACGGTCGCCCTCGCTGAAGCAGCCCGGTGCGGACCTCCTGCGTCTTATAGGTCGCGCGCACGTACACGAGCCGGTCGCCGACCGCGGACGGGCCGCGCAGCTGCGCTTGCGACTGGCGCCGCAGCGTCGTGCGCCGGCCGGTTGCCAGATCGAGCGCGTCGATGCGCGTCCCGTCGACGTCGAACAGCAGTTGGCTCCCCGCCAGCGCCGGCCGGCCGACCGCCCCGGTGATCACGCGCTGCACCGCGCCGAACCCGCCCTGGGGCAGTAGCGATGCCGCCCACAGCGACTGTCCGACCCGCCAGGCGACCCATCCGGCCGACACGGCCACGGCGTTTCCGTTCTGCACCGGGATCGCCCCGACGCCGGCGACCTCCACGGTCCCGGCCCCGAGCCAGGCGAGCCGGCCGCCGCCCACGGCCGGGTGCGCTCCGGGCGCCGGCTGGATCCCTGCCGGCCCGCGCAGCTCGCCGGCGCCGCCCGGCCGGTGCAGCGCCAGCGTCCCGGCGTCCACGCTCGGATCGACGAGCCCGTCCGCGATGACCTGCGTCCGTGCCTGCGCGGGCGCAGCCCACAGCGCGATCGCGCACGCCGTGAGCGCGAGCGCGTCGACCGTTCGCAGCGAGCGCAGGATTTGCGGGCGCTCGGCCATCGCCGCGGCCATGGCTCCGCCTCCGGACGGCGCCAGCGCGACCACCGGCAGCGCGCGGCCCACCCCGAAGCCGAGGCCGGCCAACAGGCCCAGCGCCGGATCGCCGAGCGCGACGCTCATCCCCGCGAGCGCCCAGACGGCGAAGGAGAGGATGAACGTCGTGAACCCGAGCCCGAGCAGCACCCCGTACAGCCCGGCGGCGAGCGGCACCGGCAGCACGCGCCGCCACGACTCGGGGACCTGCCGGCGCACCTGGGGCACGATCCGCGCGCCCCGCGCCTCCCCCACCGCGGCGGCCAGCGCCACCGCGGCGGCCACCGCCGGAGCACCCGCCCCGACCGCCGCACCGAGCAGCGCCAGCCCGCCGAAGGTCAGGGCGCCGCCGGCCAGCGCGCCCATGCTGAACGTCACGCACGCGGCCAGCGTCGTCCGCAGCCGCCCGGCATAGCCCGCCGGAGCGAGCGTCTCCACCATCGAGAACCCGCACGGCGACCACGCCCCGGTCACGCCCGCGACCACCGCGGCGGCGACGACGAGCGCCGTCAGCACCGCGCCCGCCCCACGCTCAGCACCGCCCGCCCCGCCGTCGGCATCGTGTCCGCCCCCACCGTCAGCATCGCGGCCGCCCCACGCTCAGCACCGCACATTGGTGTCGTAGTACATGACGCAGAAGACCTTGCGGCCGTGGTAGCAGTAGCCGGTCAGCGCCCGGTCGCCGTTGATCCGGTCGCCCACGTAGCCGCAGCAGTCCACGAGCTTGCGGACGCGGCCGCCGCAGCAGCGGAACCACGAGCCGTCCCGGTGGGCCCGGAACCCGCGCTCCGCGGCCGCCACGTCGCACACGCGCGTGCGGCTGGCGCCGAGCAGCGCCACGCCGTCGGCATCCGTCAGCGGGCGGCCCTGGTCGTCCACGGGACTCCCGTTCGCGTCGATGTAGCGCCCGAGGTCGTCGACCGGCCGCCCGTCGGCCGCCTTGAGCGGAAAGCCCTGGGCGTCGATCCGCGGGAGCCCGGTCGGATGCGGACACGAGTCGGTCGTGTAGATGTGGCCGCAGAAGTGGAACGCGTCGGCCTCGCCCGGCGCCACGAGCGTCCCGACCGTCCGCGCCCCGGCGATCGCCATCGCCGCTCCGCCGACCCGCGCGAGGAAGCCCCGGCGCGACGTCGACCCGGCGACGGAATCGGCGATCCGCGCGCCGCCGCTCCCGCGCGGCGGCGCCCCGGCGCCCGTCGCGTCGCAGCTCGCCGCGATCCCGCGTTCTGGCCGCAGGCGCGGCGGCGCCCCGACGCCCGCCGCGTCGCGGACCGCCGAGATCCCGCGTTCTCGCCTCACACGCGCACGGCTCCCCGCCGCCGCTCGGCGGCCGCCAGGACCGACTCGAGCTGCGCGCCCGTGTTGAACGTCCCCTTGGCGAGCACCGTTCCGTCGGCGTCCACCGCGACCGCAAACGGGCTGCCCGGCGCGTCCGCCGCCGCCCACGCGTCCGCGTCGGCCACCTCGTCGAACGTCCGCAGCACGACGCGCGGATGCGCCCCGAACGCCGCCACGGTGGGCGCCAGCGCCCGGCACAGCCCGCACCCCTCGGACGTGAACACCGCGAGCCCGAGCCGCGCGCCGGCCAGCTCACGCCCGAACGCGGCCGCGAGCGCGCTGCGCGCGCCGACCTCCGGCCCCTCGTGCGCGACCTCGAGCGCGCCCTGTGGCGCCACCGCGAGCCGCAGCATCCCGACCTCCCGCGCCAGCGCGAGGACGACGACCGCCAGGCCCGCCAGGCCTCCCAGCGCGCCGACGAGCCCGATCGCGAGCCACCCCTCGGTCGACGGCTCCTCGCGGGGCAGCAGCGGAACCAGCGCGAGCGCCGCGGCGAGCGCGGCAGCGCGTCCGGCCGACGCCCGCCCCACCCGCCCGCGCGCGCCGAAGCACCCGCACGGAGCCCCGCTCCGCCCCGCCACGATCGCGCCGGCCTGCACGGCACAAGCACCGGCCATCAGCAGCGCCGCGGCGCGGGCGGCCCACTCCAGCCCGGCGCCCACACCCACGCCCAGCCCGGTCTCCGCGACCACGAGCCCGCCCCAAAGAGCCCGGGCCACGAGCGGCGAGCGAATCCCATACGTCCCCAGCGCCCCACGCGCCGCCGAGCCCCCGACCACCTTCAGCCCGGCCGCGCCGATCAGCACGAGCCCCAGGACCAAGCAGGCGACGACCGACAGCATCCGGCCCGCGAAGGTACAGCACGCGAAGGCGGCGCCACGCCGTACCGGCGAGGCGCCACCTTGAGCGCGCCTGGTTCCCGAGTCCGCGACTACGCCCGCGTGAGCTTCTTGTACGTGATCCGGTGCGGGCGGTCGGCCTCGGCGCCCAGCCGGGCGTGCCGGTGCTCCTCGTAGGCCTCGAAGTTGCCCTCGAACCACGTGACCTGCGACTCGCCCTCGAAGGCGAGCACGTGGGTCGCCACGCGATCGAGGAACCAGCGGTCGTGGGAGATGATCACCGCGCAGCCTGGGAACGCCAGCAGCGCCTCCTCCAGCGCGCGCAGCGTGTCGACGTCGAGGTCGTTGGTCGGCTCGTCGAGCAGCAGCACGTTGCCGCCGCGCCGCAGCAGCTTCGCGAGGTGGACGCGGTTGCGCTCCCCGCCCGACAGCACGCCGACCTTGCGCTGCTGGTCGGAGCCCTTGAAGTTGAACCCCGCCACGTAGGCGCGCGAGTTGACCTCGCGCTCGCCGACCTTGATGTGCTCGTAGCCGTCGGAGATCTCCTGCCAGACGCTCCTGTCGGAATCGAGGGCGTCCCGGCTCTGGTCGACGTAGGCCAGCTCAACGCTGTCGCCGAGGCGCAGCGCGCCGCCGTCGGGCTGCTCCTGCCCGACGATCATCCGGAACAGGGTCGTCTTGCCGGCGCCGTTGGGGCCGATCACGCCGACGATCCCCGCCGGCGGCAGCGAGAACGAGAGGTCCTCGATCAGCAGCCGGTCGCCGAAGCCCTTGCGCAGGCCGTCGGCCTCGATGACCGTCGAGCCCAGGCGCTGGCCGGCCGGGATGTGGATCTGGACGTCCTCGAGCTTGGTGTTGCGCTCCTCGGCGATCAGGGCCTCATAGCGGTTCAGGCGGGCCTGGGACTTGGTGCGGCGGCCCTTGGGGTTCTTGCGCACCCACTCGAGCTCTTCCTTGATCGTCCGCTGGCGGGCGCTCTCCTTCTTCTCCTCCATCTCGAGGCGCTTCTGCTTGGCCACGAGCCAGGCGGAGTAGTTGCCCTCGAACCACGTGACCTGCGACTCGCCCTCGAAGGCGAGCACGTGGGTCGCCACGCGATCGAGGAACCAGCGGTCGTGGGAGATGATCAC
>JBIOTP010000160.1:0-13285 GCA_044865965.1 Solirubrobacteraceae bacterium
GCTCGTACTCGTCGAGGTGGTCGGCCACGGCCTCGCGCGGCATCGACATCGCCTCGGCGGCGTAGTCCTTGGTGTCGTCGGCCTCCTCGGACATGCCGAGGATCTTCGGCAGGTCGACGAGCTTGCGCACGAGCGTGACGATGTCGTCCTCGGTCAGAGTGCGCGTCTCGAGGTCGACGTCGAGCCCGAGCCGCTTGTTGAGCTTGTAGCGGCCGACGCGCGTGAGGTCGTAGCGCTTGGGGTCGAAGAAGAGCTGGTTGAGCAGGTTGCGCGCGTTGTCGACGCTCGGCGGCTCGCCGGGGCGCTGCTTGCGGAACAGCTCGATCAGCGCGCCCTCCTCGGAGCGCGTCTGCTCGGTGTCGGCCTCGATCGTGTTGCGGATGTAGAGCGAGTCGTCGAAGCGGCGCAGGATCTCCTCGTCGGCCATCCCCATCGCGCGCAGCAGCACCGTGACGGGCAGCTTGCGCTTGCGGTCGATGCGGACGTAGACGCGGCCCTTCTTGTCGATCTCGAGCTCGAGCCACGAGCCGCGGGCCGGCATCAGGTTGGCGACGAAGAGCTGCTTCTCCGCGTCCTTCGGGTCCATCAGGTAGGCGCCCGGGGAGCGGACGAGCTGGGTGACGACCACCCGCTCGGTGCCGTTGATGATGAACGTGCCGCGGTCCGTCATCCAGGGGAAGTCGCCCATGAACACCGACTGCTCGCGGATCTCCCCCGTCTCGCGGTTGATGAAGCCGACCGTGACGGTCAGCGGCCGCGCGTACGTGAGGTCCTTCTCGCGGCACTCCTCGAGCGACGCGACGGGGTTGTCGAACGTGAACTCGCCGAACTGCACCGCCAGGTTGCCGGTGTAGTCCTCGATCGGCGAGATGTCGTCGATCGTCTCGCGCAGCCCCCCGCCTTCAGGATCGACAAGCCAGCTGAACGACTTCTTCTGGATGTCGATCAGGTTGGGGACATCGATGGCCTTCTGCAGGCGCGCAAAGCTGCGGCGCGTGCGGGGAGCGTCAACGGAAGCCAAGACGGCGACTCCTCGGGGAGGTAGGACGGCGGAGAGGGGCGCTGGTCGTGCCGAGGCAGGGCATAAAAGCGCGACCAGCCAAGATAGCACAGGGGCCTGCGGACCCCTGTCAGGGGCGCTCGGCGCTCACGGACCCCGTCCGGCCCGGGTCCCGTATGTGGCGGGAGGGGCAACGGTGGACGGCTTCGACTATCGGCCGAGTGCCCGAAGGATAGCGGTGGGGTCAAGCCGCGCGGGCTCCGCGCCCCGCGTCAGCACTTCGGCCGGCGCAGGGCGCTGACCGCGGCGCGCGCCCGGCGGTCGGTGAGGATCGACCACTCCATCCCGTTCGCCTTGCCCTCCGCCTGGGCGCGCGAGCGCGTCTCTGACCAGATGACGCCCGTGATCCACGGTCGCCGCGCGAGGCCGCAGCGCAGGTCCTCCAGCCAGTCGTACCGCATGGGCCGATAGACCTTGACCTCGGTGAGCATGATCGGCTTGCCGTAGGAGCGCAGCAGTCCGATGCGATCCAGCAACCACGGGACCGGCTTGTAGTTGCTCTTGAACTGCACGAGCGTGCTTCCGATCACGTCGACGTAGCGCGAGCCCGGCCAGTATCGCCGGACGTTGCGAAGGAAATCGCCCTCGCGCTGGAAGCCGTTCGCGTTGATCGACCAGATCCAGCGGACGTTCGTGGCCCCCTCCTGGCGGAAGATGCGCCAGACATGGCGCCACGCCGCGACGTAGGCCGGAGGATCGACGCTCCAGGGCATCCACACGCCGTTCATCTCATGCGCGTAGCGCACATACACGGGCCGCCGATAGTCCTTCATCCCCCGCGCGTAGCGCCGGATGTAGGCGTCGTGCCGCCCCGAGGCGATCGAGGCGTTCGACCACGCCGGCTGCGGGACGATCCTGCTCCCGAACGGGACCGGGTCCCACGGCTCCCACGTGATCATCGGCGTGACGCCGAAGCCGCGCGCCTTGAGCAGGAACGGCTCGGGCGAGGCGTCGTTGCTCCACGAGTCGTAGGTCATCCGGACGTCCAGCGGGAGCGATCGGACGAGCTGCGCGTAGAGATCCGGATCAGCCGCCACCCCGAGCTTGACCGTGCGCGCCTCCGCGACGCCCGGCAGGAGCGCGAAGGCGAGCGTGAGCGCGAGCAGGACGCGCTTCACGCCGCCGCCCCGGCCGCCACGGACTCGCGGGCATGGGTGTCGCCGCGGGTCTGCCAGTGGGTCGTCTTGGCCTGGGTGATCGAGCGGTACATCGCCGGACGGATCACGAACAGGTTGAGCGGGGTCAGCAGCGGCGTGCCGACGAGCCACGTGAGGATGCGCTCGCGCGCCGGCAGGCCGGGCCGGCGATACGCCGCGTAGCGCGCCGTCTGGCAGTACATCAGGACCATCCAGTAGAGGAGCGCCTGCCAGTAGAACCGGCCGCCGGTCAGCGGGTACACGACGAAGACGGATGCCAGCAGCGCGGGGTAGAGCGTGACCAGGATCAGATTCCACGAGCGCAGGATGAGTGGCGCGCCGGAGAAGTTGCGCAGCTCCCACGGCAGGTAGCGGAAGTACGACTTGAACCACCGGCAGCGCTGGGAGAACATCTCCGTGAGGTTGTCCGGCATGACCGTCTCCACGATCGCGCGCTCGACGGAGACGACCTTGCCCTTGAGCAGCGCGTAGTGCGTGAGGCGGCGGTCGTCGCCGGCCGTGCCGCTCGTCAGGTAGTCGTCGATGTTGTCGAAGAAGATCGGCGCCCGGTAGATCGAGAACGTGCCGGCCGTCGGCGCGACGGCGCCGAGGAGCGAGCGGGCGCCGCGCATGACGAGGCAGCCGTAGACGATCTCGAGATCGGTCAGCCGCGTCAGCCAGTTGTCGCGGCGGTTGAGGACCGTGACCGTGGCGGTGGCGGCCTGCACGCGCTCGTCGCCCATCGCACGCAGGCACTCGCGCAGGCAGTCCCGGTCCAGGATCGAGTCCGAGTCGACGGTCACGAGGAAGTCAGCCTCCGCCGGGTTCTCGTCGCGCAGCGCGTTGACCTGCGCGTGGCGCTTGCCGGCGTTGGCCTGGCGATGCCACACGACGCGAGGATGGACGTAGGGCGCGGGCGCCGGGTCCGAGCCGTCGTCGATGACGTGGATGACGTCGGGCACGACCGAGCCTCCGAGGACGGACTCGATGCACGCGTGCAGCACGTCCTGGGCCTCGTTGTAGGACGGGATGACCGCGACGATGCGGCCCTCCGCCGGTTTCTCGTGATCCCAGGAGCCTCCGCGCTGAGAGCCGGCGACGAACAGCGCCATCAGCAGCGAGCACCCGCAGAAGAACGCGAACGCGACCGTGAGGGCAACCGGCGACCAGAGGACGTGGAAGAGGACGCCGATCACCAGCGTCCCGGCGGCCGCCGCGTAGGTGACCGCCTTCATCCGGACGTCCGCTCGGGCCAGAAGCGGACCGCGACGATCGCGCAGACCGTGAGGACCACGATCGCGACGATCATGGTGGAGAGGTTCAGCGTCCACATGGTGGCGGCTGCCGTCATCCCCACCGGGGCGGTGAGATCAGAGTCATACATTGGGAGAGACCTTCGAGTCGGGTGCGTGCTTGAGCCGTCCGGCCCGCTTGAGCTTTCGTGCGGCGGGTTGGACGCATGGCAGGTTGGGGATGGTCGAGGTCCTTCAACATCGGCCATGCGTCCAAACCCACCGGTTCGCGGTGCACCGACTACGCGATGGTTCAGACTCGCCCTCGGCGGGCCGCCCGCGTGCTACGCGCGGGCGGGGAACATCAGAGCCGGCACGCTCCGGATTCCGGTTACCACGTCCGGGGGATGGTGGGCGCGGTGAGGGTGCCCTAAGGTTCCCGCCGTCCGAACCGCACGAGCCTCACCCGGGGAGCGGCCCGTCACCGCGATCCCCGGCCTGTCCCCAGCCGGAGCAACGCCGGCACCGTCATAAGCGCTCGGGGGTTCCCGGAGGGAATGTGAACGAGGGCGGCCCGCAGGGGACCGCCCTCGTTCGCGTTCTACTTGATCTCGACGGAGGCGCCGGCCTCCTCGAGGTCGGCCTTGAGCTTGTCGGCCTCCTCGCGCTCGACGCCCTCCTTGACGGGCTTGGGCGCCTCGTCGACGAGCGCCTTGGCCTCCTTGAGGCCCAGGCCGGTGGCGGCGCGGACGACCTAGATGACCTGGATCTTCTTGTCGCCGGCGCCGGTGAGGACGACGTCGAACGCCGTCTGCTCCTCGACCGCGGCGCCGTCGCCGTCGCCGGTCGGGGCGGCGACGCCGGGTCCGGCCGCGGCGACCGCCGTGGCGGACACGCCGAACTCCTCCTCGAGCGCCTTGATGCGCTCGGAGAGCTCGAGCACGCTGATCGACTTCAGCTCGTCGATCCACTCCTGGGTGCTGGGCATCTACTCGTTCTCCTGGTTCTCAGTGAGGGTCTCGGTCTGGGCCGGCGCGGGCTCCTCGGCGGGGGCCGGCTCCTCGGCGGCGGGGGCCGCCGGCGCGGCGGCGCCGCCGACGAGGTTCTGGTCGGCCATCTGCTGGAGCTGGCGGGCGAGGCCGCCGATGAGGCCGCCGAGCGCGGCGGCGAGGCCGGTGAGCGGCGAGGCGACCATGCCGACGAGGCGGCCGTAGAGGATCTCGCGGCTCGGGAGCTGTGCGATGGCGTCGATCTCGGCGGGGGACAGCGCGGCGCCCGCCATCCAGCCGCCCTTGAACTCGAGCAGCTGGTTGCCGGTGCTGCGGCGGAAGTCGCGCAGCGCCTTGGCGGCCGCGGCGGCGTCGCCGCGCACGAACGTCATCGCCGTCGGGCCCTCGAGCAGCGCCTTCAGCGCCGCCGCGCCCGCCCGGTCGGCGGCGCGCTCGGTGAGCGTGTTCTTGACCACGCGGAAGGAGGCGTCGGCGTCGCGCAGCTTGGTGCGCAGCTCCGCGGCCTGCGGCACGGAGATGCCGCGGTAGTCGACCGCGAAGACGGCCTCCGACCCGCTGATCTGGCCGGCCACCTCCTCGATGACCGCGGCCTTCTGGTCTCGGTTCAAGCGATTCCTCCTATCCCGGTCTTATGGTCGCCGGAGTCTGCGGAGGAGGCTGTACGCCGCGGCTACGCGGGAGTCGCCTCCGCTTCTACAAGATCGCGCGTGCGCGAGGGGTCGACCTTGATGCCGGGGCCCATGGTCGACGCCATCACGATCGAGCGGATGTACTTGCCCTTGGCCGCCGACGGCTTCGCGCGGATCAGCTCCTCGACCACCGCCTGGTAGTTCTCGAGCAGCTGGTCGTCGGGGAACGACGTCTTGCCGACGGTCATGTGCACGATCGCCGTGCGGTCGGTGCGGTACTCGACCTTGCCGGCCTTGGACTCCTCGACGGCCTTGCCGACGTCCATCGTCACCGTGCCCACCTTCGGATTCGGCATCTTGCCCTGCGGGCCGAGGATGCGGCCGAGGCGGCCGACCACGGGCATCATGTCGGGCGTCGCGATCGCGACGTCGAAGTCGGTGAAGCCCTCCTGCACGCGCGTGGCGAGGTCCTCGGCGCCGACGACGTCCGCGCCCGCCTCCTCGGCCTCGCGCGCCTTGTCGCCCTTGGCGAAGACGGCGACCTTGACCTCCTTGCCGAGCCCGTGGGGCAGCGCGATCGTCCCGCGCAGCTGCTCGTCGGCGTGGCGGACGTTCAGCCCGGTGCGGACGTGGATCTCGACCGACTCGTCGAACTTCGCGCGCTTGAGCTCCTTCATCAGCCGCACGGCCTCGTGCGGGCTGTACTCGCGCGTGCGGTCGACCTTCTCGCGCGCCTGCACGTAGGTCTTGCCGTGGGACGCCATCAGGCGACCACCTCCACCCCCATCGAGCGAGCCGTGCCCTCGATGATCTTGGCCGCCTGGTCGACGTCGTGGGCGTTGAGGTCGGGCAGCTTCTTCTCGGCGATCTGGCGGACCTGGTCCTGCGTGATCGTGCCGACCTTGTTGCGGTTCGGCTCGCCCGAGCCCTTGTCGATGCCGATCGCCTGGCGGATCAGGACCGCCGCCGGCGGCGTCTTGGTGACGAACGTGAACGAGCGGTCCTCGAACACCGTGATGACCACGGGGATCGTGACGCCCATGTCGTTGGAGGTCTGGGCGTTGAACGCCTTGACGAACTCCATGATGTTGATGCCGTGCTGGCCCAGGGCCGGGCCGACGGGCGGCGCCGGCGAGGCCTGGCCTCCGGGCGCCTGCAGCTTGATCGTTGTGAGGACCTTTTTCGCCATTAGATCTTCTTGACCTGGTCGTATCCGACCTCGACGGGCGTCTCCCGCCCGAAGATGGATACCAGGACCTTGAGCTTGCCCGCGTCCTCGTTGATCTCGGAGATCTCGCCGGAGAAGTCCGACAGCGGGCCGGAGATGACCTTGACGGACTCGCCGATCGAGAACTGGGCGCGGCTGGGCAGGCGCACCGCCGGCTCGCGATGGAGCAGGCGGTCGACCTCGGACTGGGTCAGCGGGATCGGCTCATTGGAGGCGCCGACGAACCCCGTGACGCCCGGCGTGCCCTTGACGACCTGCCAGGAGTCCTCGTTGAGGTCCATGTTCACCAGCACGTAGCCGGGCATGGTGCGCTTCTCGACCGAGACCTTCTGGTTGTCCTTCATCTCCTGGACGGTCTCGGTGGGGACGACGACCTGGCGCACGGCGCGCGCCTGGCCAAGGGAGGACACGCGGTGCTCGAGGTTCTGCTTGACCTTGTTCTCGTGCCCGGAATAGGTGTTGATTACGTACCAGCGGAACATTTAGAGGATGGCTTTGATGACCGGGCTCCAGATCGCGTCGAGGAGCCCGAGGTAGGCGCCGGCGAGGACCACGAACCCGAGGACGACCGCGGTGCCCTGGCCGACCTGCTTGCGGTCGGGCCACTGCACGCGGCGAAGCTCGTTGTACGACGCCTGCAGGAAGTCGAGCGCGCGCCCGAACAGCCCGCGCCGGGGCGCCCTGCGCTCGGCCTCGCCGGGCCCCTCGTCCGCCACGCGGCGGCGACCGCCCACGTCGGGCGGCGCCGCGCCCGCCTCGGCGAGCTCCGCCTCCGTGACGTTGGGCATGGCCTGGTCGAGCGGGTCCGGCGGCTCGGAGATCTCGCCGAGCCCGGCGTCGCCCACCGCGGCGTCGTCGAGCCCGAGCTCGCGCGAGCGCGCCGAGCGCGACCCGGACCCACGGGCCTCGCGCCGGCGGCGCTGTCGCTGACGATCGCTGGCCATCGCGTCCCGTCTCCTAGCGCGTCTCGCGATGCCCGGTGTGCCGGCGGCACCACTTGCAGTACTTGCGCAGCATGATGCGGTCAGGGTTGTTGCGCTTGGACTTCTTGGTCTGGTAGTTCCGGCGCTTGCAGTCCTCACACGCGAGGGTGACGGCAATCCGGACGTCTCCGCGGGCCATGACGGCGTGTGCTCCGAGAGTCGTGGGTCGTGGCGCCGGTCAAAGGAAAACCCCGCACCGGCGCGAGGTCGGCAGCAGAGGATAGCGCGAGGGGCCCAACGAGGAGCGCGTGAATAGTCTCATCGCGATGCCGCCCTCGCTGCCTCGCCTGCCCGGCGTGGAGCACCGCTACCACGCGCTGTCGACCGGCGTGCGCGCGCACGTGGCGCATGCCGGCCCCGCGGACGCGCCCGCCGTGGTCGCCCTGCACGGCTGGCCCCAGCACTGGTACTGCTGGCGGCGCGTGATCCCACTGCTCGCGGACGACCGCCGCGTGCTCGCGATGGACCTCCGCGGGCTCGGGTGGAGCGGGCGGCCGGCCGACGGCGACTACCGCAAGGCGCGCATGGCGGAGGACGCCGTGGCGCTGCTCGACGACCTGGAGCTCGAGCGCGCGTGCCTGCTCGCGCACGACTGGGGCGGGTTCGCCGGCTTCCTCGCCGCGCTGCGCGCGCCGGAGCGCTGGACCGGGTTCGTCGCGGTCGGGGTCGCGCACCCGTGGCAGCCGCCGCGCCGCGTGGCGCGCAACCTCTACCGGCTCGCCTACCAGCCGCTGCTGGGCGCGCCGGTCGCGGGTCCGTGGCTGATGCGCGCCACGCCGCTGGTCGAGCGCGCCATTCGCCTCGGCACGGCCGATCGGTCCGGGCTCGACGACGACGCCGTCGAGTCGTTCGCGGCGAGCTATCGCGACCCCGAGCGGGCGGAGGCGGGCAGCCGGCTGTACCGGGACTTCCTCGCGCGCGAGGCGAAGGAGTCCTACGCCGGCCAGCGTCTGCGCGTGCCGACCCGCCTGCTCGTCGGCACCCGCGACTCGGTGATCGCCCCGTTCGCCCCCGGCCTCGAGCGCCACGCCGACGACTCGACCACCGAGTTCCTTGAGGGCTGCGGCCACTTCGTGCCGGAGGAGCGCCCGGCCGAGGTCGCCGCCGCCGTGCGCGCCGTGTGCGGCTGATCACATCGGCTGATCCAGGGCCATGGCCACCAGCAGGTCGACGAGGTCGGCGACCCGCCGGGGGTTGCGACCGGTGAGCTCCTCGACCCGGACCGCGTCGTGGCGGACCGCGGGCTCCAGGATGCCGCTCGACATCGCCCGGGGCACGATACTTGTCGCGCCGGGACAAGCGGGGAGATGAAAGTTTGGTGCGAGGCGACGATGAGGCGGGCGGGGATCGGCGCGTAGCGTCCGCGGACGATGGTCCCCGACCGGCCGTGCTCGACGTCGCCGGCGTGACGGTGCGCTTCGGCGGGCTGACCGCGCTCGACGACGTGTCGCTCGAGGTCGCGCCCGGCGAGGTCGTCGGCGTGATCGGACCCAACGGGGCCGGCAAGACGACGCTGTTCAACGTGATCTGCGGGTTCGTGCGGCCGGACGCCGGCCGCGTCTCCTGGCGCGGCCGGCCGCTCGACGGGGTCCGGCCGCACGCGCTCGCGCGCCTCGGCATCGCGCGCACGCTCCAGGGCGTCGGGCTCTTCGGAGGGCTCACCGCGCTGGAGAACGTGATGGTCGGCGCCGAGCGCGGCGGGGGGTCCGGCACGCTGTCGGCGCTGCTGGGGCTGCCGCGCTCGGACCGCGAGGAGCGCCGCCTGAGATCGCTCGCGCTCGCCGCGCTCGCCGAGCTCGGCGTCGCCGAGGTCGCCGGCCGCATGCCCTCCAGCCTGCCGTTCGGCGTGCAGAAGCGGGTCGCGCTGGCGCGCGCGCTGGTCGCCGAGCCGACGCTCCTGCTGCTCGACGAGCCGGCCGGCGGGCTCGGCGGGACCGACCTGGACGAGCTGGCCGGCCGCGTGCGCGCGCTGCGCGGCGAGATGGCGGTGCTGCTGGTGGAGCACCACATGGACCTCGTGATGTCCGTCTGCGACCGCGTGGTCGTGCTCGACTTCGGCCGCCGGATCGCGGTGGGCGCGCCGGACGCGGTCCGCGCCGACCCGCGCGTGCTCGACGCCTACCTCGGGGTGGAGCCCGATGCTGCGGGTTGACGGCCTGGAGACCGCCTACGGGCCGGTGGTCGCGCTCGCGGGCGTCTCGTTCGAGGTCCCGGCGGGCAGCATCACCGCCGTGCTGGGCGCGAACGGGGCCGGCAAGACGTCGCTGCTGCGCACGATCTCCGGGCTCGTGCGCGCCCGCGCCGGGCGCATCGAGCTCGACGGCCGCGAGATCGGCCGCGAGTCGGTCGAGCAGATCGTGCGCCTCGGGCTCGCCCACGTGCCCGAGGGCCGCGGCGTGATCTCGGAGCTCACGGTGGAGGAGAACCTGCGGCTCGGCGGCCTGTGGCGGCGCGAGCCCGCCGCCGCCGCCGAGGTCTACGAGCTGTTCCCGCGCCTGGCCGAGCGGCGCTCGCGCGAGGCGAGCACGCTGTCGGGCGGCGAGCGCCAGATGCTCGTCATCGGCCGCGCGCTGATGTCCCGCCCGCGCGTGCTGCTGCTCGACGAGCCGTCGCTCGGGCTCGCGCCGCGGCTGGTCGCGCAGATCCTCGGGCGGCTGCGCGACCTGCGCGAGCGCACCGGCCTCACCGTCCTGCTCGTCGAGCAGAACGCGCGCAGCGCGCTGTCGGTCGCCGACCGCGGGATCGTCCTCGCGCTCGGTCGCATCGTCGCCGAGGGCGAGCCGGACGCGCTGGTCGCCGACGAGAAGCTCCGGCACGCCTACCTGGGGTTCTGAGCGTGGACCGCTTCCTCGACCTCACGCTCAACGGCATCGCCAACGGCGCGGTCTACGCGGCGGTGGCGCTGTCGCTCGTGCTGATCTGGCGCGCCACCCGGATCCTCAACTTCGCCCAGGCGGGGATGCTGATGATCACCACGTTCGTCGCGTGGGCGCTGATCGACGCGGGCGCGTCGTACTGGACCGGCTTCGCGGTCGCGCTGGCGTGCGGGCTCGTGCTCGGCGCGGTCGTCGAGCGCGTCGTGATCCGGCCGATCGAGGGCGGCCCGCCGCTGAACGCGATCATCGTCACGCTCGGGCTGCTGGTCCTGCTGGAGGCGGCCGCCGGCATGATCTGGGGCGGCAACCCCAAGTCGTTCCCGCCCGCGTTCTCGATCGCGGGCTACCGGATCGGCGGCCGCGCGGTGCTGTTCTCGCCGTTCGACCTGTTCACCGTGCTGGTGGTCGGGGCGCTCATGGTCGCGCTCGTCGTGCTGTTCCGGCGCACCGGACTCGGACTGCAGATGCGCGCGTCCGCGTTCGAGCCGGAGGTGGCGCGGCTGCTCGGCGTCCGCGTCGGGCGGATGTTCACCACCGGCTGGGGGCTCGCCTCGCTGACCGGCTCGCTGGCCGGCGTGCTGGTGGCGCCCGCCGTGTTCGTGGCGCCCACGAACTTCGATCCCGTGCTGGTGTTCGGCTTCACCGCCGCGGTGCTCGGCGGCCTCGAGAGCCCGCCGGGCGCGCTGGTCGGCGGGCTCGTGCTGGGGCTCGCGCTCAGCTACGTGTCGGGCTACGCCGGGGCGGAGATGGTCACGCTCGGCGCGCTGGTAATCCTCGTCGCCGTGCTGATGGTGCGGCCGAGCGGCCTGTTCACGCGCACGCAGGCGAGGCGGGTGTGAGCGCGACGCTGCCCCGCCACCTCACGATCGCCGCGGCCGCCGGCGTCGCGCTGTTCCTGCTCACCAACGCGCTGAGCCCGTTCGACAACCTGCAGCTGGCGACGATGGCCTACTACTTCGTGGCCGTCGCCGGCCTCACGGTGCTGACCGGGCTCAACGGCCAGATCTCGCTGGGCCACGGCGCGCTGATGGCGATCGGCGCTTACACGACCGCGAAGCTGCTGGGCGAGACCGGCGCCGGGCTGCCGCTCGCCGCCGCGCTGGCGCTGGCGGCGCTCGGGACCGCGCTCGCCGGCCTGCTGGCGGGCGCGGCGGCGGCGCGGTTGCGCGGTCCGTACCTGGCCGGCGCCACGCTCGCGCTCGCGGTCGGCCTGCCGGCGATCGCCCAGCGGTTCCCGCACTTCCTGGGCGCGACCAACGGGCTCACCGTGGCGCCGCCGGTGCCGCCCGCGTGGCTCGGCGAGACATTCCCGCTCGAGCGCTGGCAGGCGTGGATCGCCTGCCTGGCCGCGCTGCTCGCCTACGTCCTGCTCGCGAACCTCGTGCGCAGCCGGCTCGGGCGGGCGTTCCGGGCCGTGCGCGACGACGAGGTCGCCGCCGAGCTCGCCGGCTTGCACGTGGCCCGCACGCAGATCCTGGCCTTCGTGGTGAGCGCCGCCTGCGCCGGCCTGGCCGGCGGCATGCTGGTGGTCGTCACGCAGCTGGCGGCGCCCGGCGCGTTCCCGCTGGCGCTGTCGGTGGCGCTGCTGACCGGTGTCATCCTCGGCGGCCTCGGGAGCCTGGCGGGCGCGATCTGGGGGGCGGCCGCGCTCGTGCTCGTGCCGACCTGGTCCGACGACCTCAGCAAGGCGCTCTCGCTGCCCGCCAACGTCCAGGCCAACCTGGCGCTGGCGCTCTACGGCGTCGTGCTGATCGGCGTGATGCTGGCCGCGCCGCGCGGGATCCAGGGCGCCGCGGGCGGGCTGGTCAAGCATTTCTGGGAGAGACGATCCCGCGGCGAGGAGCTGCGGAGGGAGGAGCGGATTCCATGAGGATCCTTGCATGCGCCGTCGCGGCGCTCGCGCTCGCGGTCGCGGGTTGCGGCTCGGGCGACGACGGCGGATCGTCGGGCGGCAAGGCCACCGCGTCGGCGCCCGGCATCACGGCGACGACCGTCACCGTCGGCGGGCACTTCCCGCTCACGGGCCCGGCCGCGCCCGGATACAGCGAGATCCCGCGCGCGATCGACGCGTACTTCCGGCACGTCAACGCGAACGGCGGGATCAACGGCCGCAAGCTGAAGATGGTCATCCGCGACGACGGCTACAACCCGACCAACACGGTTAAGGTGACCAAGCAGCTCGTGCTGCAGGACAAGGTGTTCGCGATCCTGGGCGGCCTCGGCACGCCGACCCACACGAAGGTCGTCGACTACCTGAACTCCTCGCGGGTGCCCGACCTGTTCGTGTCCTCGGGCTGCCTGTGCTGGGACGAGCCCGACAAGCACCCGCAGACGTTCGGCTGGCAGCCCAACTACGTCGTCGAGGGCAAGATCCTCGGCCAGTACATCGCCGAGCACTACAAGGGCAAGAAGGTCGCCTACTTCACGCAGAACGACGACTTCGGCGCCGACGGCGTGCGCGGGCTGGACAAGTACGTGCCGGCCGCCGACGTCGTGACCAAGCAGACCTACGAGCCCGGCAACACCGACATCGGGCCGCAGATGGCGAAGATCAAGGCGTCGGGCGCCGAGGTCATCGCGGCGTTCACGATCCCCGCTTACACGGCGCTCGTGCAGCTCGCGGGCGTCAAGCTCGACTACCACCCGCAGCTCGTGGTCAGCAGCGTCGGGGCCGATCCCACCACGCTGATCGGCCTCCTGAAGGCGTTCTCGAAGGGCAAGGCGGGCGCCGAGCTGATCGAGGGGATCGTCTCCGACGGCTACCTGCCGCCGCCCTCGGATACCTCGGACTCGTGGATCGCGCTGTTCCAGCAGGTGCACGACAAGTACATCCCGAAGCTGCCGATGGACGGCAACGTGCTCTACGGGATGGGGCTCGCATACACGTTCGCCCAGGCGCTCTCCGAGGCGGGCGCCAACCCGACCCGGAAGTCGATCGTCGAGGCGATCGAGGCCGGCAAGCTGAAGGGCCCGGGCCTCGTGCCCTTCAACTACGCCAAGGACAAGCACGGCGGCTTCACCGGCGCCCAGATCGGCACGATCAAGGACGGCAAGACCGTGTTGGAGGGCAAGCCGCTGACCACCGACGCGGCGGACGGGCAGATCGAGGAGTACACCGGCGGCCACCCGGA
>JBIOTP010000161.1:0-3151 GCA_044865965.1 Solirubrobacteraceae bacterium
AGCGCGCCGGGCGCCTGTTCGCCGCCGCGGAGGCGGCGTGGCTCGCGGGCCACACCGAGCGCGCGCAGGACCGGCTCGAGGAGGCGCGCGAGATCTGCCAGGACCCGGCGCTGCAGGTGGAGGTCGACCACCTCCGCGGGCACACCGCGCTGCGCGGCGGGCGGGTGATGGACGCGCACGACATCCTCGTCGACGCGGCGGCGCGCGCCGCCCCCGACGAGGCGGTCGTGATGCTGGCCGAGGCGTCGGAGGCGTGCAGTTACGCCGCGGAGCCCGAGCCGATGCTGCGCGCGGCGCGCCGCGCCCACTCCACGCTGCGGCCCGGCGCGCCCGAGCGCGCGCGGTTCTTCGCCGCGCTCGCGCTCGGCACGGCGCTCACCTACACCGGCGAGGGCGACGCGGGCGCGGCGCTCCTGCGCGAGGCGAGCGAGCTGCTCGAGGACTCGGACGCCCTCAAGGGCGATCCGCGCCTGCTCTCCGCGGCCGCGGTCGGACCGCTGTGGCTGCGCGAAGCGGCGCGCGGCCGGATGCTCGTCACGCGGGCGATCGAGTCCGCGCGCAGCGCCGGCGCGGTCGGCGCCCTGCCCGTTGCGCTGTGGATGGCGGCGCGCGACGCCGGCACGTCCGACCGCATCGCGATCGCCGCCGCGCTCTACGAGGAGGCGATCCGGCTCGCGCGCGAGACCGGGCAGGCGACGTCGCTGTGCGCGGGGCTGAGCGGGCTCGCCTGCGTCGAGGCGCGCCAAGGCGACGAGGCGGCCTGCCGCGAGCACGCCGCAGAGGCGCTCGCGCTCACCGCCGAGGCGGGCTCGGCTTCTTCGAGCTGTGGGCGCTGGAAGCGCTCGCGGAGCTCGAGCTCGGCCTCGGCCGCGTCGACGCGGCGATCGACGTGCTCGAGCGCAAGCAGCGCCTGCTCGAGCGGCGCGGCATCGCCGACCCCGACCCCTCGCCGGCGCCCGAGCTGATCGAGGCGCTGCTGCGACTCGACCGCCCCGCCGAGGCCCGCGCCCGCCTCGACGTGTTCGCGCGCGCCGCCGAGGCCAGAGGCCTGCCGTGGTCGCTCGCGCGGCTCGCGCGCTCCCGCGCGCTGCTCGGCGACGGGCCGTTCGAGTCCGCGCTCGAGCTGCACGCGCGCACGCCCGACCGCTTCGAGGAGGCGCGCACGCTCCTGTGCCAGGACGAGGCGCTCCGACGCGAGCGGCAGCGCACGCGCGCCCGCGAACCGCTGCGCCGCGCGGTCGCGGCCTTCGACGCGCTCGGCGCCGTGCCGTGGGCCGAGCGTGCCCGGGCCGAGCTCGGAGCGACCGGTGAGACCGCGCGCCGGCGCGACCCGGCGACGCTCGACGAGCTCACCCCGCGCGAGCCGCAGGTCGCGCTCGTGCTCGCCGATGGCCACACGATCCGCGAGGCGGCCGCGAAGCTCTTCCTAAGCCCGAAGACCGTCGACTACCACCTGCGCCACGTCTACCGCAAGCTCGCGATCGACTCCCGGGCCGCCTTGCGCGCGGCCCTGGAGCAATCCCAGGACCCCCTCCTGATGCGAGTCGAAATCGCCCCGCCGTAGCGTCCGCGCCGGCGGGAAGGAAAGGGCAAGGACATGACGGTGCAGGCGATCGACGAGGCGAAGGTCGAGCAGTTCGTGTTCCAGGCGGTGGGCGAGCTGGGCGCGACGCTCAACGCGGCACTGGTCGTGATCGGCGACCGGCTCGGCCTCTACAAGGCGATGGCGGGCGCGGGCGCGCTCACGCCGTCGGAGCTCGCGGAGAAGACCGAGACGAGCGAGCGCTACGTGCGCGAGTGGCTCAACGCCCAGGCCGCGGGCGGCTACGTGACCTACGAGGACGGCCGCTACACGCTGCCCGCGGAGCACGCGCCGGCGCTGGCCGACGAGGACAGCCCGGCGTTCCTGGCCGGGGCGTTCCAGCTGATGACCGCCGCCGTGCGCGACGAGCCGAAGATCGCCGAGGCGTTCCGCAGCGGCGCCGGCGTCGGCTGGCACCAGCACGACCACGACCTGTTCGACGGCTGCGAGCGGTTCTTCCGCCCCGGCTACCGTTCGAACCTCGTGTCGTCCTGGCTGCCGGCGCTCGAGGGCATCAGGCCAAGCTCGCCGCCGGCGCCAAGGTCGCCGACGTCGGCTGCGGCCACGGCGCGTCGACGCAGATCATGGTCGCGGCCTACCCGAACTCGGCCTTCCACGGCTTCGACTATCACGCCGCCTCGATCGAGCAGGCACGCGCCCAGAACCCGGGCATCGCGTTCGAGGTCGCCTCGGCCCAGGACTTCCCGGGCCGCGATTACGACCTCGTCACGACGTTCGACTGCCTGCACGACATGGGCGACCCCGTGGGCGCCGCGCGCCACATCCGCGAGGCGCTCGCCCCGGACGGCGCGTGGCTGATCGTCGAGCCGTTCGCCAACGACCGCGTCGAGGACAACCTCAACCCGGTCGGCCGCGTCTACTACGCGGTCTCGACGCTCGTCTGCACGCCCGCTTCGCTCTCGCAGGACGTCGGGCTCGCGCTCGGCGCCCAGGCCGGCGAGGCGCGGCTGCGCGATGTCGTCACCGCCGCCGGCCTGACCCGCTTCCGCCGCGTCGCCGAGACGCCGTTCAACCTCGTCCTCGAGGCGCGGCCTTGACCGTCCTCCCCCGGACCGCGGGCGTCCGCGAGCAGTCGCGCGCCCGCTATCCGGACCATGAGGGCTACGTCGAGCGCGAGGACGTTCGGATCTTCTACGAGGTCTACGGCGACGGCGACTCGACCGTCCTGCTGCTGCCGACGTGGTCGATCATCCACTCGCGCCACTGGAAGGCGCAGATCCCGTATCTCGCGCGCCACTTCCGCGTGGTCACCTTCGACGGGCGCGGCAACGGGAAGTCCGACCGGCCACGCGGCGTCGAGGCCTACCTCGAGCACGAGTTCGTCGCCGACGCGCTGGCCGTGATGGACGCGACGGGAACCGACGCCGCGGTCCTGGCCGGCCTCTCGTGCGCGGCGAACTGGATGACGCCGCTGGCCGCCGACCACTCCGAGCGCGTGCTCGCCGCGATCTTCATCGGGCCGGCCGCCCCGCTCGCCCCCGGCCACCCCGAGCGCGCGATCGTCTCGCGCTTTGACGAGGAGCTCGGCACCGACGAGGCGTGGGCCAA
>JBIOTP010000162.1:0-9076 GCA_044865965.1 Solirubrobacteraceae bacterium
GGTGACCCCCGTGCTCGCCAAGGCGCTCCTCGCGATCAGCTATCCGCTGCGGATGGCCGCGCACCTGTCGGAGCCGTCCCGGCGGCGCTAGACGGTCGGGTCCGCCGCCGGGCGAGCCCGGCGAACTTCGGGGGCGGCGCGACCGCAGGGCGAGCCCGGCGAACTTCGGGCAAGTGAGGAGGGAACGAGCCGGACCGGACCGCGCCTCGCGGGTGATCGGGCGCGATCGGTGGGCCCACTCGCCGCGCCTTTCCGCGCGCGATCGATCACGCTCGATCGATCGTCTCAGGGTGTGTGTCAATTGAGTTCGACCAGGTCGAACTAGATTTCCACACACCCCGCGGGGCGATGATCGTTTCGGCCCGCGCGGCAATCCAGGCTCCCCCTTCACTTGCAAGAAGTTCGCCGAGCCCGCCAGGCGCCGGAATCAACCGCCTAGCCCGGCCCGGGCCCCACGTATGCCGCGCGCGACCGGAAGCGCAGCCTGTGCGGGTACTCCTCGAGCGCATGGGCGATCAGCCCCGCGGCGCGGGCGACCGCGAAGATCGCCTCGGCCGAGCCCGGGATCAGCCCGAGGCAGTCGCTCAGCGCGCCGAGCGCGAAGTCGACGTTCGGCGCGGGCCCGTCGTGGCGGCCCGCGAGCCGCAGCACCTCGTGCGCGATCGCATGGCGCTGGGGCCGCGGCTCCGCCTCGGCGAGCAGGGCGAGGAGGGCGTCGGCGCGCGGGTCCCGCCCGCGGTAGACGGCGTGCCCGAAGCCGGGCAGCGACCCGCCCGCGCGCAGCCGCTCCCCGACGGCCCGCGGCACGTCCCCCACGTCGCCGATCGATTCCAGCATGGCCTCCGTCGCACCCGCCGCCGCGCCGTGCAGCGCCCCGCCCATCGCGCTCAGCCCCGCGAGCACCGCCAGGTAAGGGTCGGCCCAGCCGGACGCCGCCACCCGGGCGGCCAGCGCGGAGACCGCGAGCTCATGGTCGGCGAGTAGCACCAAGGCCCCGTTCAGCGCCCGCAACCGCCCGGCGGTCGGCGGCGCCGATGCGACCCGCGCCCACAACCGTGCGGCGATCGGCGCGCCCTCCCCAGCCCCGGCCGCCACGGCGCCCGACCCCGCCGGCCCCCCTTTCCCAGCCCCCGCCGCCACGGCGCCCGACCCCGCCGGCCCACCCGCACCAGCCCCCGCCGCCACGGCGCGCGACCCCGCCGGCCCACCCTCGCCGGCCGCGGCGACCGCCGCCGATGGCGCGTCGTCGCCCACACGCGGCGGCAGGCACTCGACCATCGCGGCGATCAGGCCGCGCGCCGCGTGGCGGACGGCCGGTGGGCGGAGGTCGGTGCGGAGGGGGTCGGTGGCGGCGGCGAGGGCGACGATGAGGCGCATCCGGTCGGCGGGGGCGGGTACGTCCGGCAGCGCCGGGAGCGGCGGCGCGCGCCACTCGCCCGCCTGGTCGCCGCCCCACAGCAGCTCGGCGACCTCCTCGTAGCTGCGCTCGCGGGCGAGCCGGGTCGCGTCGTGGCCGCGGTAATAGAGCGCGCCGGCCGGGTCGATCAGCGTGAGCTCGGTGTCGACGATCACCTCCAGCGCGCCCGCCCGCCCGCCGCGGCGGTTGCGCTTGGCGAGGCGCTCGACCTCCGCCCGCTCGAACAGCGAGCGGCGTCCGCCCGGGGAGGCGTGCCGCGCCAGAATGCCGCGGCTGACGTAGGCGTAGAGCGTCTGCGGCTTGACCCCGAGCCGGCGGGCCGCCTCCGCAGACGTCATCATTGATTCAATCAACGTTGACAATCATGCCACACTCGGACGATGAGCAGCAACAACCGAGTCACGGGCGGGCGCGAGGCATGAGCAACAACGGACGCGAGACATGAGCAGCGGCAACGGAGTCATGAGCGGGCTCGAGGGCGTCGTGGCGTTCGCCACGGAGATCGCCGAGCCCGACCGGGACGGCGGCGCGCTGCGGTATCGCGGCGTGGACATCGAGGACCTGGCCGGTCACGCGCCGTTCGAGCAGGTGTGGGGGCTGCTGGTGGACGGCACGCTCCTCCCCGGCCTGCCGCCCGCGGAGCCGCACGCGCTCAACTGGCGCTCGGGCGACCCGCGGGTGGACGTCCAGGCCGCGCTCGCGCAGCTCGCGCCGGAGTGGGGGCTGCGCCCGCTGATCGACATCTCCGACGCACAGGCGCGCGACGACCTCGCGCGGGCGTCGGTGATGGCGCTCTCGTTCGTCGCGCAGTCGGCGCGCGGGACCGGCCGGCCGCCCGTGCCCCAGCGCGAGGTCGACCGCGCGGCCTCGATCCCCGAGCGCTTCCTCATCCGCTGGCGCGGCGAGGCGGACCCGAGCGAGACGAAGGCGATCGACGCCTACTGGATCACGGCCGCGGAGCACGGCATGAACGCGTCGACCTTCACCGCCCGCGTCGTCGCCTCCACCGGGGCCGACTGCGCGGCGGCGCTGTCGGCGGCCGTGGGCGCCCTGTCGGGCCCGCTGCACGGCGGCGCGCCCGCCCGCGTGCTGAAGATGCTCGACGAGGTCGAGGCCACGGGCGACGCCGAGCGCTACGTGAAGGCGGCGCTGGACCGCGGCGAGCGGCTGATGGGGTTCGGCCATCGCGTGTACCGCGCCGAGGATCCGCGGGCGCGCGTGCTGCGGCGCACCGCGCGCGAGGTCGGCGCGCCCCGGCTGCACGTCGCGGAGGCGCTCGAGGCGGCTGCGCTGGCCGAGCTCGCCGCCCGCAAGCCGGACCGCGTGCTGGCCACGAACGTCGAGTTCTGGTCGGCGGTGGTGCTCGACCACGCCCGTGTCCCGCCGGAGCTCTTCACGCCGCTGTTCGTGTGCGCGCGCACCGCAGGCTGGTCGGCGCACATCCTCGAGCAGAAGCGCGAGGGGCGGCTCATCCGCCCGTCGGCGCACTACGTCGGGGAGCGGCCGCGACCGCTCGCGGCCGTGGGCGGATGACCGCCTAGCGCACCCGCAGCTTGCGCGTCCGCGTGCGCTCCTCCTGCCGGAGCACGACGCTCTGGATGAGCTTGAGGATCTCGCTCGGCCCGCTCGCCTTGACGTGGCCGGACTCGAAGGCCTCGCGCCAGTGGCGGATCGTGCCGTCCTTGGCGAGCTCATTGAAGTGCGAGCGCGGCACCGAGAGCCGGACCTTGGCGTCCGAGGCGATGTCGCGCGTCACCTTCGGGCCCGGGACCTCGACCCGGAAGAGCTGGATGTCGCCCCGCCCGCGCAGCTCGAGCTCGAACACGAGCTTGAGGTTGACCAGTGCCGGAACCTCGCGCTGGAAGCCGTGTATGGCCTGCTCGATCAGCGCCTTTGTGTCCGCGGTGGCCATGTAACGAGATGTTACTAGCGCGTCGGCCGGTCCCTCGTGCGAATCCGTACTCGCGGGCACCGCGGCGTAGTCTCCCGCTTTCCGGGTCAACCTGAGAGAGGAGGGACTATGACTGGACGCATCGCGGCGGTCGGGTTGGCGGCCGCCGCGCTCGCCGTCGGCAGCTACGCGCTCGGGGTCAGCCGCAGCGCGCCGCCCGCCGGCGCGGCCCAGGTCGCGAAGGTCGATCTCTGGCAGACGTACCAGTCCGTCTTCAAGCGGGCGCGCTACGTCGACCTCACGCACACGATCACGCCCAACATGCCGGTCTGGAAGGGCTTCGGGCCGGCGACGTTCGGACCGTCGCTCAATCCGGACACGGGCCAGCCGTACACGTACGCGAAGGACGGCTTCGAGGCGACCCGCTACCAGATCGCGACCGACCAGTTCGGCACGCAGCTCGACCCGCCGGCCCACTGGGCGCCCGAGTACCCGGGCATCGACGAGCTGCCCGCCACCTTCGCGGTGCGGCCGCTGGTCGTCGTCTCGATCGTCCCGCAGGTCAAGAAGGACCCGAAGTACGCGCTGAAGGTCTCCGACATCCGCGCGTTCGAGCGGCGCTACGGGCGGATCCCCGAGGGCGCCGTCGTGATGGTGCGCTCGGACTGGTCGAAGAAGTGGACCGACGATCCGGTCAAGGCCAAGGCGCTCGCGGCCGACCCGGTGTTCCCCGGCGTCACGCTCGACGCGCTGGAGTTCCTGCACCTGCGCCGCCACATCCTGTTCCACGGCCACGAACCGCTGGACACGGACACGACGCCGACGCTCGAGGGCGAGTCGTGGCTGATGCACCATGGCTACACGCAGGCCGAGGGCGTCGACAACCTCGAGCAGGTGCCGGCCACGGGCTGCCTGGTCTCGATCGGCTACCCGAAGTTCAAGGGCGGCCTGGGCGGCTATGCCCGCTACATCGCGATCTGCCCGCCGGGCGCGCCGCACGGCACGCGGATCTCGGGCAGCGACGCGCCGCTCGCGAAGCGCAGCAAGCCGCTGCACTGGGACAGGGCGCTCGGCTACCGCGTCCGCTGAACACTCGTGCGCAGGGGCGCCGCCGCCCGGCGGCGCCCCTCAGATCCGGTGGCGCTGCAGCAGCTTGCGCCCGATGACCATGCGCTGGATCTCCGACGTGCCCTCGCCGATCAGCAGCAGCGGCGCGTCGCGGTACAACCGCTCGATCTCGTACTCCTTCGAGTAGCCGTAGCCGCCGTGGATGCGGAAGGAGTCCTCGACGACCTCCTTGCCGGCTTCCGAGGCGAACAGCTTCGCCATCCCCGCCTCGACGTCCGAGCGCTCGCCGGCGTCCTTCATGCGGGCCGCCTTGAGCATCAGCAGCCGCGCCGCCTCGACCTTGGTCGCCATGTCGGCCAGCTTGAACTGGATCGCCTGGTGCTCCGCGATCGGCTTGCCGAACGCCCGCCGCTGCTGGGAGTACCGCAGCGCCAGCTCCAGCGCGCGCTGGGCGATCCCCACGCCGCGCGCGGCGACGTTCACGCGGCCGACCTCGAGCGCGTCCATCATCTGGGAGAACCCCTTGCCGAGCCCGGCCTGCTCGCCGCCCAGGATCATGTCGGCCGGGCAGCGGTAGCCGTCGAACACCAGCTCCGTCGACTCGACGCCCTTGTAGCCGAGCTTCTTGATCTTGGGCGGCACGGTGAGGCCCGGGTTCTCGGCCGCGCCCGGCTCCTTCTCGCAGATGAAGCACGTCATCCCGCGGTGCGGCGGATCGGCCTCGCGGTCCGTCTTGACGAGCACGAACACGACGCCCGAGAGCAGGCCGTTGGTGACCCACATCTTCTGGCCGTTGACCTCCCAGTCGCCGTCCGCGGTCTTCGTCGCCGACGTCTTGATCGCCGCCACGTCGGAGCCCAGCTCCGGCTCGGACAGGCTGAACGCCGCGCGCAGCTCGCCGGTCGCCATCTTCGGCAGCAGCCGCTCGCGCTGCGCGTCGGTCCCGAACTTCATCAGCAGGTAGGAGCCGATGAAGTGCGTGTTGACGATCCCGGAGATCGAGATCCAGCCGCGCGAGAGCTCCTCGACGATCATCGCGTACGTCGTCAGGTCGAGCCCCATGCCCCCGTAGTCATCGGGGATCGTGACCCCGAAGAGCCCGAGCTCGCGCATCTGCGCGACGATCGGCTCGGGGAACTCGTCGGCCGAGTCGTAGTGCTCGGCCTGCGGGAGTATCTGCTCGTCCACGAACTGCCGGACCATCTCGAGGATGGCCCGCTGCTCGTCGGTCTTCTCGTAGAACCCGGCCACGGCCATCGGGCGAGTCTATCTTCGGCCCCGTGAACTTCGCCCGCGACGTCATAGAGGCGGCGGCCCCGGAGGGCCGCGCGCTGGTCGAGCTGTCGCGCGACGGCGGGCGGCGGGAGTGGACGTTCGGGGAGCTCGCGCGCGGGGCCGCGGAGCTGGCCGGCCGGCTGTCGGCGTCCGGCCTGCGGCGCGGCGACGTCGTGCTGACGCTGGTCGGCAGCCGGGCGGAGTGGGCGCTGACGATGCTCGCCTGCTTCCGCCAGGGCTTCATCGTGCTCCCGTGCACCGAGCAGCTGCGGCCGAAGGACCTGCGCCTGCGGCTCGCGGTGGCGCAGCCGCGCCTCGTGGTGGCCGACGTGCGCAACCGGGAGACACTCAGGCAGGCCGGCTGGTCGGGGCCGGCGCTGTGGGTGCCGTTCGAGCCCGCCCCGGAAGCCGCCGCGCCGCCCGCGGCGCAGCTCGGGCCCGACGACCCGTGCCTGATCACCTTCACCTCCGGGACCGCCGGCGAGCCGAAGGCCGTGCTGCACGGGCAGCGCTACCTCGGCGGCCAGCGGCTGCAGGCGGAGCGCTGGCTCGCCCCGGAGCCCGGCGCGCTCGTCTGGTGCACCGCGGCGGCCGGCTGGTCGAAGTCGGCGCGCAACGCCTTCATCGCCCCGTGGCTGCGCGGCGCGGCGGCGCTGCTGCACGACGCCCGCTTCGACCCGCACGAGCGGCTGGAGCTGATCGAGCGCGAGCGGGTGGACGTGCTGTGCATGGCGCCCACCGAGTACCGCGTGATCGCCAAGCGCGCGACGCTGCGGCCGCTGCCGTCCCTGTGCGGCGCAGTCGCAGCGGGCGAGGCGCTCAACCCCGAGGTGCTGCACGCCTGGCACGAGGCCACCGGCCTGTGGGTCCGCGACGGCTACGGGCAGACCGAGACGGGCCAGCTGACGGGCCAGGCGCCCGGCGAGGCGCCGCGGCCGGGCTCGATGGGGCGCCCGCTGCCGGGGGTGCGGCTCGACGTGGTCGACGGCGAGCTCGTGCTGGACCCGGCGAGCGACCCGACGTTCTTCGTCGGCTACCTTGGCGAGGCGCCGTGGGACCGGGGTCGCGCGTGGCACACCGGCGACCGCGTGCGCGCCGACGAGGACGGCTTCCTGTTCTTCGAGGGCCGCACGGACGACGTGATCATCTCCGCCGGCTACCGGATCGGGCCGTTCGAGGTCGAGTCGGCGCTCGTCGCCCACGCGGCGGTGGCGGAGGCGGCCGTGGTGGCCGCCCCCGACGCCGAGCGCGGCGCGGTGGTCCGCGCCGTCGTGGTCCTGCGCGACGGCTACGCGCCGTCGGACGCGCTCGTGCGCGAGCTGCAGGACCACGTCAAGGAGCAGACCGCGCCCTACAAGTACCCGCGCGTCGTCGACTTCGCGGACGAGCTGCCCAAGACCGCCTCGGGCAAGATCCGCCGCGCCGCGCTGCGCGAGTAACTCAACTAGTCGACGAGGTCTCGCAGCACGCGGTGGACGTCGAAGCCGGCCGGCGGCGCCGGCGGCTCCCACGGCTCCTCCAGCTCCTCCAGCGGCTCGGCGCCCTGCACGATCAGCTCGAAGTCCGCCCCGGTCGCCTCCTTCGCGTGCGAGGGGTCGAGGCGCGCGAGCCGGCGGAGCGCCTCGATGCGCAGCTCGTGCTCGACCGGGGGCTCGTCGCGCACGCCCCGCGACGTCTCGACGAACGCGTCGAGCACCGTCGCATGGAGCGCGGGGAAGCCGAGCGTCTCGCGCAGGAGCTTCGGGTCCCGCGCGTCCAGCAGCTCTGCCAGGCGCAGCCAGTCGGCGAAGCGCTCGAGCTGCTCCGGGGACTGCGGCGCCCCGCCGGGCATGAGCTCCAGCCAGCTCGCCGCGAGCGGGGGCGCCGCGGGCGGCTCGGCGAGGCGGCCGGCGGCGGCCAGCCAGCCCGCGAGCGCGTCGACGCCGACCGGCCCGTCGCCCCAGCGCCGGCGCAGGCGCTCCAGCACGAGCACGGCGAGCGCCTCGAGCTCGGGGTCGCCGGCCGCCTCGAGCGCCTCCTCGATCGCGCCGAGCAGCCGCACCGCGCCGGGCTCCTCAAGCTCCGCGCACAGGCGGTGCAGGCCGTCGCCGAGCGCGTCCCAGTCGGCGTCGTCGACCAGCAGCGGCCGCTCGCGCGCGCCGCCGGTGGACAGCGCGAGCGCCGCGCCGTCGACGCCGCAGTGCTCGAGGAAGCGCCGGCGCGCCCCGGCGTCGTGCGCCAGCTCGCCGATCACGAGGTCCCGCCAGCTCGGATGGACCCACGTGACCCTCACGCCAGCACCCTCAGGAAGTGGTCGGTGAGGCGATCGACGAGGTCGGCCGGCGCGTGCGGGAGCCCGCTGGTCGCGTGGCGGCGCAGGGAGACGGCCAGGTCGCGCTCGGCCACCGGCCCGGGCGGGGCGTCGAGCATCGCCAGCAGCAGCTCGCGATGCTCGTGCTCCAGGCCGGCGTAGGAGGCGGCCATCGCGACCGTCGGCTCCGCGACCTCCGCCTCCACGGCCCGGCCGACGGCGCGGGGGTCGCCGTCCTCCAGCTCCGCGAGCCGGCCGCCGACGAAGCGGCGGATCCGCTCGGGCGTGAAGTGCGGGTGCGCGACGATCGCCGCGCCCTGCGCGTACACCAGCCGGCGTGGGCGCTCGTCGAGCCCCGCGGCGCGGGTGTGCCGGAACAGGATCTGCGCCTTCTCCTGCACGGTCAGCGCCGACGCGTCGACATGCACCGCGGCGGGCTGCGGGAAGCGCTCGGCGCCGCGCTCGCGATGGATCCGCCGCAGGCCCGCGCGCAGCGGCGCCGGGCGCGAGGTCCAGATCAGCCAGTGGTGCCCGCCGGTGGCGCGCAGGATGGCGTCGAGGTCCTGCGCCCAGCGCTCGGCCGCGTCGGCGCGGTACTCGGTGGAGCCGAACGCGTCGTCGGCGATGAACAGCTGCGGGCGGTCGGGCGCGTGCCGCTCCCACACCTGCTCGGGCCGCGTGCACTCGTGCACCTCCCAGCCGTCGCTGAGCAGCGCCAGCCCGAGCATCCGCGCGATCGCGGTCTTGCCCATCTCGGGCGGGCCGGTCAGCACCAGGAACGCGTGCCGACGCAGCGTCGCGAGCGCGCGCTCGTACGCGTCCGTGGGCACGAACACGGACGCGAGGTCCAGCGCGGCCCCCAGGTCCAGCGACGAGCGCTCGACGGCCGCGGCGTCCAGCCGCGCGCGAGCGTCGCCCACGCACAAGACCGAGGGCAGGCGCAGCCGCAGCCCGGCGCTGCGGTCGATCGCGGCGCCCAGCTCGCGCTCGCCCATGACCAGCCATTCGACGTCGCGCGGCCGCTTGAGCGAGCGCTCCATCTCGCGCTCGGGGCGGTTGGCCATCACGACGATCGAGCGCGGCCGCCGGCCGGCCGCCTCCAGCTCGGCCAGATCGAGCTCGAGCTGCCCCGCGG
>JBIOTP010000163.1:0-23621 GCA_044865965.1 Solirubrobacteraceae bacterium
GGGGGAGGGCGCGGTCCGCCCGCCGGGCCGGAACGAAACGGCGGGCACGTGGAGCGGGAGGGCGCGGTCCGCCCGCCGGGCCGGAACGAAACGGCGGGCAAGTGGAGCGGGAGGGCGCGGTCCGCCCGCTGAGCCGGAACGAAACGGCGGGCAAGTGAACGGGGAGGGGCACGTCCCCCCGCCGCGCCGGAATGAACGGCGGGCGAGCGACGCGGAGGACGCCGTCCGTCCGCCGGGCGGGCACGGCCGGGGCAGGTGAGGCCTGAGGCGCCGTCCGCGCGGGGGTGTACCGGGAAACAGTCGTGTGTAGCGATCGTTAGCCGATACACCCCTCGGAAGGTGGCGCGGAAACGCTCGGTTACCAGCCCCCTCACCTGGCTGCTGTTGGCCGGTGCCCGCAGCGAGCAGGGCGCGGCGGCGACGGCGGCTTCGCCGCCGCGGGTTCCCGCCTGCGCGCGCTCGACACCAGCCCCGACGAGGTCCTCATCGGCAGCGGGTGCCGGGAGAAGGCAACGTTCCCTCGATCAGGTACGCGTTGACGCGGCGGGCGATGCACGCCGACCGCGCGTAACCGCTGCGTCCGTGCCGTAAGAGTCGCCGGAGTACGTCAGCCGGTCGTCGCCCACGGCGCGCCGGAGCAGCTCGAGGTCGCGGGCGACGTCGGCGGTGGAGACGTGATCCAGCAGCGCCGCGGGCGTGCGCGCTCAGCAGCCCGCGGCGATCCGGTCGCCGGCGGCCAGGGCCGCGTCGAGCGTTCGCGGCCAAGTCGCGACCAGCGCGGCGAGCTCGCGGTCCGACACGCAGTCGATCGCGGGCCGGCTCCCGCCGACGCCGCGCGGGTCGAAGCCGACGATGTCGAAGTGCCGGTGCAGCTGAGCGAGACCCGGCGGAAGCTCGCCGCGGATCTGCTGCACGCCCGATCCGCCCGGCCCGCCCGGATTGAGGAACAGCGTGCCGATGCGCCCTCCGCGACCGTCCGCCGGCACACGGGCGAGCGCCAGGGAGATCGTGCGGCCGCGCGGCCGGTCGTGGTCGAGCGGCACGCCCGCGGTCGCGCACTGGAGCCCGTCGCCGCACCTGTGCCAGTGCAGGCGCGGGACGGGCGCAGCGGGGAGCGCCGCGGTGGACGCGGCTGGGACCGCCCCCCGTGGCGGGAAGCGCCGCGGTGGGCGCGGCCGGGGCCGCTGCCGTGGACGCGGTCGGGGCCGCCGCCGTGGCGAGGGGCCCCGCGGTGGACGCGGCCACGGCCGGCCGCCGTGGCGGGGAGCGCCGCGGTGGACGCGGCGGGAGCCCCGCGGTGGACGCGGCGGCCGTCGGGGGGCGAGGCACGCGAGCCCGACGGCCGCGGGCGAGCAGGCTCATGAGCACGGTCAGCACGAGCAGGGCGTACAGGACGTCGAGCGTCTCCTCGATCTCGTTCACGCGGGTCTTGCCGAACTGGCTCGTGGTCTGCACCTGAGCCGCCGGGAACTCGCGCAGCGCGGGCGGCGGCCCGCTGGTGGGCACGAACGTGAACGCGTCCTGGCGGCGCTCGAACGCGGCGTCGAACGTCGCGCGCGCGTGCGCCGGTCGTCCGGGAGGCCGGCAGCCTCCGCGTAGCGAGCGACGATGCGGGCGATATCGCGCGTGGTCAGCGCTCGCGGCGGTGGCCGATGCGCGGCAACGACAGGAGCAGGGGCTCGCTGGCGGCGGGCGCCGGACCTTCACCCAGGCGGCCATCGCCCCGAGCGCGTCCTCGTCAAGCGGCACGGCGCGGTGCGGCCGCGCTTGCCGTGGCGGACGGTCACCCACCAGGTCGCCGAGCGGGGATCGCTTGGCGCACGCGGGGATCGGGCGCGAGGCGGCGCTCGTCGACGCCGGCCACCAGGAGGTTGGCGGCCTCGGCGCGGCGCAGCCCGGCCGGGCCGAGCAGGTACAGGAGGGCGAGGTCGCGCTTGCGCGGCGGGTGCGCCGGTTGGGCATCCGGAGCAGCCGCGCGAATTCGTCGCGGGTGAGGCGCGCGGCTCGCCGCGCCTCACCCGCACCGAACGGACGGTCCGCATGGCCTGGTCGGCGCCGATCGCGTCGGCGAGGCCGCGCAGTGCGGAGTGGTGCTTGGCCACGGTGGCCGGCGAGCGTCCGGCCTGCTCCAGCGCGTCGCGGTAGGCGCGCACGGCGGCTGGCGTCAGGACCGCGGCGGTGGCGTCGGGCGTGAGGAAGCGGCGAAGGCGCGGTAGACGGAGGCGTAGGTGCGACGCGTTTCCGGCGGCCCTGCTGGTCGGCCCGTGTGAGGCTGGGCGGGCATCAATTCGTCGGGAGCTGGCCGCGGTCATCGTTGGCGTCGGGCGAGGCGCACACCGGCCGGCGACAGGTGATCGTCAGGCGGCCGGCGCGAGCGCCTCGTCGCCGAGCTCACGCAGCGCGCGCGCAGCTCGGGATGTGCTCGGGCGCGATCCACGCCTGCGGCAACCGCCGCTCGAGCAGCAGAACGCGCAGGTGGCGGGCGTCGCGCTTGTCGGTCTCGGCGCGCTCGCTTCGGGCCGCGCGCCGCCGTCGTGTCGGCCGGCTCGGCCAGCTGCACCCGGGCGCCGGCGCGCTGCAGCTCCTCGACGGCGAAGCGCCAGCCGGTGGTCGCCTCCACCGCGGCCTCGACGTCCTCACCCGCCCAGCGGCGCAGGAACGTCCGCAGGGTCGCGCGGCCGGCCGGCGCGATCCGGCCGGTCGCCACCTCCCCGGTGGCGGCGTTCAGGGCGTCGTAGGTGATCTGCGCGCGGTGCACGTCGAGCCCGACAACGATGGCCATGCGGGTCCTCCTCGACCTCGTCGGACGCGTCGGACTCAGGGTCCACGGCCGGTCGGACGGCGCCCCGTCACATGCCATCCTTCTCGGACCTGTCGGAGGGGCGGCCTCCGGCTGCAGGTCAGGCGGTCGCGAGCAGGTAGCGCCAACTGTTCTCGAGCGTGTAGGCGCCCGCCGCGGTGCGGAAGGGGGCGATGGCGTCGCTGATGGCGGCGAATACCCGGTCTACCCCGACGGCCTTGATCGCCTTCGCCGCCGGCCCGGACGCCAGGTGTCCTCGCAGCGCGGTCTCGCGGTCGGGGTACTCCCAACGCGTGCTGAACTCGGCGGCGCGGGTCGGGGTCAGCCCCGCCTGGCGCGCGAGGTCCTCGAGCGCGCCCGGAGCGGACAGCGCGAACGGGCCCGGTGCTCCGGGCGGAGGCGGCGGCAGCAGCGAGGCGAGCGCCTTGATGATCGCGGCGGCCTCGCAGTGCTCGGGCTGGCCCCAGGCGACGATCGCGACCGTGCCGCCTGGGCGGGCGACGCGCCGCGCCTCTTGCAAGGCGTGCACCGGGTCGGCGGCGTACTGGAAGGAGCAAAAGCCCGTGACGACGTCGAAGGAATCGTCGTCGTAGGGCAGCGCCTCGAGCTCGCCGACGCGAAAGTCGCCGCCGGGGACGCGGCCTCGCGCGATCTCCACCATCGGCAGCGCCGCGTCGAGCCCACTCACCTTCGCGCCGCGCGTGTGAGCAATCGCGGCCGCCACACCCGAGCCGCAGCCGCCATCGAGCAGCGAGGTTCCCTCGCCGACGCCCGCGGCGTCGAAGACCGGTGGGTAGAGCTCGCTCTGGGCCGGCTCCTGCACCTCCGCCCAGTCGCGCGCTCGTGCGCCCCAGAGCTCGCCTTGCACGGTCGCCGAGCCCGTGACGGCATCGCTCGTCGCCATCGTGACCTCCTCTGACTCGCGCCCGGGCCGGGTGCCGGGCGACGGGCGGAGTGTCGCCGCGGGGGCGTGCCCTGACTTCGCCGGTTCCGGCCATGCGCGCAAGATGGCCCGTTCGGGCCGTTCCGGTTACAGCAGGCCCGCGTCGGTGGCGCGGGCGACTGCCGCGGCCCGCGACGAGCAGCCGAGTTTGGCCAGGATGTTCGCCACGTGGCGGTGAACGGTGTGTTCGCTCAACACCAGGGCCCTGGCGATCTCGGCGTTGGTCCGGCCCTCCGCGACCAAACCGAGCACCTGGTGCTCTCGCGCGCTCAGCCCTCCGGCGCCACGCCTGGCCTGCAGTGCCGCGACGTGTCGCTCACCGGCGGCTGCCCCGAGCTCTGCGAACCCACGGCGCGCGCGCACGAGCTCGCGCCCGGCCGCCTCACCGCGCCCGAGGGCCCGCAGCGCGCCGGCGAGGTCGACGCGTGCCCAGGCCGTCTCGAACGGGAGCCCGGCGCGGCCGAGCAGCGCGACGGCGTCCTCGAATGCCTCGCGCGCGCCGTCGGGATCGCGTTCCGCGAGACGGACGCGGCCCTCGGCTTGGCGCGCTGCGCCGAGCAGGGGGGCGGTCGCCGCCGCGTCGGCGATCGCGCGCAGCTCGTGCGCCGCGGCGGCGGCTTCCTGCGGCCGGCCCGCCCGCGCGTGCGCGGCGATCAGCAGCTCCAGTCCGGGGGCGCGCTCGGTCCCCGCCTCGCCGATCAGCCGCAGGTAGCGGGCGGCGCCGTCGGCCGCGTCGACGGCGTTGCCGCGCTCGAGCGCGATCGCGGCGCTGCAGAGCACCGCGAGCGGGTGATGCTCGGCCCGGGCGACCAGCGCCGTCGCCTCCTCCGTCCGCCCCTGGCGCCGGCGCAGATCGGCCAGCCGTGCCAGCGCGTCGGTCGCGAGCGCCGGTCGAGCGGCGAACCCGGCGGCGCCCTCGCTGAGCGCGGCCTCCGCTCGGGCCCACTCCCCGCGAAGCACGAGCACCGTTCCGTGGTGCGTTCGACAGACCGGCAACAGCTGGTGGTCATTCCAGCTCATCGACATGCGAGCCAGGCGCTCGCACCACTGCCCGGCACGCTCGAAGTCGCGCACGAGCTCGCACGCGAAGATCAGGTAACAGCACGAGAAGCCGATCGCGAAGTGATCGCGCATCTCGCCCGCGGTCGCAGCGGTCGTCGCCTCGTCAAGATCCGCCAACCCCTCGGCGACTTCACCCTGGCTGACGCGCGCGAGGCCGTCGAGCGCGAGAGCGGTCATATCGAGATCCAGGTCGTCCAGCTCTCGGCCCAGTGTCCGCGCCTCGGCGCAGCGCTCACGGGCCAGCGTCGCGTTGCCGGGCAGCGCGAACGACGCCTCGCGCAGCAGCAGCCATCCGCGCTCGCGGGTCGGCCCGCGCTTCTCGAGCAGTCGGCGGGCCCGCGCCAGCCACCCGTCCCCGACGGCCGCCTCCCCCCGGAAGACGCGGTAATCCCAGGCAAGAGCGATCGCGATGCGGGCGGCGTCGGTCGCGCGCCCGGCCTCCCGGTATGCCGCATACGCGCGCTCGCGGGCGTCAAACACGAGCGGCACCTCGTCCAGGAACCAGGCGGCCGTGGCTAGGCCCTCGAGCGCCTCCGGCCCCGCGGCCGCCGCGAGCGCGCGCTCGAACGCCGCGCGCGCCTCTTTCCATGCGCCACGCTTCAGTGCCGCCTCGCCGGCGGCGAGCGAATCGCTGCGGGCGTCCATGGTCGCCATGCGCGAGATGACGTTACCTGCACGGCGGTCGACCACCAGGCGCGGCGACGACCCGCGCCGACGTCTCGGCGAAGAGCGGTGTGTCGGATGCACTGCGGTCATCGCCCCTTCTGAACGGATCGCAGCAGCGAGCTCCAGCCTCGGCGATACGTCCGAGAATTGTCGGGCGCAGGTGAGATGGCAGGGCTCGTGCGGGTCGGATGGCAGAGCGGCCAGCGTGCCGCAAGCGCATCCGATACCGCCGCGTTTCACCGGATCTCGCGCGCGTCGAGCATCGCGCGCGGCGCCTCGATTCCGGCGGCGATGTCGAGCTCGGGGTCCAGCAGCGCGTGCAGGAGCAGGCCGTCGCCGACGGCGCCGAGCAGCGTGGCGATCGCCTCCGGAGGCGCGCCGTCGAAGACGGCTCCGCGCTCCTGGTCGGCACGCACGGCCTGGACCAACACGCCCGTCTGAGCATCGACTCGTCGCATCCCACCCTCGTCACGGTCGAGCTGACCGCGCTGGTCGGCGACGACGTTGAGCTCGTCTTCTCGCCGCACGACCAGCGCTCGGCTCGGGCGCGACCTGCGGATCGGGCGCCGCGGCCCGGGCGCTCGGGGCGGGCAGCTTCTAGGCCGGCCACCGCGCGCCTGCATCGCGGCGAATCCGAGCGATCACGACCGGGTCTGGACCGCGGACCGGGGCGAACGCGCTCACCGCTGCCGCGACCGCGCGAGCGAGGCCACGGTCGCGCGGGCGGCGAGCAGCCAGGCGCCGAGGGCGGCCCAGAACGCGGCGGCGCCGGCGGTGTCCACGGCCCCGCTTCCGAAACGCTGGACGACGGCGTGGCTGGCCACCGACCACACGGCGAGCGGAAAGGCCATCGCCCAGCGGTCGGTCTCGTGGGCTAGCCCGCCGCCGCGCTCGCGCAGCGCCGCGATGTCGAGCCCGGCCACGAGCGGGATCGACAGCGTCGCGGCGGTCCACGGGAGCAGCAGCGCGAGGTCGCGGTGCAGCTCGGATCCGGGCAGCGCCGTGATCGCCAGCGCGCCCATGACGATCCATCCGTCCGCCTGCCAGCGCGCGAGTCGGCCGCCGGCGAACCGGCGCGCGATCGCGGCGACGATGAGGAGGTAGCCGACGAGCGACGCGGCAAACCAGCCCGGGGCGAGGACCGACGGCCGGGCCCACGACGCGGGGAGGCGTCCGCCGGCCGCGACGATCGCCAGCGACTGCATGGCGACGACGACCAGCAGCCACCCGCCCCGCGCGGGCGCGCGCGCTGTGCCCGTCGCGCAGCGCCCTGGCCGCCAGCGTCGCCCAGCCGGCGACGGCCACCAGCCACATGGCCAGCACGACGCCGGCCGGCAGGATGCGTCCCGATCCGACCGCCAAGAGGTCCGTGGCCGCGACGAAGCTCAGCGGGCGCCAGGGCTCGTCCGCGGTGGCGACGCCGAGGCGGGCTGGGCGCCGCGCGCGGATCAGCCTGTGCGCGTTCAGTGCGAGGAGTGCCACGTGCAGCGCCCAGCCGAGTCCGACCAGCGCCCACGCGAGGCCCGGGAGCCGCTGTTGGCGACTGGCGACCGCCAGGATGGCGGTCGCCATGACCGGCGTGAAGTCGCCGGGCGGGATCGGAACGCGCGGGGTCGACTCGTCGCGCCCTGGCCCGGCGGCGCCGGTCAGCGTGGACCCGCCTCCTCGCCGTCGCGCGCCGCGGCGCTCGGTGGCGCCGGGTGGACCTCCGTGCGGTCCGGCGCTCCGCGCTCGTCCCCGACTGCGATCAGCTCGTCGAGGAACGCCAGCGCCGCCCGGTGCCGGTTGTCGTCGATGGCCGCGCATGTGGCGGTCGCCGCACGGCGTCCGGCGTACACGCATCCGTTCTGCCGGACCGCGGCGCGGCTGACCCGGTTGCCGGTCAGCTCCGCCGTCCGGCCCAGCCAGCGACGGGCCCGCGCCCGTTCGACGCCCGCGCGCGCCCGCGTCACGACGACCGTGGCGGCGTCGGCGTAGAGGTCCTGGCGGCGATCGTCGTCGAGCCGGTTGGGTGCATGCGCAGAAACGCCCCGATGGTCGGCGAGACGGAGCGGTGATGGTCGCTGAACGGCTCGCCGGCCAGATCGATGGGAGCTCCATCCCCGCGGCCGGCTCGCGGGGCGAGGAATGCCGGCCTTGACCGAGCTCACGGTCTGGTGGGTTGGTCTCAGCATCGACTACCTCCTTCGGCGCGCGGACACGTCGTCTCGTCGCGGCCCGCCGCGCCGCTCGCCCGCTCGCGTGCGGTCGCGGATCCGGCCACCGAAGTCGGCCCTGGGCCTCGGCCGGGCCGGGTGCTGGGCGTCCTCGCCGTCTCCGGCGGCCTCGAGCTCCGTCCACAGCGCCTCCATGGCGGGCGCCAGGTGGCTGAGCTCGGCGAGATGCCCCGCCGACAGCCGCTCGAGCTTGCGTGCGCCCTCGCCGGAGAGCGCAAGCCGGACCACGCTGCGACGCTCGCGGTCCGGTCGGCGCCGAATCAGCCCGGCGGCCTCGGCGCGATCGACGAGCCCGACCGCGCTGTGGTGGCGCAGCAGCAGGTAGTCGGCGACGTCGCCGATCGTGGGGCCCAGCGGATCGGGGTGGCCGCGCACCGCGAGCATCAGCTGGTGCTGCGCCGGGGTGACCCCCTCGCAGGCTGCCTGCCCGTCGCTCCAGCGCTGGAAACGGCGCAACCCCGTGCGGAACTCAAGCAGCCGCGCGTAGAGGTCATCGGTCGGTGGCAGTAGCATATCGTGGTACGATATCGTAACACGATATCTCCGGCTCTCTCCCACAAGGGGGTGAACGATGTCCCATATCCGCTATTGGGCTTCGACGATGCTGCTGGCCCTGGCCGGCGGGTTCTTGATCGTGGAGTCGCAGGCGTTCTCTGCCGCAAGCGCGGCGGCGATCGCGTTCGCGGTCGCGATCGTCGTCACCGTGCTGGCGCTGGTCGCGGTCTACGCGGGCCGCGCGCGTGAGCGTCGGTTCTCGCTGCCGCCGGCCTGCGCCGCGCTGATCGGCGGCTGGACGATCGTGGCGATGAACGTCTTCTCCGCTGCGACGGAGAAGTGGCTGGCGTTCGCCGGCGGCGCCGCCGTGCTCGGCCTGGCGCTGTGCGCGCTGACGCTGCACGAGCTCACCGTCGAGCGCGTCGTCCACGCGCTCGAGCTCGCAGAGGACGATGCCAGGGCCGCGCCCGAGGCGCGCGAGCCGGTGACGGCGGCCTAGGCGCCGGCGGGCTCGTGGACATGCGGATGCGTCGGCCCTCCCCGTCCAGACGGCGGGGAGGGCCCCTCGTCCGGCCAGCGCCGCGGATCGGCGTCCTCGCGCCCACCCTGCGATCGGCCGGGAAGCACGTCTACCCGGGGTCTCTCCCGGTGCCCTCGGCCGCAACCGCCCGGCTGCGCCGACAGCTTGAGCGCGGGCTGCCGTCGCGGCCGTTCTCGATCGACCTCTGGGACGGAACCCGTGTCGCCTCCACCGATGGCGACGGGCCGACGGTGAGCGTGCGCTCGCCGCGCGCGATCGCGCACCTCCTGCGTGCTCCCGGCCAGCTCGGCCTCGGACGCGCGTACGTCGCCGGCCTGATCGAGACCGACGACCTGGACGCAATGGTGGATCTCATCGCCCGCTGGCGCCCCGCGCTCGGCGGCGCCGGGCGAGCGCGGCTGATGCTCGCGGGCCTGCGCGCGTGCGGGCTCGCGGGCCCGGCCCGACCCAGCGCCGCCGAGTTCCGTCCCCGAGGGAGGCTGCACAGCCTCGAGCGCGACGCGCGCGCGGTGCGCCACCACTACGACGTCTCCAACGAGTTCTTCGCGCGGTTCCTGGACCGGTCGATGACCTACAGCTGCGCGATCTTCTCGCGCGGCGCCGCGACGCTCGAAGAGGCCCAGGCCGCCAAGCACGAGCTCGTCTGCCAGAAGCTCCTCCTCAAGCCCGGTCAGAGGGTGCTCGACGTCGGCTGCGGCTGGGGCGCCTTCGCGCGCCACGCGGCCGGCCGCCACGGGGTCGAGGTCGTCGCCATCACGCTCTCGCCCGCGCAGGCGGCGCTCGCGCGCGAGCGCGCGGCCGCCGCCGGCCTCGCCGACCGCATCGACGTCCGCATGATCGACTACCGGGAGCTGCGCGGCGAGCGCTTCGACGCGATCGCCAGCGTCGGCATGGTCGAGCACGTCGGCGCCGCCCAGATCGACCGGTACGCCGCCCACCTGGCCGGCCTGCTGCGCCCCGGCGGCCGGCTGCTCAACCACGGCATCGCGCGGCTGCGCCACGCCGACCCGGATGTCAGCGCGTTCACTCACCGCTTCGTCTTCCCCGACGGCTGGCCGCTGCACCTCTCGCGCGTCCAGCTCGCGCTCGAGCGCGCCGGCTTCGTGACCGAGCACGTCGAGGGCTTCGCCGCCGACTACGCCGAGACCCTGCGGCACTGGACGCTCCGGCTCGACGAGCACCGCGACGACGCCGTGCGGCTCGTGGGCCCCGAGCGCGTGCGAGTGTGGCGACTGTTCCTGCGCGGCGCGCGCACGGGGTTCGAGACGGGCCTGACCGGCGTCTACCAGCTCCGCTGCCGAGCCGCCTAAGTGGGCCTGCGAGGGCTCATCTGCGCGCTACGAAACGACCCGGGACTCCTCATCCTGGCGTGCTGGGGGCGATGCGCTCGGGCGACGGTCGGGCGAGGAATTCGTCGAGCGGCTCGACCTGCCAGGGCTCGTCGGGGCCGGGTGGGGAACGCAGCCACCGGCGCGCGTCGTCGCGACCCATGGCGATGAGCGCGTCGATGAACTCGCGATCGAACAGGACATAGCTGAGCAGCTCGCCGTGCGTGGCGCTATCGCGGCCCAGGAGGCGGTTCAGCAGCGCCAGGTCCGGCGAGCGCAGCCCCCTCAACCCGCGGTAGCGCGAGCGGAACACGTCGGCGGCCAGCTCGCCGATCGCGCCGGGGCGTTGGGGTGCCACGAGGATGTAGGGAACCCGCCGATAGGGCGGCTTGCCGCGCGCGTGCCGGTAGCGCACGGCGCCCGGCGCGACGGTGCCGTCGGCAAAGAACATGTTGATCTCGCCGAGCATCCGGACGTCCTCGATGAGCCTGTCCACCAGCGCGCCCTGGAGCATCTGCAGCGCCCCATCGCCAAAGCCCGGCGGGGATGCGTCGTGGCGGCCAGGCTCGGTCGTGGCCGGACTGACCGAGTCGGTGGCCACGATCACGAGCCGCTCGGCGCCCAGGTCAAGCGCCGGCTTGATCGGCGTGTTCAGGCGCGTACCGCCGTCGAAGTACCATCCGCGCGCTGAGGCGGGGTCCTTGATCCGAACCGGCGGGAACAGCATCGGGATCGCCGCCGAGGCACGCACATGGTCCAACCCCAAGCGTGCCGGCACGTACTCGATCACGTGCGAGTGGTGGATCCCGCGCCTGCGGCGGTCCTCCACGAACGCCACCGACCTGCCCGACGCGGCCGACGTGGCGATCAGGGCCAGGCATTCGACGAGCCCGTGGGCGACGTTGCCGTGCAGCCGCGGCCAGTCGATCCACCGGTGCAGGTGACGCGCAAGCGGCGTGGGATCGAGCAGGCTACCCACGCGCACCCCGGGCACAGCGAGGACCTCGCCCGCATAGCGCAGCGCGGTGAGCGGGAGCTGCCATCGCGCCAGCGGACGGATCACCCGGCCCGGGCGCACGTCCTGCCAGCGCGACACAGCCCGGCCGATGGCCTCCTCGGCCGGCAGATGAGCGCTGCCGCCCAGGCCCGCGGCGTTGATCGCGCCGACGCTGGCGCCCACGACGATCGACGGGCGCTCGCCGCGGCCCTCCAACGCCGGCAGCAGCACCGACAGCGCACCGACCTCATACGCGCCGCGAGCCGCGCCGCCCGCCAGCACCAGCCCGACGCGTGTTCGCGGCTCCCGCCCCGGCTCACGCGCTCCGCCCATGTCGCCGCCCCGAGGCCCGTCCACGCCGGCTCGGTTCCGCCGGCTCGCTCAGGCGACCCGCGCCAGCTCGTCGAGCCGCGCCCGGGCGTCGCTCGGTGCGATGTCCGCGATCTCAGCGAGCACGACCGCGCGCCCCAGGTGGAGCTCGTCGACGAGGCGGTCGCCATCGACGTCGCCGACGCCTGCCCCGAGCAGGAGCCGACGGACTCCGAGATCAGCGGCGACGCGCGCGCGCTCAGCGCCGTCTTCGTAGGTGACGATCACTGCGCGGTCGACGTCGGCGAAGGAGCCTTGCCGCTGACGGTCGGGATCGCCCGCGAAGCTGCCTGCGCCCTGGCGGCGCCGGCGTGGCACGCCCGCATAGGTCCCCACCGGCGCCCCGGGGCCCACCGCTCCGGCAAACCCTCCGACGGGTTCCCGGCGAACGTCGCGCGGCCGGCAGCCGGTTAGCAGCCGAATGTCCCGCCCCGGCACGCCCGCGGCCCTCAGCGCGTCGACCGCACGACGAGCCACGAGCTCACTGGAACATGTCTTGCAGAGCGTGGCCATCCCTACACTCCCGGGAGAGTTATCGTGATACGATATCGTATCACGATAGTCCGAGACGTTTTCTGAGCTCTCTTGCGTCGCCCGCGCCGATGGCGCGATCGCGGCCAAGCCCGACAATTCGACCGAATGACGCCGGCACCCACGGACGAGGACTACCGCCGACTGCTGGAGTTGCGCACCGGCCTGCGGCGGTTCTTGCGCTGGAGCGAGCGCCAGGCCGAGGCGGTCGGCCTGACCCCGGCCCAGCACCAGCTCCTGCTCACGGTCCGCGGCCACCCCGACCCGCTGGGCCCCACCATCGGCGACATCGCTGACTACCTCCTGCTGCGTCACCACAGCGCAGTCGGGCTCGTCGACCGCGCCGAGACCGCCGGACTGCTCGCCCGCAGCCAAGACCCCGACAACCGCAGCGCCGTGCGCCTGCGCCTCACCGACACGGGCTCGCGGCAGCTGGAAGCGCTCAGCGAGCTGCACCTCGAGGAGCTTGCCCACCTCGCCCCCACGATGCACACCCTCTGGGACGCCATCGGCCACGCCGGGGACCACGACCCCCGCCGCACGCCCCACGCGGCCTCGCCTCCCCGCGCCTAGCGCCGTCGGCAGGCGCCTTTCGCCGACCCTTACTCGACCGGTGCCGGCGCCGAGTCACCGGCGAACGGCAGTTCCTGGCGCGTCGCGCTCGGCCTCGAGCTCGCGCAGCCACTCCTCGCGGTAGCGCTCGTGGACGTCGTCGAGCGTGAGCCGCTCGTGGTGCTAGACGGCCGGGCCGTGCGCGCCGTGGTCGAAATGCACCTCGGGCTCGCGGTACGGCGCCTCGAAGACGCGCCTCAGCGCGTTCGCGATACGTCGGGCCATGGTGGGTCCGTCCTGGGGAGGGAGAGAGGACCGGCTGGGCCGGCCGGCCGAGATTGTAACAAGCTTGTAACAGCCGGGCGGGGCCTTAGTAGCCGCCGCCGCTACCGCCGCCCCCGCCGCCAGAGGTCAGCAGCAGCAGCGCGACGATCGCCAACACGAGGACGACGGCGATGACGAGCCAGATCCGCGGGTTGCGGAGCGTGTTCATGCACAAAGGGCTACCCGGCCGGCCCGGGCGCCAGCACTGGTGTCCGCAAGTACGGGCGGTCGCCGGTGATCGGCGGCCGCCGGAACCGTGCGTACTTACGAATGCCGGTGCTTAGGCGGCCGCCTCCGCGAGCTCGGGCTCGAGGCGCCTGCCGCCCGGCGCCCGCAGGACGGCGAGCGCCAGGAGGATGCCGGCCGCGACGCACGCCGCGGCGACCGCGAAGGCCAGGTGGTATCCGCCGGTGAGCGCGCCCGGAACCGACGCGCCGGCGCCGGCGAGGGAGTCGGCCCGGTCGGTCGCGAGCGTGCCCAGGACGGCCAGGCCGAGCGCGGCGCCGATCTGCATGGTGACGTTGACGATCCCCGACGCCAGGCCCGCATCGCGCGGCGGCACCTCCGAGGTGGCGATCGTCAGCAGCGGCATCATCGCCGTCGCGGCCCCGAGGCCGATCAGCACGAACGCGCCCAGCAGCGCCGGCGCATACGGAGCGTGCTGGCCGGCGCGCGTGAGCACCGCCAGGCCGGCGATCGTCGACACCAGGCCGGCGAGCATCGTCCGCTCGGCGCCGAAGCGCCGCACGAGCCGCGCCGTCGTGCCCAGCGACAGCCCCGCGACGGTGAGCGTCATGGGCAGGAACGCCAGCCCGGTCTCCCAGGCGTCGTAGCCGAGCACGCGCTGCAGGTACAGCGTGCCGAGGAAGAACGAGGTGAACATGCCCGTGGCCATGAACGCGCGCACCGCGCTCGCGCCGACGAGGCTGCGCAGGCGCAGGATCCGCAGCGGCAGGATCGGGTTCGCGATCCGCGCCTCCCACCACGCGAAGATCGCGAGCAGGGCCAGCGCGGCCGCGCCGAAGCCGAGCGTGTGCGCCGACCCCCACCCGTGCTCCGCCGACGTGACGATCGCGTAGACCGCCAGCATCGTCGCGGTGGTGACGAGGACGGAGCCGAGGATGTCGACGCCGTTGCGCAGCCCGATCCCCTCGCGCTCGTCGATCAGGACGGCGCCCAGCGCGAGCACCGCCGCGCCGATCGGGACGTTGACGAAGAAGATCCAGTGCCAGTCGACGGACTGCACCAGCGAGCCGCCGGCGAGCAGCCCGAGCGAGCCGCCGGCGGTGACCACGAACATGTAGGCGCTCATCGCCTTCACCCGCTCGTCCGGACGCGGGAAGTCGGTGACGATGAGGGCGAGGATCGCCGACGCGGCCACCGCGCCGCCGACGCCCTGCACGAAGCGCGCGGCGATCAGGGGGATCCGGCCGTCCACGAGCCCGCAGACGGCGGAGGCGGCGGTGAACAGGACGACGCCGCTCAGGAACATCCGCTTGCGTCCGACCAGGTCCCCGAGGCGGCCGGCCATGAGCAGGAAGCTCCCGTAGGCGATCAGGTAAGCGTTGACGACCCAGGTCAGGTCGGCCTGGGAGAACTGGAGGTCGTGCTGGATCGACGGCAGCGCGACGTTCACGATCGTCATGTCGACGACGATCATCAGCTGGCTGAGGCAGACGACGACGAGCGCGATCCACCGGCGCCGCGAGGCGCTCTCTGCACTATTGATAGTCACTATGAAAGTGATTATACACGGGCATTGATGATCCTGCCGCGAGGCTATAATCGGACCGACATGTCCGTTCCGGTCGTCCCTGGCTCGACCGTCCTCCTGATCAACCTGACGCGCGCGATCCACCGCCGCGCCACGGAGGACGTCATCGGCATGCGCTTGAAGCAGTACATGGCGCTCAGCCACCTGCGCGACATGGGGACCACGCCGCAGCAGGACCTGGTCGGCGCCCTCGGGCTCGACGCCAACAACGGCGTCCTGCTGCTCAACGACCTGGAGGCGGCGGGCTGGGTCGAGCGCCGGCGCGACAGCGCGGACCGCCGTCGCCACATCGTCGACATCACCGGGTCCGGCCGCCGCGCGGTGGAGCGCGCCGAGCGCGCGCTCGACGGCGTCGAGGAGGACGTGCTCGGCGCCCTGAGCCCCGACGAGCGCGAGACGCTGCGCGGGCTGCTCGCGAAGGCGCTCGCTAGCGCGTGAGCAGGCCGGCGTCGATCACGAACGTCGTGCCGGTCATGTAGCGGGCGCGGTCGGAGACGAGGAAGCGGACGGCCTCGGCGACGTCGGCGGGCTCGATCCACGGCACGGGCAGGAGGTTGCCGGCCGAGCGCTCGGCGATCTCCTGCGTCGTCATCCCCTCCATCTGGGCGAGGCCGTCGTTGAGCGGCGTGTCGACGCCGGTCGGGTGGATCGAGACGACCCGGATGCCGTGCGGGGCGAGCTCGATCGCCCACGACTTGGTGAGCCCGGTCAGCCCCCACTTGCTCGCGGCGTAGTGGGAGAGGCGCCCCATGCCGCGCAGCCCGGCGATCGAGGAGTTGTTGACGATCACGCCGCGGCCGGCGGCGATCATGTGCGGGATCACGTGGCGGGCAACGATCCACGCGCCCTTGAGGTTGATGTCGAGCATCGCGTCCCACTCGGCCTCGGTCAGCTCGTGGGCGAGGCCGTAGGCGCAGATGCCGGCGTTGTTGAACAGCACGTCGAGCCGGCCGAACCGATCGAACGCGGCGCGCACGGCCTCCGCGACCGCCGCGTCGTCGCGGACGTCGGCGACGACGGTCAGGCACTCGCCGGCGCACTCCTCGCGCAGCGACTCGAGCTCGGCCGGCGTGCCCATCGCGTATCCCGGATAGGCCAGCGGCGCCGCGACGTCGAGCGCGACGATGTCGTAGCCGTCGCCGGCGAGCGCCAGCGCCGCCGCGCGGCCCTGGCCGTGGGCGGCGCCGGTGATCAGCGCGACCGGCCTCACGGCGCCGCCGCGTACGGCTGCAGGTAGCCGTCGAGGTCCACGCGCAGCGCGTCGTTGAACACGTTGGTGGCGAGCATGAACGCCCCGAACGCGGTCAGGAGAACGATCTCCGCGTCGCTGAAGCGCTCCGCGAGCCGCGCGTAGAGCTCGTCGTCGACCGCGTGGGCGTCCTCGGCGAGCTGACGGCCGAACGCGACGACCAGCTCGTCCAGCTCGTCCAGCACGGGCGCGTCCGGGTCCTCGCCGGCATCGATCAGCAGCCGCCGGAAGAACGTCGAGCAGACCAGGCAGTCGGCCTGGGTCGAGATCGCGTGGCAGAACAGCCAGGTGCGGCGCTCGCCGAGCAGCGGCGCGACCTCGTCGTGCAGCGGATACCACTGCAGCAGCGCCGCGAGCGCGGAGGGCGAATGCGCGAGCGTCCACTTCATGTTCGTCATGCGCCCGCCGGTGGCGGCGTGCGCGGCGGCCTGCTCGCGCGCGGCCGCGGGCGCCGAGGTCTCGTCGACTGGTGGAATGCGGGCCATGGCCCGGATGATGACGATCGCGGTGACCGGGGCCACGGGCGGGATCGGCTCGCGCGTGGCGGCCCGGCTCGCGGCGCGCGGCGCGCCGCCGCGGCTCGTCGTGCGCGATCGCGCGGGGGCGCCGGAGATCCCCGGCGCCGAGGTCAGGGCGTGCGGCGGCTACGCCGACGCCGCCGGCATGCGCGCCGCGCTGGACGGCGTGCACACGCTGTTCCTGGTCTCCGGCAAGCAGGCGCGCGACCGCCTCGCCCAGCACATCAGCGCCGTCGAGGCCGCCGCCGCGGCCGGCGTCCGGCGGATCGTGTACCTCTCGTTCCTGGCCGCCGCGGCCGATGCCACGTTCACCTACGCGCGCGACCACTTCCACACCGAGCAGCACATCAAGGCGACCGGGCTGCCGCACACGTTCCTGCGCCCCAGCCTGTACCTCGACCGCCTCCCCGGCTGGGCGTCCGCCGGCGGCGCGATCCGCGGCCCGGCGGGCACCGGCCGCTGCGCGTGGGTCGCGCGCAATGACGTCGCCGACGTCGCCGCCGCGATCCTGCCCGGCGACGGCCACGACGGCCGCACCTACGACGTCACCGGGCCGGAGGCGATGACGCTCGCGGAGGCCGCCGAGCGGATCGCCCGCGCCGCCGGCCGTCCGATCTCGTACATCGAGGAGACGCTCGAGGAGGCGCGCGAGTCGCGCCGGCCGACCGGCGCCCCGGACTGGGAGATCGAGGGCTGGGTGACCTCCTACGCCGCGATCGCGACCGGCGAGATGGACGTCGTCAGCGACGCGGTCGCGACGATCGCCGGGCACCCGCCGCAGGGCCTCGACGCGTTCCTCGCCGCGCACCCCGAGGCCCTGGAGCATCTGACGGGTTGGCGCGCGCGGCCGGATCCGCTCTAATGGACGCGTTCCAGGAGGGGAGTGGAGGCGTGCAGGACGTGGAGCCGGGGAAGGAGATCGCCGGCTACCGGATCGAATCGGTGGAGCGCCAGGACGCCGGCGGGTCGGTGGTGCGCGCGAGAGACCCCGCGCAGGACCGCGTGGTCGCGCTGCACGTCGTCGTGGACGAGCCGGGCTCGGTCGCGACCGTGCGCTTCCTCGAGCGCGCGCACCGGCTGGGCGGCGTCGCGCACCCGCACGTGCTGCCGGTCTACGAGGCCCGCACCGTCGACGGCCGCGCGGTCGCCGTCACCCAGGCGCCGCCGGGGCGGCGGCTGGACGAGGTGCTGGCCGGCGGGACGCTCACGCCGGCCGCCGCCACCCGGATCGCGCGCCAGCTCGCCTCCGCGGCCGAGGCGCTCGAGCGCGCGGGCGCGGAGCTGCCGCCCCTGGTGCCGGAGCGCATCTGGGTCAACGGAAGCGGCCACGCCCACCTCGACGCGCTCGAGGCACGCCGTCTGTCCGCGCCGGCCCCGCCGTCCTCCTCGGCCGCCGTCGCCGGCCTGCTGACGCGTATGGTCGGCGGGGACGCCCCGCCGCGGCTGCGCGCGGTCGTGGGGCGCGCGCTCGACGGCGCCTACCAGTCGCCCGGCCAGATGGAGGCGGAGCTCGGCGACGTCGAGGCCGGCGCGCAGCGGCGCCGGTGGCGCCGGCTCGCGCTCGCCGCCGCGCCGGTCGCGGCGGTGCTCGTCGCCGCGGCGCTCGCGCTCCTGCTCGGCTAAGTGGCCCCGGCCGAAAGTTCGACGCATTCCGGCGGCGAACCTTCCGAGGGGCCATCAGCGCGCAAGAACGTCGCCCGCCCGCCGACTACCAGGGGGGATGCCCTACGTCGATCTCCACAGCCACCTGCTGCCCGGCATCGACGACGGCGCCACGACGATGGCGGACGCCGTCGCCCACGCGTGGCGGCTGCACGCCGACGGCGTGCGCGACCTCGTGTGCACGCCGCACGTCAAGCACGCGAGCTTCCCGCGCGTGGCGCTCGACGAGCTGGCGGCGCGCGTGCGCGCGACGCAGCGGGCGATCGACGCCGCCGGGCCGGCGGTGCGGCTGCACCCGGGCGGCGAGCTGGCGCACCCCGACGCGCTCGTCCTCGCGCCCGCCGAGCTCGACCTGATCGCCCAGGGTCCCGACGGCGCGCGCTGGCTGCTGCTGGAGTGCCCCTTCGCCGGCATCCACGACGACTTCCTCGCCGCCGCCGAGCGCCTCTCGGACCTCGGCTACGGCCTGCTGCTCGCGCACCCCGAGCGGGCGGCCACGGGCCTCGAGCGGCTCCGCCCGCTGCTGGAGGACGGCGTGCTGCTGCAGGTCAACGTCTCCTCGCTGCTGGGCGGCCACGGCGCGCGCGCCCGGGAGGCGGCCGAGCGCCTCATCCGCCACGGGCTCGCCCACTGCCTCGCCTCCGACGCGCATCCCGGCACGCGCGAGGACACGCTCCGCGCCGGCCACGCGGCGCTGCGGCGCGCCGGCGCGACCGACGTGCAGGCGGCGCGGCTCACGCGGGCCAACCCGCGCTTTCTGCTGCGCGAGGGGATCCCTCAGCCCTTCACCACGCCGATCGGCCGCAGCTGGGCGACGCGCACCGCGAGCCCCGCGCGCTCGACGACCTCCACCACCTTCTCGACGTCCTTGTAGGCGAACGGGGCCTCCTCGGCGAGGCCCTTGTTGGACGGGCAGCGGACCGTGATCCCGGCCTCCTCGAGCTGGCGGCGCAGGTCCGCGCCGGCGACCTTCTTGCGCGCTCTGGTGCGGCTGAGCGCCCGCCCGGCGCCGTGGCAGACCGTGCCGAACGAGCGGTCCATCGCACCCGGTCGCCCGGCGAGCACGAACGACGACGTGCCCATCGAGCCCGGGATGAACACCGGCTGCCCCGCCTGCTGGTACGCGTCCGGGATCTCCGGATTGCCGGGCGGGAACGCGCGCGTGGCGCCCTTGCGGTGCACGAGCACGTCACGGTCGAGGTGGCGCTCGGGCTTGGCGACGTTGTGCGCGACGTCGTAGACCGTGCGGGTGCCGTCGCCGGCGCTCGGGCCGAGCACCCGCCGCACCGCCTCGCGCACCGCGTGCGCGATCGCGTGCCGGTTCGACCACGCGAAGTTCGCGGCCGCCGCCATGGCGGCGAGGTAGGCGCGCCCCTCGTCCGAGGACGCCGGCGCGCACGAGAGCTGGCGGTCGGGCAGCTCGATCCCGTGGCGCGCCAGCGTGGCGTCCATGCGCCGCACGAAGTCCGTGCACACCTGGTGGCCGAGCCCGCGCGAGCCGGAGTGGATGAGCACGGTGACCGCGCCCTCGGTCAGCCCGAACGCCTCGGCCGCGCCGGCGTCCAGCAGGCGCTCCACGCGCTGGACCTCGATGAAGTGGTTGCCGGAGCCGAGCGTGCCGAGCTGCCCGCTGCCGCGCGTGCGCGCGCGCTCGGAGACGCGTTCGGGGTCGGCGCCCGCCAGTCGTCCGCGGGACTCCGTGCGCTCGAGGTCCTCCTCGGTCCCGATCCCGTCGGCCACGAGCGCCCGCGGCCCGTCGGCCAGCACCCGCTCGAGCACGCCGCCGCGCAGCTCCAGCCCGCCGCCCGCGCCGGTGCCGGTCGGCACGGCGCGCGAGATCTCGTGGACGAGCTTCTCCTTGCGCTTGCCCAGCTCGCGGGCGGCGACCGGCAGCACGAGCAGCCGCACCCCGCAGTTGATGTCGTAGCCGACGCCGCCCGGGGAGACGACCCCGTCCGGCAGCTCGGTGGCCGCCACCGCGCCCACCGGGAAGCCGTAGCCGGCGTGGATGTCGGGCATCGCCAGCGCCGCCTCGACGATGCCGGGCAGCGTCGCGACGTTCTGGAGCTGGACGAGGCTGTCGTCGTAGCGGATCGCCTCCAGCAGCTCGGCGTCGGCGAACACCCGCGCCGGAACCCGCATGTCCGGCCGGCGGTCGCCGACCTCCCACTCGTACTCCCGGGCCTGGCGCAGGTTCATACGTCCAGCACCGCCGTCGCGCGCCAGCCCTCGCCGGCGCGCTCGAACACCAGCCGATGGTACGTCACCGCCTTCACCAGGTGCGGCGGCGAGCCGCGGCGGCCGCCGACGCGCGCGGCCAGCCCGTCGTCGCCCAGCGTCAGCGAGTCGAGCGCGACCGGGACGAAGCCCTCGGTCTCGGCCAGGAACGCGAGCTCGTCGATCCACGCCGCGAACAGCGAGGCGCGATCCCCGCCGGCCACGGCCAGCTCGCGCGACTCGAGCTCCCCCGCGTCCTCGCCGGCCAGCAGCTCGGCGACGGCGTCCAGCGCGGCGGCGAACACGCCCTCCTCGGTGGCCGCCGTGACGTGCAGGTCCAGCTCACCGACGTGCTCGCCCCACTCATAGCCCACCCGTGAAACGTAGTGGTTCCGTCCGTGAGTTCTCGCGCTGTCAGGTGGTCGCTGGCGCCGGCTGGCAAGGACGCAGGAAGAGAAGGCCCACCCGCCCGGAGCCCTTGCCCCTGACGAGGACGCCGCCAGGCGGTGATCTGCGGCCGCTTGGCGGTGCGCGAATTCGCGGACGGGGCCACTAGCCAAGCGCGGCCAGCCGGTCCGTCGCCCACACGCGCGACTGCGTCCACTCGAGCTCGCGGCGCAGGCCGTCCTCGACGCTCGTGGCGGGCTCGAAGCCGAGCTCGTCACGCGCGCGAGAGATGTCGGCGCCGGTGTCCGTGACGTCGCCCGACTCGCGCTCGTGGCGGCGCACGTCGAGCGGGCGCCCGGCCAGCGCGGCGAGCAGCCCGAGCGTCCGGTTGAGGCTGACGCGCGAGCCGCCGCCGACGCGCCGGATCGCCGGCAGGAACGGGCGCAGGTGCCTGCGGCGCCAGCGGTGCAGCGGTGCGGTCAGCGGCGCCGGATCGGGGAGGTAGTCCGGCGTCGCCGCGATCGCGTCGACGACGGGATGGCGCATGCCGCGCTCGCGCTCCTCGACCGGCTTGATCACGAACAGCCGCACGGGGACGCCAGCCCGCTCGACCCGCAGCAGCTCGCTCGCGATGAACGTCTCCGAGACGCGCGGGAACCCCATCAGGATGACATCGCGGCGGGGCGCGAACGGCTGGAGGAGCTGCTCGGCGACGCGGTCCAGCCGATCTTCACGCCGCCCTGGAACCGCTGCACCGCGGACACGGGGCGCGCGCTGGTCGAGCTCGGCTTCGCGGTGTTGTCGCGCGAGCACCGGGCCGAACAGCTCGGGTTGCTCGCCGAGGTGCCGGTCCATCTGGATGTCGCGCGGCTGAGCGCGGAGGAACTGGTCGCGCGGTTCGCGGCGCTTGTCGCCGGCGGCGATCCGATCGGCGTGATGCTCCATCACGCGGTCATGGAGCCGGAGGACTTCGCGCGGGCGGGGGCGCGATTGGCGTTGCTCGCGGGGCACGAGCGTGTCACGCCGCGCGGGATGAACAGCTTGCATTAAGGGGGAGCCCGGATCGGCGCGGCGGGAATCGATCATCGCCGCAGGGGTGATCGAACGTGATCGATCGCGCGCCCGAGGGCGGCACTGCTGGGGCCAACGACCTCGCCCGATCACGCGACCCGGCACCCGGGTCCGGCTCCCCCTCAATGCAAGAAGTTCGCGCCCTAGGCTCCGGCGCGCTCGGCCGAGTCCGCGCCGTCGATCACCTCGGCGTCGACCATCATCGCCTCGTCGTCGTACGCGCGCACCGAGAACCGCCGGCCGCGGACCTGCTCCTGTTCCAACGGCTCAGGTTCCGCCCATGTGAGCTCCGGTAGGGTCGCCGCGATGACCTTGACGCGCGTCGAGCGGCGGAAGCCGGAGAGGCCGCCCGAGCGGCCGCCGGCGCCCGTCGGGCGCATTCCCCGGGGGGCGAGCAATCATGCCGTCGCCCGGTGGGTGCTCGCGCGCCAGGAGGCGCCGGTGCTCGACCTCGCGGGACCGGGCGACCGGCCCACGCCGGACTCGTTCCTCTACGGCGACTACCTCGAGCGGATCGTGGCCCGCTGGCCGGTCAAGACGCTCGGCGAGGTGAAGGTCGCGCGGGAGGAGACGCGCGCGGCGATGCTCGGCGGCACCGTCAACCTCGGCGAGCCGGTGATGGTCACGTCGATGTGGGTGGCGCGCCTCGACCGCCTGCTGTGCCGGAAGATCATGGAGCTGCTGGCCGCGCTGCGCGCGAAGCGGCTGCCGGAGATCGACGCGACCGCGGGGGACCCGGCCAAGCGCGTGACGCTCGAGCAGAGCCTGCGGACCGACTCCAAGCCCTACCTCGACGAGCTGCTCAGCAGCAAGGACCCGAACCGCTTCGAGCACCCGAAGCCCGAGGTGCAGGACCAGCTGCTGGCCGCGCTGCAGTCGCAGGCGGTCGGCGCGGCAGAGGGCGAGCTGGCGGCGCAGGCGACGGAGGGCAAGGCGGGACCGGAGGGCCGCGCCCGCGCGGCCGGCGGGCTGCCCACGGGCGCCTGGTGCGGCGCGTTCGCGTACGCGCAGCTCAAGAGCTCCGGGCTCGACCCGCGCTGGCGCGTGCACGCGCTGTCGACCGGCCCGAGCCAGGGCTGGGACCGGCTGTTCGACTACGAGGACGACTTCTGGATCTGGACCGGGCAGGAGTGGAAGCCGGTCAAGCAGTACCACGCCACCGACCGCGTGTCCGTGCGCAGCTTCACGAAGCTCCCCGACACCGTCACGGCCGCGTCGCTGGCCGGCTCGGTGCGGCCGGGCGACCTCGTGCTGATCGACAACGCGGCCGGCAAGTACGCCGACCACATCACGATGTGCCGGAGCTTCGACCCCGCCACCGGGACGCTCCAGACGATCGGCGGCAACGAGCCGGACATCAAGATCGACACCTGGGACGTCAACAAGAACCCGGCCGCCTACGACGCGGGCAAGAACCCGGACGGCACGAAGGTCATGAAGGGGGCGCGCACGCGCATCTACGCGGTCGGGCGGCTGTCGGTGGTCGACTTCGAGACCCGCCACTACGCGGACAAGAAGCCCGCGGACCTGACCAAGGCGCCGTAGGCGCTACTCGGCCTGCCGGCGGCGCAGGTATTCGAGCAGGCCGCCGCACAGCAGCACCTCGCGCTCGCGCGGCGCGAAGTCGTGGCGTAGCTCGATCTCGTCGCCGCTGTCCTCGATGCGCGCGGTGATCGTCTCCGAGCCGTTCGCGACCTCCTCGCGGAGCTTCGGCAGGCACCACGTCTGGCCGACCTCGGCGCGGCCGTGGTCCTTCTCGTTCGCGAACGTGAGCGCCACGATCCCCTGGGCGACGAGGTTGCGGCGGTGGATGCGCGCGAACGACTTCGCGATGACGGCGCGCACCCCGAGCTGCAGCGGGGCGAGCGCCGCGTGCTCGCGCGAGGAGCCCTGGCCGTAGTTGTGGCCGCCGACGATGA
>JBIOTP010000164.1:0-2570 GCA_044865965.1 Solirubrobacteraceae bacterium
CGCCCGAGCCGCAGCGTGGCGCCGATCAGCACGGCGCGCTCGCGCATCCCGCGCACGCCGCCGCCTTCGTGCCGCTGCGGCGGGAAGCCGGCGCCGTCGTCGTCGACCTCGAGCAGCGGGTGGCCGCCCGAGAGCGCGAGCCGGATCTGGGCGCGGCGCGCGCCGGCGTGGCGGGCCACGTTGGTCAGGGCCTCCTGGGCGACGCGGTAGAGCACGAGCTCGGCGTCGCCGCCGAAGTCGGGCAGGCCAGGCTGGACGTGGACGTCGACCTCGAGCGCGGAATGCTCGGCCACGCGCTCCCCGAGCACGAGCAGCGCGCTCGCGAGGCCGAGGTCGTCGAGCGCCTCGGGCCGCAGCATGCGCGCGATCCGGCGGATCTCCTCGAGGCTCTCGCGCGCGGTCTCCTGCGCCTCCAGCACGCCCTCCTTCGCGGGCCCCGGGATGTCGCGCGCGACGCGCCCGAGCTGGAGCACGACGCCGGTCAGCGACTGCCCGACGCCGTCGTGGAGCTCCTGCGCGACCCGCAGCCGCTCGCCTTCCTGGGCGGCGAGCGCCCGGCGGACGCTGTCGCGGCGCTCGACCTCGAGCCGCTCGAGCATCTCGTTGAAGGCCGCGGCCAGTTCGGCGGCGTCGGAGTCGCCGCCTGCGACGTCGAGCCGGTGGCCGGGCTCGAGCGGGTCGATGCGGCGCGCGAACGCGGTCAGCTGCCGCAGCGGGGTCAGCGCCCGGCGCAGCAGCAGCAGGTTGATGGCCAGCATCAGCGCGAGGCCGCCGGCGAAGATCGCCAGCTCGCGCACGGCGACGTCCTCGGACCGGGGCGAGAACGCGAGCGCCGTGATCGCGCACGCCGCGGCGAGCACGGCGGCGTTGCCGATCGCCAAGCGCCAGAAGAGCGCAGGACCGCGAGAAGGAGCGAGCACGGACGCCTTTACTACTGGATTCGGGCACCACCGGCACGCCCGCCTAAGCGTGCTCGAGGGGGTCTGGCCGCGAGCACGCCGCCAGTGAAACGGCGGGCGATACCGGTGGGCCCTGCGTCCATGTCGCCCCTCGTAGCTTGCCGCCCACCGGTCGCGCTGCCCATCGGGGGAACCACGTAGATGAGAGTGGGGCGAGTCCTCATGGCGGGCGGTTCGTCAGGGACGGGGTCGGTCCCGGCCTGGGCCCCGCGGTCGTCCGAACGCCTGGTTGATGGTGGGACAGACCCCGTGGGCACGAAACCCTGGCCTGGGGCGCGAGCCGGGGGGTCTGTCCCACCATCTCGCCGGCCGGCGGAGACCCAGCGGCCGAGGCTGGGGACTGACCCCTGCGACCCGCTCCGTTAACCGCCGACGCCGCGCTCCGAGGAGCGCGGCGACGGGTTGAGGGAGGAGAGGGTGCTGCACCCGCTCGGCGAGATATGAGGCCGAACGGGTCCTACCGGCGGGATATGTGGCCGGGAGGCGTACCCGCGGCGCCAGCCTCTCCGAGCGGCGCGCGGGGGAAATCGGTGCTACGAAAGGCTCGTGACGCGCTCCTTGGCGAATGTGCCGACGCGCTGCGTCGCCGCGACGCCGGCCTGGACGGCATCCTCGACGCGGCTGGAGACGCCCGCGAGCTGCTCCGTGACGGCGTTGGGACGCTGCGCGGCCTCGCGCTCGACGGCGCTGCGGTTGCGGCGCACGACGCGCTCGAGGCGGGTGCGGGCCTTCTTGACGTCGCGCTCGAGCCGGTTGCGCGAGCTGATGCCGCGGCGCTCGTAGCGCGCCTGCAGCTTCTTGAGCTCGCGCTCGGCCTTCGTGCGCGTGCCGAACGTGTCCGCCACCGTGCCGGCGGCGCCGAGGACGCGGTCGCGCGCCTCGAGGGTCGCGCCGACGTAGGTCAGCGCGGCGCGCTCGACGAGCGACTTGCCCTGCTCGGCGGTCGTGCGGACGGCGCGGACGTTCGCCCGGGCGGCCTCGCGCGTCTCGTTGCGCGCCTGGGTCCGGACGCGGCGGCCCGTGGTCTTCGACGGCGTCGTCGCGGTCGTCGAGCGGCGGGTCGCAGGCTTGCGAGCCGGGCGCTTACGAGCCGCCGGCTTCTTCGCCGCGGGCTCGGCGGCCGTCGCCGCCGGAGTGGTTGTCGTGGTCGTGCTGGTGGTGGTGTCGGCCATGGTGGCTCTTATCCCCTGCCCTTAGGTTCGGATGCAAATCTCTGTTCGCCTCGTTGTTCCCGGCGAACATATGTACGTAAACCGAAGTCCCGGAGGGTTACAGCGATCTGCAGACTTTGTATCAGAGAACGTGGCGGACCGCGTAAACGAGCCGTAAATTGGCGCGGACTTTGTGCGGATCAGAACGCAGGTTCGGTCAGACGGAAGGGCGCAGGCGCAGCTGCTCCGTCCGTGCCAGCCAGCCCGCCGGGTCGGCCAGCTCGGCGACCGTCGGCATCGCCTCGGGCCCGATCCAGACCCGGTTGAGCCCCTCGATGCCCGCGCGCGCGACGGCTCCGTCGCAGAACGCCTTGCCCTGCTCGTACTGGCGCAGCTTGAGGTCCATGCCGAGCAGGCGATCCAGCAGCTTCAGCAGGCCGGAGCGGTCGTGGCGGCGGCG
>JBIOTP010000165.1:0-10462 GCA_044865965.1 Solirubrobacteraceae bacterium
CGAGCGTCGGCCCGAAGCCGATGTACACCTCGGGCTGGGTGGTCATGCGGATGATCCGCGTGACCCGCCGCAGCGTCTCGTCCTGGCCCCAGAAGAACTGCGTCAGCGGCGCGCTCTGGTTGTAGAAGAAGTCCACGCGGTCGAGGAAGAAGAGGTCCAGCGTGCCCGACCGGTAGTGCGCGACGCGATCCTCGTTCTCGCGCCGCAGCCCGAGCGCCTGCCCGATCTCCTGGCCGACGGCGTTGCCGCCGCCCTCGCCGCGGGTGACCTGGATGATGCCGCAGCGGATCCCGTAGCGCTGGTGCCAGACGCCGCACGGCCCGATGATGCTGGTGTCGTCGTCGGGATGGGCCCACTCGCCAAGGACATCGATCTTCACCGAGTGGTCGGCCGTGTAGGGCGAGGGAGGCGCCGCCGCCGCCGTTCCCGCCATGCCGAGCGCGACGATCGCGACCGCCGCCAGGACCACGCCGAAACGCCTCACGCCGCTCCTCCTCAGTCGAACACTCGTGCACCGGAGTGCACGACATCGAACAGCCGCGGGACCCTAATCCGGGCCATAACGGGTGTCAAGAGCGTTCGAACCTGATAGAAACGCCGCGGTGACGACCCCCCTGCTGCCCGCCCAGCGCCGCCAGGAGATCCTGCGCGCGGTGCGCTCCGGGACCGCGCATGTCTCCGACCTCGCCGAGAGCTTCGGCGTGTCCGAGATGACGGTCCGCCGCGACCTGCGCACGCTCGCCGACGACGGCAAGCTCGAGCGCGTGCATGGCGGGGCGATCGACACCCACGTCGAGCGCCCGTTCGCGCAGATCGAGGTCGAGCGTCTCGACGGCAAGGACCGCATCGGCGCGGCGGCCGCCGCGCTGGTCGAGGACGGCCAGACGGTGATGATCGACATCGGGACCTCGACGCTGCAGGTCGCCCGCCACCTGCACGGCCGCAGCATCACCGTCGTGACGACGAACCTCGCGGTGCTGGAGGAGCTCCTGCCCGACCGCGGCATCGAGCTCGTGCTGCCGGGTGGGATCGTACGCCGCAACTACCGCTCGCTGGTCGGCGTCGTCGCCGAGGACTCGCTGCGCCAGCTCAAGGCCGACGTCGCGTTCCTGGGCACGAGCGCGATCGACGCCGACCTCGGCGTGTGGGACACCACAATGGTGGAGGTGCCGATCAAGCGCCTGATGATCGCGGCGGCCGACTGCGTGGTCCTGGTCGCCGACGCCGCGAAGTTCTCGATGAGCGGGGTCGTGCGCGTGTGCGGGCCGGAGTCGCTCGACCACATCGTCACCGACGCGCCGCCGCCGGCCGCGAGCCGCGCGATCATCGACGCCGCGGGGATCGAGGTCACGGTCGCATGAAGCTCACGATCGTCGGCGGCGGCGGCTTCCGCGTCCCGCTCGTGTACGGGGCGCTGCTGGAGAAGGCCGAGCGGCTGCGGCTCGACGAGGTCGTGCTCTACGACATCGACGCGGGCCGCGTGGAGCGGATCTCGCACGTGCTCGAGGGGCTCGCGGCCGAGCACGGGCACAGGCTGCCGTTCCGCACGACCACCGATCTCGTCGAGGCGGTCGAGGGCGCCGACTTCGTCTTCTGCGCGATCCGCGTCGGCCAGCTCGAGGGCCGCGTGGTGGACGAGGACGTCCCCCTCGGGCTCGGCGTGCTCGGCCAGGAGACCACCGGCCCGGGCGGCATCTGCTTTGCGCTGCGCACGATCCCGGTGATGCTGCGGCTCGCGGAGACGATCGCCGAGCACGCCCCGCGTGCGTGGCTGATCAACTTCACGAACCCGGCGGGGATGGTCACCGAGGCGGTCCAGCAGGTCCTCGGCGAGCGCGCGGTCGGCATCTGCGACTCGCCGTCGGGCCTCTGCCGGCGCGTCGCGGCCGCGCTCGGGCGCAACCCCGACGACCTGTGGTTCGAGTACTTCGGCCTCAACCACCTCGGCTGGCTGAAGGGCGTCCGCGACGGCGGCGGCGAGCCGCTGCTCGAGCGCCTGCTCGCCGACGACGCGGCGCTCGAGGGCTTCGAGGAGGGGCGCCTGTTCGGGGCCGAGTGGCTGCGCTCGCTGGCGATGATCCCGAACGAGTACCTCTACTACTTCTACTACGCGGCCGACACCGTCAACGCGATTCGCGAGAGCGCCCGCTCGCGCGGCGCCTTCCTGCTCGAGCAGCAGCGCGAGTTCTACGCGATGAACGGCCAGGAGCCGGGCGAGGCGCTGGCCGCCTGGCGCGCGACCCGGCAGGACCGCGAGCGCAGCTACATGGCCGAGGCGCGGCGGGCCGCCGGCGACGGCTCCGAGCACGTGCACGAGGCGAACGCCGGCTATGAGACCGAGGCGATGGCGGTGCTCGAGGCGATCGCGCTCAACAGCCGCGCGATCCTCATCCTCAACGCCGCCAACCGCTGCGCGCTGCCGTTCCTGGACGAGCGCGCGGTCGTCGAGGTGCCGGCGGTGGTGGGGCGCGCCGGCCCGGTGCCGCTGGCCGTCGGCGCCGTCCCCGCGCACGCACGCGCGCTCGTGGAGACGATGAAGGACGTCGAGCGCACGACGATCGACGCGGCGCTGCTGGGCTCGCGGGCGCTCGCGGTGCGCGCGCTGGCGCTGCATCCGCTGGTGCCGTCGGTGAGCACCGCGCGCGCGATCTTCGACGGCTACCGCGCGCGGCTGCCCGCGCTGCAGGAGGCGTTCCCGAGATGAGCGTGGACCTGGCCTGCGCGGAACCCGCGTTCCTGGACCTGACGTTCGTCGGCCTGGAGGCGGTGCCGCGCCCCGGGGAGGAGCGGCTGGCGCGCGACTTCGTGCGCTCGGCCGGCGGCGGCGCGATCACGGCCGTGGCCGGCGCGCGGCTGGGGCTGAGCGCCGCGCTCGTGTCGCCGCTCGGGGACGACCCGCCGGGCGCGCTGCTGGACGCGATCCTCGCCGAGGAGGACGTGCGCTGGGTGGGCCGCCGCGTCGCCCGCACCCCGGTGACGGTGGTGATGCCGGCCGACGGCGACCGCGCGATGGCGACGTTCGACCCCGGCGAGGAGGTGACCGCGGCCGAGCTCGCGGCGGTCGAGCCGCGCGCGGTCGTGCTCTCGGTCGCGCGGGTGGGGATCGCCCCGCCCGGCGCGCGCGTGTACGCGACGGTCGGCGACGTCGAGGCACGCACCCTGGTTGGCGGCGAGCTGCCGGACCTCCGCGGCGTCCGGGCGCTGCTCGTCAACGAGCGCGAGGCGCTCCTGCTCACCGGCGCGCCGGACGCCGAGGCGGCGGCCGCCGCGCTCGCCGCCCGCGCGCCGCTCGCGGTGGTCACGCTCGGCGAGCGGGGCGCGCTCGCCGTCTGCGCCGACGGCACCGTGCACGTTCCCGGGCTCCCGGTCGAGGTCGTCGACACCACGGGAGCGGGCGACGTCTTCTCCGCCGCCTACGTGTGGGCCGACCGCTGGGGCGCGCCGCTGGAGGAGCGGCTGCGCTGGGCGGTCCTGTACGCGGCGCGGTCGGTCACCGTCGCCACGGCCACGGGCGGCGCCATGTCATTGAGGGCGCTCTTGGAGGAGGGCGCGCAGCACGGGCTGGCCTCGCCGGTCCGTGAACCGTCAGCAGCGATGAAGGAGGACCAATGAGGAGGGCGATGGGCGCGGCGCTCGCGCTCGTGCTGGTAGCGGGATGCGGCGCGCCGGGCAGCGACAACGACAACGCCGCCAAGAAGACGCCGACCGCCGCGGCGGCGCAGAAGCCGGACATCTCCAAGGCCGGCAACGTGACGCTGACCGTCTGGGACCAGGAGGTCCGCGGCGGCCAGAACAAGCAGATCAAGCAGCTGAACGCGGAGTTCCAGGCGAAGTACCCGAACGTGAAGATCAAGCGGGTGGCGAAGTCCTTCGAGGACCTGCAGACGACGCTCAAGCTCGCGGTCTCCGGGTCCAAGCCGCCCGACGTGGTCGAGGCCAACCAGGGCCGCCCGACCATGGGCGAGCTCGTGAAGGCCGGCTTGCTGCGCCCGATCGGCGACTACGCGAAGACCTACGGCTGGCAGGACCGCTACTCGCCGCTGCTGCTGGACCTCAACTCGTTCTCGTCGGACGCCAAGGACTTCGGCAGCGGCGAGCTCTACGGCCTCTCCCAGATGGGCGAGATCGTGGGCGTCTTCTACAACAAGCAGCTGGTCCCGGACCCGCCCGCGACGCTGGACGAGTTCGAGAGCCGGCTTGCGTCGTTCAAGCAGAAGGGGGACACCCCGATCCTGTTCGGCAACCTCGAGAAGTGGCCGGGCATCCACGAGTACGAGAGCGTGCTCGGGCAGGTGGCCGACAAGCAGGCGGTCCGTGACTTCGTCTTCGCGCGCGAGGGCGCCTCGTTCGACAATCCCGAGTTCACGGCCGCCGCGGCCAAGATCACCGACTGGGTGAACAAGGGCTACTTCAACAAGGACTTCAACGGCACGAGCTACGAGGCCGCCTGGCCGGAGTTCGCCAAGGGCAAGGTCCCGTTCCTGATCGCCGGCACCTGGCTGACCGCCAACCTGGCCGAGAAGATGGGCGACAACGTGGGCTTCATGCTCATGCCGGGCAAGGATCCGGACAAGCCGGTGTCGCTGGGCGGCGAGAGCCTGCCGTGGTCGATCACGGCCAAGTCCGAGCATCCGGACGTCGCGGCCGCGTACATCGACTTCCTGACCGACGCCAACGCGGGCAAGGTGCTGGTGGAGACCGACAACCTGCCGGCGATGAAGGGCTCCCCGGCGCCGTCGGGCGGGCTCAACGCCGAGGTGGCGAGCGCGTGGCAGAAGCTGAACGCGGCCGACGGCGTGATCCCCTATCTCGACTACACGACGCCGACGTTCTACGACGACATCTCGGCCGCCATCCAGAAGCTGATGGCGGGCAAGGACGACCCGCAGAAGTTCACCTCGGGCGTCCAGAGCGCGTTCGACAAGTGGGCGCAAGATCGCTGAGATGACCGAGCCGGCCGAGCGTCCGCTGGGGGAGACCAGCGCGGACGCCCGGCCGCCCGGCGAGCCGCGCCGGATCGGCTACCTGTACATCGCGCCGGCGTTCGCGGTGCTCGCGGCGTTCGTGCTCGCGCCGCTCGGGCACGCGCTGTGGATCTCGCTGTTCAAGTGGGACGGGCTCACGCTCGGGACGTGGGTCGGGCTGGACAACTACGGCGACGTCGTGTCCGATCCGGCGCTGCGCGACGCGTTCGTCCACGCGCTGGTGCTGCTGATCTTCTACGCGGTGCTGCCGCTCGTCGTCGGGCTGCTGCTGGCGGGGCTGATGGCGCGCGCGCGCGTGCGAGGGCTCGCGCTGTTCCGCACCGTGATGTTCCTGCCCCAGGTCATCGCGCTCGTCGTGGTGGCGGTGATGTGGAAGATGATCTACGACCCCGCGAACGGGGCGCTGAACCGGACCCTGCGCGGGCTCGGGCTGGGCGGGCTGGCGAAGTCGTGGCTCGGGGACTTCGGCTGGGCGCTGCCGTCGGTCGGGCTGGTCGGCACGTGGGTCATGTTCGGGCTGTCCATGGTGCTGCTGACGGCCGGCGTGCAGAAGATCCCGCAGAGCCTCTACGACGCCGCGCGCGTGGACGGCGCGGGGCCGGTGCGCGAGTTCTTCGCGGTCACGCTGCCCGCCCTGCGCGGCGAGATCGCGGTGTCGCTGACGCTGACCACGATCTACGCCCTGCGCAACTTCGACCTGGTGTACATCACCACGAAGGGCGGCCCGGGCGACGCCACCTCGGTCCCCGCCTACCAGGTCTACGACCGCGCGTTCCAGACCGGCAAGGTCGGCTCGGCGGCGGCGATCGGCGTCTCGCTCGCGGTCGTGATCTTCGCGCTGTCGTTCCTCATCAACCGCATGGCCGAGCGCGGGCAGGTGGCGCGGTGACGAGCCGCGTCGAGCAGTCGCTGACCTACGCGATCCTGGGCGCGTTCTCGCTGCTCGCGCTGCTTCCCATCGTGGGGATCGTGCTTACCGCGCTGCAGGATCCGCGCGGTCTCGAGACATTCGGCTCATTTGACGGGATCCATCTCGGCAACTTCGCCGACGCGTGGGACGAGGGCCACTTCGGCACATACCTGCGCTCCAGCACGATCGTCGCGGGCGCCGTGGTCACGTCATCGGTGCTGCTGTCGATCATGTCCGGCTACGCGTTCGGGCTGATGCGGTTCCGCGGTGCGGAAGTCCTGTTCTACGTCTTCCTGCTCGGCCTGATGGTCCCGATGGAGGCGATGATCGTCCCGCTCTACTACGACCTGCGCGACATCGCGCTCACCAACACCTACTGGGCGCTGATCCTGCCCCAGATCGGCCTGTCGGTCGCGTTCGGCACGTTCTGGATGCGGGCGTTCTTCCGCGGCGTGCCGCGCTCGCTGGTCGAGGCCGCGCGGATCGACGGCGCCTCGAGCTGGTTCACGCTCTGGCGCGTGCTGCTGCCCCTGGCGCGCCCGGCCGTGCTGACCATGACCGTCCTGCTGTTCATGTGGACCTGGAACGAGTTCCTGCTCGCCCTGGTGATGGTGAGCGACGAGGGGCTGCGCACGGCGCCGCTCGGGCTGAGCTTCTTCCAGGGCCGCAACCAGGCGAACCTGACGCTGCTGGCCGCCGGCGCCGTGATCGTGGCGACGCCGGTGGTGGTGCTCTACGTGTTCCTCCAGCGGCACTTCATCCGCGGGATGCTCGCGGGGGCGGTGAAGGGGTAGCGATGGCGGCGGGATGCTCGCGGGGGCGGTGAAGGGGTAGCGATGGCGGCGGTCCGCTTCGTCGGCGTGAGCAAGCGCTTCGGCGCGGTGCAGGCCGTGTCCCGGCTCTCGCTCGACATCGCCGACGGCGAGTTCATGGTGCTGGTCGGCCCCTCGGGCTCCGGCAAGACGACCGCGCTGCGGATGCTCGCCGGGCTCGAGTCCGTGACGTACGGCGAGATCATGATCGGCGCGCGCGTCGTCAACCGCGTCGCCCCGCGCGAGCGCGACATCGCGATGGTCTTCCAGGACTACGCGCTGTACCCGCAGATGACGGTGTTCGACAACCTCGCCTTCGGGCTGCGCCGGCGCCGGGTGCCGCGCTCGGAGATCGACCGCCGGGTGCGCGAGGCGGCCCGGGTACTGGACATCGGCGCGCTGCTGCACCGCCGGCCCGGCCAGCTCTCGGGCGGCCAGGCGCAGCGCGTGGCGCTCGGGCGCGCGCTCGTGCGCGAGCCGCAGGTGTTCCTGATGGACGAGCCGCTGTCGAACCTCGACGCCAAGCTGCGCACCCAGACGCGCGGCGAGATCCGCCGGCTGCAGCAGGAGGTCCGCACGACCACGGTCTACGTCACGCACGACCAGGTCGAGGCGATGACGATGGGCGACCGCATCGCGGTCATGAACGACGGCGTCCTCGAGCAGGTCGGGACGCCGGAGGAGCTCTACGAGCGCCCCGCGAACCGCTTCGTGGCGGGCTTCATCGGCAGCCCGGCGATGAGCTTCCTCGATGCCGCGGCGGTCTCCGACGGCGATGGCGGCGTCCGGCTGCGGGCGGGCGCGGTCGACGTCCGCCTCCCGGGCGTGGCCGGGCTGCCGGGCGAGGTCACCGTCGGCGTCCGCCCGGAGCACGCCCGCCGCTGGAACGGCGATTCCGGGCTGGCCGGGCCGCTGCGGGGCCGCGTGGCCTACGTCGAGGCGCTCGGCCGCGAGACGTTCGTGGGCGTCGACTGCGGCGACTCGCGCGTGGTCGTGTTCGAGGAGGGGCGCCTGGCGCTGGACCCCGGCGACGAGATCGAGTTCGGCCTCGTCCCGTCCGGGCTGCGCTTCTTCGAGGCCGGCAGCGGCCGCGCGCTCTGAGCCCGCGCGTGACCGAGCGCCGGCCAGAACCTCCGGCGCGTCGCGCTCGCGCTCTCGGGAAGACTGCCTGCGGTGGACAACCCAGGGATCGCCGATCGCTTGGAGGCGTTCGCGTCGCTGCTCGAGCTCGCCGACGCGAACCCCTACACGGCCCGCGCGTACCGCCGCGCCGCCGACATGATCCGCGCCACGGCGGTCCCCGTCGCCGAGCTGGTGCGCTCCGGACGGGTGCGCGAGCTGCGCGGGATCGGCCCGGGGATCGAGGCGCGCCTGCGCGAGCTCGTCTCGACCGGCGACATCGCCGAGCTGGCGGAGCTCGAACGCGAGCTCGCGCCCGGTCTCGTCGGCCTCGGCCGCTACCTCGGCATCGGGGCGCGGCGCGCCATCGAGATCGCGGGGGCGCTCGGCGTCCGCACGCTCGACGAGCTCCGCGTGGCGGCGGCGGCCGGCCGGCTGCAGAGCGTGCCGGGAATCGGGCCGAAGATCGAGGCGCGGATCCTCGAGGCGCTCGCCCGCAAGCCCGAGCCCCGATCGGCGCGCGGACTGCTGCTCAATCGGGCCTGGGAGATCGTCGGAGGCGTCGCGGCCGCCCTCGACGGCACGCCGGCGGGCGACGTGCGGCGGTGGCGGGAGTCGTGCGAGCTGCTGGCGGTGGTCTGCGCCGCGCCGGATCCGCGCCCGGTGCTGGCGCGCTTCGCGGAGCTGCCCCAGATCGTCGCCGTGATCGAGCAGGGCGAGCGGCGCGCGGTGGGGGTGACGGTCGAGGGCGTGCCGGTCGAGCTCGTCGCGGCCGAGCCGGAGCGTCTCGGGACGGCGATGATGCGCGCGACGGGCGCGCCCGCGTACCTCGCGGCGCTCGAGCCGCTGCCGCACGCGCCCGACGAGGAGGCCGTCTATCGCACCCTCGGCCTGCCCTGGTGTCCGCCGGAGCTGCGCGAGGAGCCGTTCCGCGACGAGCCGCCCGTCCTCGTCGAGCCGGACGACATCCGCGGCGACCTCCACTGTCACACGACGTGGTCGGACGGACGGGCGAGCGTCGAGGAGATGGGCCGCGCCGCCCGCGAGCGCGGCTATGAGTACCTGGCGATCTGCGATCACACGCCGGCCGTGGGCGCCGTCCGCGGCCTGACCGGCGACGACGTCCGCCGCCAGGCCGGGGAGATCGCGGCGGCGAACGAGGCGCTGGCGCCGTTCCGCGTCCTGCGCGGGATCGAGTGCGACATCCTCCCCGACGGGCGGCTCGATCTTCCCGATGCCGTCCTGGCCGAGCTCGACTGGGTGCAGGCGAGCGTCCACGGCGGGCAGCGGATGCCGCGGGTGGAGATGACCAAGCGCGTCGAGGAGGCGCTGCGCAACCCGTACGTGCGCTGCCTCAGCCATCCGAAGGGCAGGCTGATCAACCGCCGGCCGGAGAACGCCCTCGACCTCGAGCGCGTGTTCGCCGTCGCGCTCGAGGAGGGCGTCGCGCTGGAGGTCAACGGCCTCCCCGATCGGCTCGACCTCAGCGGTGAGCACGTCCGCGACGCGCTCCGCGCCGGCGTGCGGATCGTCTGCTCGACCGACGCGCACTCGGTCCGCGGCCTCGCGAACATGACGCTCGCCGTCCAGACCGCGCGCCGCGGCTGGGCGACGCCCGCGGGCGTCCTCAACACCCGGCCGCTGGGGTCGATCCTCAACGCTCCGGGATCAGGGCGCGGTCGGCCTTCTTCGCGGTGATCACCGTGACCGGGATGCCGAGCCGCTCCACGCGCGCCGGCAGGTCCAGCCGCAGCCAGTGGGACACCCGCGTCGGCAGCGTGGAGATGATCACCTCGTCATAGGCGTCCCGCTGGAGCGCGTCGGAGACGGCCACGAACGGGTCGTTCGGGCCGATCAGCCCCTCGACCTGCCCGCCGGCCGCCTCTTCGAGCAGCGGGATCGCGAGCTCCAGCGTGACCTCCGACTCCTCGGTGTCGGCATCCCAGAACGCGCGCGGCACGAGCAGCGTGAACCGGCACGGCCCACGCTCCGCCCGCTCGCGCACCTCTCGGAGCAGCGGCGGCGTTGCCGCGGTGCGATTCGCGACGATCAGGATGGAGGCCGCCATCGCACCACGCATGCTCTCACGCGGGCGGGCCGATACCAAACGACGCGTGTCGATTCGCCTGTTGATCGTCGGCCGGCTCGTCGCGGCGGTCTGCCTCGCGGCCTCCGCCCACGCTGCGGCGGGTCCGGCGGACAGCTTGCAAGTGAAGGGGGAGCCTGGAGTGGCGCGCGGGCGCGAAACGATCATCGATGGACGGGGGTGGCTTACGTTTGTCGCCCTGGCGGGGGTAGTTTCGTCAGCTACCCCCCGCGATGACCGATCGAGCGTGATCGATCGTGCTCGGAAGCGTGCTGTGGATCGGCCAATCGGCCTCACCCGACCATGCGGACCGGGCGAGCGCATTCGGGCTCCCCTTCAATGCAAGAAGTTCGTCGGGCCCCAGGTGGCCGAATCAGACGTCTCTAGGCGGTCAGGTCCTCCAGGAGGGCCGGGCTGGTCTGACCGACCTCGATCAGGTGGCCGTCCGGATCGCGGACGTAACAGCGGATCTCGGCTCCGCGGTCCTGCGGCGGCGTGAGAAACTCGGCGCCCCGTGCGCTCCACTCGGCGTAAACCGCCTGTATGTCCG
>JBIOTP010000166.1:0-2747 GCA_044865965.1 Solirubrobacteraceae bacterium
CGCCCCGCCGGCCGGGACCGGCCCGGCCAAGCGGAGCGAGGGCGACGGCTCCGACGCCCGGAAGGAGCGCAAGCCGCGCAACCGCCGCCACGGGAGGCCGCGCTGATGGCCCTGCTCGTCTGGGTGATGGTCGGGCTCGCGATCTGGCACTTCACGGTGTTCCTGCCCGACAACTTCTGGGGCGGCATCGTGGGGGCGTTCTGCGGCGCGCTGGTCGGCGCGATCGTGTTCGGCCTGATCGTCAACCTCGGCGAGGTCCCCGGGCGCAACGACACCGATCTCGTCACCGGCGTGGAGGCGATTCCCGGCGCCGTGCTGGGGCTGGCCGCCGTGTGGCTGATCGGCGTCCGCAAGCTCGAGCACGCCCACTAGGGCGCGCGCGGGGCCCACACCGCCCACAGCGGGTCGCCGGTGCCGGTCAGCGACGTGCGCAGGTCGCTCTCGGCCCGGCCGAACGCCGGCGTGAGGTCGAAGTAACGGCGCACGATGCGGACGTGGCCGCCGGCGTCGGTCGCGAGCCAGCCGTGGATCGCCTTCGACTCGAAGCAGCGGCTCGAGAACGTGCAGATGAACCGCCCGCCCGGCCGCAGGACCCGCGCGACGTCGGCGAACACCTCCAGCGGCCGCGCCAGGTACTCCACCGCCGCCGTGCAGACGACGTCGTCGAACGCGGCGTCGGGGAACGGGAGCACGACGTCCACGTTGAGATCGTGCTCGACGTGCGAGGCGAGCGCCTCGTTCTCGTCCATGTCGCGCAGAGTCAGCCCGAGCCCGACCAGCTCGTCGGGCGGATAGTGGAAGTACGAGGTCCGGCCGGGATAGAGCTCGAGCACGCGCCCGTCCACCTCGAGGTCGTCGTAGAGATCGCCGACCGCGTCGACGGCCGCCTCGTCCAGGTGCGGGAGCGGAGGATGGTCGGCGAAGAACTCGCGGTCCGGCGCGGTGTCGGCGCGGTCGAAGAAGCCGGGCGGGAACGGTGGCGTCCCCATGCTGCGTATGTTCCCGCGATTCGCGCTCGGCTGTTCGCGTGGCGGCGCGAACTTCTTGCAAGCGAGGAGGGAGCCCGGAGTGGCGCGGCGGGAATCGATCATCGCCGCGTGGGGGGTGACGCAAGTAACTGTCGTATGCGACACCTAGTTACGTCACCCCCCGGCAGCGCCGATCGAACGTGATCGATCGCGCGCGGCAGAGTCCCGCCGACGGAGACGCCGACCTCATCCGACCACCCGTGCCGCCCGGCGGGTCCGGGCTCGCCCTCACTTGCAAGCTGTTCGCCGGCCCCGCCGCGGCGCCGTGCGTCGCGCGCCAGGGCCCGGGCTCCCCTCACGTGCAAGCTGTTGGCCGGACCCGCCGCGCCGCCCCGCCGATCGGCGCCCGCGATTCCGTCCTGACCCGCACCTAGCCTGGCGGCACCGTGCCCGATGCCGCCCGCCTGACAGTCGCGCCGTACGACTTCGCCGCCGCCGAGCGGCTGACGGCCGCGCTCGGCTGCTCGCACGTGGTCGCTCAGGTGCTCGTCCGCCGCGGCCTGGCGGACCCCGCGGCGGCGCGGGCGTTCCTCGCCGCGGCGGACGCCCACCCCTTCGAGGCCTTCGCAGGGCTGTCCGCGGCGGCCGAGCGGATCCTCGGCCACGCCGGCCGCGGCTCGCGCATCACGGTGCACGGCGACTACGACGTGGACGGCATCTGCGCCACCGCGGTGCTCGTGCGGGCTCTGCGGACGGTCGGCGCAAACGTCGACTGGTACCTGCCGAGCCGCATAGACGACGGCTACGGCCTCGCGCTCGCCACGGTGGAGCGGCTGGCCGCGCGCGGGACCGACCTGCTGGTCACCGTGGACTGCGCGGTCACGGCGGTCGAGGAGGTGGCCGCGGCGCGCGCGGCGGGGCTGGACGTGGTGGTGACCGACCATCACAGCCCGCGCGCGGACGGCGCGCTGCCGGGCGTCCCGCTCGTCCACCCGCGCCTCGCCGGCTACCCGTGCCCCGACCTGTGCGCGGCGGGCGTCGCCTACAAGCTCGCGCAGGCGCTGCTGGCCGCGGCGGGGGAGGACCCGGCGGCGGCCGACGAGGACCTCGACCTGGTCGCGCTGGCCACGGTGGCGGATGTCGTGCCGCTGCAGGGCGAGAACCGCCGGCTCGTGCGGGCGGGCCTGCGGGCGCTGGCCACGACGCGCAAGCCCGGCCTGCGCGCGCTGATGGACGTCTCCCGGGTCGACCCCAGCGGCCTCGACGAGGCGGCGATCGGCTTCCGGCTCGGGCCGCGGCTGAACGCGGCCGGCCGGCTGTACCGGGCCGACGCGGGGCTCGAGCTGCTGCTGACGGAGGACCGCGAGCGCGCCCGCGCGATCGCCGCCGAGCTGGACGCCGTCAACACCGAGCGGCGCGACGTCGAGACGCGGATTCGCTTCGAGGCCGAGGCGCTCGTCGCCGACCAGCGCCCCGCTTGCGCCTACGTGCTCGCCGCGGAGGGCTGGCACCCGGGCGTGATTGGGATCGTCGCCGCGCGGATCGCCGAGCGCCACCACCGCCCCGCGGTGCTGATCGCGCTCGACGGGGAGGACGGCACGGGCTCGGGCCGCTCGATCCCGGCGTTCGACCTGCTCGCCGGCCTCCACGCCGGCGCCGCCCACCTCGAGCGCTACGGCGGTCACCGGGCCGCCGCCGGCCTGACGATCCGGCGCGAGAACGTGGACGCGTTCCGCGCCGCGTTCGCAGCCCACGCCGCCGCCGTGCTCGCGCCCGCGG
>JBIOTP010000167.1:0-15726 GCA_044865965.1 Solirubrobacteraceae bacterium
TCAGGTCTTGGCCTTGACGGGCTCCGGCATGCCCATGCCCTTCGTCGCCGCGGCCAGGGCGGCCGGCCACCACTCCCCGTAGGCGGGCATGTCCAGCTTCACGCTCCGGAGGTTGTCGTTGAGCGTCCGCAGCTCGAAGACGGCGAGCGGCTTCGCTGACGTCGCCTCGTCCATGGGGTAGGCGCCCATGCCGTAGACCCTGTCGCGGAGGATCTCCTCGGTGGTCGGGAAGCCGGTGGCGTCCGGGGCGCGCGAGCCCCAGCCGACGGGCGCGGAGAGCATGTCGCGGTTGCGGGTGGCGTACTCCTTGCCCTGGGCGAAGCTCTTCCCCGTGGCGACGCTGAGCAGCCAGTCGAGGATCGACGGCCCCTCCATGACGATGTCGTGCTCCTTGCCCTGGCGGTCCTTGTGGCGCTCGAAGCGGAACCGCTTGCGGTCCTCCTCGTCGATCTTGTCGGCGCGGTAGGGCGCCGTGATCATCGGGTCGGTCAGCTTGGCGCCGATGATCTTCTCGAGCTCGGGGTTGGGCACCGGGTTGGCGACGTTGCCGAGCACCCCCTCGATGAACTGCAGCTGGTCGGCGGCGTCGAGGCTCTTGAACATGCTGTGGAAGTCGGTGCGCGCCATGATCGAGAAGTCCGCCTTCGGCCCGTCGGTGATGATCACCTGGTGGCCGAGGCTCGGGAACGACTCCGGGTCCATCGGGTTGACCGCGTTCTTGACGCCGGCCGCGTCGACGTAGAAGAACAGCAGCTGCAGGAACCCGTCGAGCGCCGGCGACGTCTTCGCCTTCCAGGTCTTCTCCAGGGTCTGCGCGCGGCCCTCGGCGTGATGCGCCTCGCGCTCGGTCAGGTTCGCGCCCAGCAGCCGCGGGATCTCCGCCAGGCTGACGCCGACGCTGGCCTGCGGCTTGGCGTGGAACTTGGCGTCCGTGACGTCGATCGCGACGTCGCGCTTCCAGCTTCCGCTGCCGAACGCGCGGCCCTTGCCGCGCCGGGCCATGCCCCTGCCCTGGCGGCCAAGGTCCTCGGCGAGGGCGGCGGCGCCCTCCACCGCGGTCTTCGCCTCGTCGAGGGTGTCCACCGCCGACGTGATGAACTCGACGTCGAAGTGCTTCTCGTCGTAGCCCTCGTCGCCCTCGACCTTGAACTTCTTGGTCGTGTCCTCGAAGGCGAGCTCCTTCTCGCCGACGATCGGCGTGTCCTTGCCCCTCCCGGGGATCCACGCCTTCTCCTCGACGAAGCTGTTGGCGGTCTGGAACTCGAAGCCGAACTTCGCCTGCGCGGCGGGCGCCTCGCCGGCGAGCGGGCGCGAGGGCGCCGCGCCGGTGGGCTGCCCGCGCGCCGCGCGGGCGCCGAGCGCGTCGGCCTCGCGCTCGAGCCGGGGGTCGCGGGCGACCCCGCCCGTCGGCGCCACGCGGCCGTGGCGCTGCTGGACGACGTGCGCGAGCTCGTGGCCGATCAGGTCGAGCCCGCGCTCGCTCCCGGGGTCGAAGGCGCCGGGCGCGAAGTGGATGTCGCTCCCGCGCGTGAGCGCCACGGCGCCGATGCCGGTCGCCTCGGGCGACGCGTCGTGGACCCGCACGTCGCCGAACGGCGAGCCGAACGCGGCCTCCATGCCCGCGCGCACCCCGGACGGCAGCCGGCGCGCGGCAAGCGTGCGCGCGACGGCCTGGTTGCCGCTCGCGCGCTGCGCCGCGAGCACGCGGGCGGACGGATCGTCCACGCGCGACGGCGCCGCCTCCTCGCCGTCCGTCCGCCGCCTCCGGCGCTCGATGTCGAACTCAGCCTCGATGGCTCGACGCTACCTGCCCGGTCGACGGATCTTTCGCGCCCGGGATCCGGAGCGCGCGGCGGCCCGATCGACCGGGAACCGGCGCCGCCACGCGCTGTCCGGGCGCTGACTCAGCCGAAGCGCGCGCGCAGGCAGGTGGGGGGAGCCCCGAGCGAGTGTGATCGTTCGTGCGCGATCTAGCCGCACGAACACGGGTCCCGCCCGCGCCCGATCACGGCGAGCCGGCTCAGGCTCCCCTTTACCTGCAAGCAGTTCGCCGGACCCGCCAAGCGGGCGAAATGAGTCGTATGGCCACACAGAAGCAGCGCGCGACCGCCAAGCGCAACGTCAAGAAGGCGCAGTCCGCGGCCGCGAGCAAGCAGACCCTGAAGAACCTCCCGAGCAGCACCCGCACGGCGCTGGGCAAGGAGGCCGCTGCGGTCCGGCGCGGCGACGCTCCGACGCGCCGCGAGCTTTACGAGCAGGCGCGCAAGCTCGGCATCTCCGGGCGCTCGAAGATGGGCAAGGCGGACCTCAAGCGGGCCGTCGCGCGCGCCTCGCGTTGATGCGGTGAGTTGCCGCGGCGCTGGGCGCCGGGGAGAATCGGTGGGTGCGACAGCGCCAGGACCCGCGCCGGCCGGTCCCGCCCGGGCCGGCGGGCGACGAGCCCGAGCGGCGGGCCCTCTCTGGGCAGCGGCCGGCCGTGCCGTCGGACCCCGCCGCGCTCGCGGCGCTCTCGCGGACGATCGGCAACGCCGCGGTGCAGCGCATCCTCGCCCGCCAGCGGGCGAAGACGGACGACGACGTGGTCGCGCCGCACGAGGGCGGCGACGACAGCGAAGGGCTGATCCCCCTCGCCGAGGCGGCGCCCGCGATCCCCGCGGAGGTCACGGCCTGGAACGCGCGCACGCCGAAGACCAATCCCGAGTACGCGACGTGGATCCTCGACGCCGAGGCCCTCGGCTTCGTCCAGTTCCTGAGCGTCAAGCGCTCCAAGGTCCAGCTCGAGAGCCTGCGCGACGGCAAGAAGGTCGTCGGCGCCGACCCGGCCGCCAAGGACATCATCGGCGGCCTCGTGATCTCGCGCGCGCTGATCGCCGAGCGGGCGTCGCGCTGGATCAAGGATCCGGCCAAGCCGAAGGACCCGTTCGTCATGGGCGACTACATCCGCCAGGAGGTCGGCGGCCACAGCACCGGCGAGCGCGTCGACATCGGCGGGTTCGACTGGACCGGGGCGAACGGGCCCGGTCAGGTGATCACCGCGCTGAACGCGCTGCCGGCGGACAAGTACGGGATCGGGCTGCCGTTCCAGGGCGAGTTCTTCCCCGACTCGGACTGGTTCGAGCCGCAGGCGAAGCAGGCGGTGGAGGCCGCCCAGAAGGCCGGCAAGACGACCGCCGAGATCACCACGCCGCTGCTCGCGAAGGGCAAGACCACGCGGATCACCGGCACCTGGAGCGCCGACGACGTCGAGAAGCGCCCGGCGAACTGGGACATCCCCGCCGGCTGGACGGTCACGGCCGGCGGGCCGAGCGCGGTCTCCTCGCTCAAGTCCTCCGCGCTCAAGACGGCGATCAAGAACCTCAACGCGGCCGGCTACGACATCTACGTCTTCCCCGACAACCCGAGGCACCTCCACATCCAGAAGGGGAACGGCTGAGGGGGTGTCCGAACAGGAGATCGAGATCAAGCGGATGCGGCAGCGGTACGACCGGCTGCGCCAGCGGCCTGGAACAGCTCGGCGTGATCGCGCGCGAACTCCGCGAAGCTGCGCGCGTCGCGCCCGGTGAGGACGCGAACGGTATCCGTGATCTCCTCCATGGCGCCCGCCCGGATGAGCGCGAAGGCGCCGGCGAGATGCTCCACGAGCCAGTCCGGCAGGCCGGCCGCGGCGAGCCCCTCGCGGGCCGCGTCGGGCGGCGCGTCGACGTACTCGACCGGCGCGCCCGTGGCCGCCGCGAGCTCCGCGGCGACCTCCGCGTAGCCGATCGCGCCGGGGCCGGTGAGCCTGTACGCGCGCCCGGCGTGGCCGGTGCCGGTCAGCACCGTCGCGCCGACCGCGCCCACGTCGCGCGGATCGATCATCGCGATCCGCCCGCGGCCCGCGGGGGCGACGAGCCGGCGCTCGTGGCGCACCTGCTCCGCGGCCGCCAGCAGGTTCGTCATGTAGAAGCCCGAGGCCAGGATCACCGATGGCACGCCTGAGCGCCGCAGGTGCTCCTCGCTGAGCCCGTTCCAGCGCAGCGGGGGCAGCGGCGACGCGGGATCGGCGGCCAGCGTCGACGCCTTGACGATCAGCTCGACGCCGGCCGCCGCGCAGGCGTCCACGACGGCGGCCTCGTGCGCGACCTTGCGCGGCCCGTCGGCCGAGGAGAGGAAGACGCGGTCCACGCCGGCGAGCGCGCGGCGGATCGAGTCCGCGTCCTCGAAGTCGCCGGCCGCCGCCTCGACATTGCCGGCGAGCCGGCCGGGGTCGCGGACGAACGCGCGCACGGGCACCCCGCGCGCCACCAACTCACGGACGACGTGCGACCCGACGTTGCCGGTCGCCCCGGTCACCAGGACGGTCATCGCGCACCTCCGGTGCTCGGCGGGATGTTGGCGTTGTGGCGGAAGACGTTGGTGGGGTCGACGCGATCCTTGAGCGCGGTCAGCCGCGCAAGGCGGTCGCCGTAGGCGGCCTCGACGCCGGACGCGCCCTCGTCGGAGATGAAGTTGGCGTAGACGCCCACGCTGTGCGGGCGCAGCGCGTCCCATCCCTCGCGCACCCAGGCCGTGTGGCCTGCGCCGTCCGGGTCCGCGGGCGGCCACGCGGCGGCGAGGCTGAGGTCGAACCCGACCTCGCGCTCACCGACCGCGGTGGCGCCGGGATCGACGCGGGTCACCGCGCCGCCCATCGCCCAGCCGCTGATCTGCGAGAACGGCGTCGGCATCGTGCGCATCGACTCGCAGAGGACCTCGACAGCGTCGTCGGAGAGCCCCGGCAGGCGATGCGCCTTCCAGTAGTAGTGGCGCCCGTGCGGAGCGCCGCCGTCGAGCATCGACTGCAGCGCGACGTACGGCAGCCGGCCGACCGCGTCGGCCAGCGGCGGCGCCGCCGCGCGCAGGGGGGCGATCGCGCGCTCGCCCGCGGCGAGGTCGCCCGCCCACGCCAGCACGAGCGCCAGCACCGGCGTGCCGACGTGCTCGGGCGCCAGGAACGGCAGCGGCGGGGCGAGCATCATCGACATCGCGATGCCGAGCTCGGCGGCCGCCTCCGGCGCGAAGTCGCGCAGGAACCGCAGCACGCGCGGTGCGGCGGCGAACGGCCAGAACACCGGCCCGCCCAGCACGAGCGGGCCGACGGGGTGCAGCCGGTACTCGAACGCGGTGGCGATGCCGAAGTTGCCGCCGCCGCCGCGCAGGCCCCAGAACAGCTCCGGGTCGCTCTCGGAGTCGACCCGCACCTGCTCGCCGTCGGCGGTCACGAGCTCGACCGCCAGGAGGTTGTCGACGGTGAGCCCGTGCTTGCGCATCAGGTGCCCGAGCCCCCCGCCGAGCGTGAGGCCGCCGATGCCGGTGTGGCTGATGATGCCGCCGGTGGTGGCGAGGCCGAACGGCTGCGTCGCGCGGTCGAGCTCCGACCACAGCAGCCCGCCCGCCGCGCGCACGGCGCGCGCGCCCGGATCCACACGGACCGCCTTCATCAGCGACAGGTCGATCGTCACACCGCCGTCGCACACGGCGTGGCCGGCGACGGCGTGGCCCCCGCCGCGGACCGACAGGAGCAGCTCGCGCTCGCGCGCGAACCGCACGGCCTCCACTACGTCGTCGGCGCCCACGCAGCGCGCGATCAGCGCCGGGTGGCGGTCGATCGCGCCGTTCCAGACCCGGCGCGCCTCGTCGTAGCCCTCCTCGCCGGGCCGCAGCAGCGCGCCCCGGAACCGCGCGCGGAGCTCGCCAATGTCGAGCGCCGCGTCTGTCAGCTCGTCGATCAGCATGCGCCGATCATGCGAGCGCGGCGTTCCGCGAGCGTTCCTCGAGCTCGGTCCGGAGCCGGCGCGCCTCCGCCTCCCACAGCGGCGCGCCCGTCCGGGCGGCGAGCAGGACGTCGGCCGCGGCGAGCCCGGGACCCGTGTCGCCGGCGGCGACGCACGCCGCCAGCACGACGCGCGCGATGCCCGCCCTGCTGCCCGGGGCGTGATCGATCGCGCTCTGCTCGTCCAGCGCGCGGCGGGCGCGCGCGACGCCCGACTCGGGGCGGCCGTCGAGCACGTCGACGTAGCCGGCCAGCGCCTCCGCCATCAGCTCGGCGGGCTTGACCCCGTGGCACGCCGCCGCCAGCGCGTCGGCGTAGCGCCGGACGTCGGCGACGTCGCCGAGGTCCAGGGCGAGCAGCGCGGCGAACGCGAACGCGGTCGCGGTGCTGGGGCCGTGGGCGGCCTCCTCGGCGGCCGCCAGCGCATCGTCGCGCACGCGCCTCGCCGCCGCCGGCTCGCCGAGGAACCCGAGCGTGTTGGCGAGCCGGCTCAGGCAGACCACCTTGGGGTCGAGCCCGTAGCGGACGATGTGGGTGACGCGATGCTCGGGGCGGTAGCGCTCCGCGGCGGCCTCGAAGTGCCTCCGCGCCGCCTCCAGCTCGCCCTGCCAGAACGCCGAGACGCCGAGCACGTAGTCGCTCTCCACCAGCAGCACGCCGTCGCCGTCGCGTTCACCTCGCGCGCGCAGCTGCTCGGCGTAGCGGCGGGAGCGCCCGAAGTCGCTGCCCGCGAGGTGCGTGAGCGCGAGCGAGCGCAGCAGCGCGGGGCGGGGCTCCGGACCGGAGACCTCGAGCGCGCGCCGCTGCAGCTCGGCGAGCCGGCCGGAGCCGTAGCCCTCTACGACCGCGAGCGGGGCGATGAGCGCGTCGATGACGTCGAGCTCGCGATCGGGGCCGGCGAGCGCGAGCGCGCGCTCGAGCAGGTGGATCGCCTCGACGTTCGCGTGCATCCGCTCGGCGGCCTCGGCCGCGCGCCCGTACCAGCCGACCGCCTGCTGCGCGGCGCCCGCGCGGTCGTAGTGCAGCGCGACCTGGCCGGGCTCGTCCGCATGGAGCGCCTCGAGCGCGCGGGCGACCAGCAGGTGCGTGCGGCGGCGGCGGGCCGGGGCGAGCGCGAGGTAGGCGGCCTCGCGGATCTTGTCGTGGCTGAAGTCGTAGGCGTCCGGGCCGCGCTCGCGGATGATGCGGCGGCGCCACAGCTCGTCGAGACCGCGCACCAGCTCGGCCTCGCCGGCCTCGCCGGCCCGGGCGAGGACGTCGGCGGTGAACTCGCGCCCGACCGCAGCGGCGACGCCGACCAGGTCGCGGGCGGGCGCCGAGAGCTGCGCGAGCCGGGCCTGGATCACCGCCTGCACCCGCGGGCTGAGCGAGCCGGCGCGCAGCGTCTCGACGATGAACAGCGGGTTGCCCTCGGTCTCGGCGAACAGCCGGTCGGCATCGAGCGCGCGGCCGGCGAAGCGATCGGCGAGCACCGCCGTCTCCTGCCGCGAGAGCCGCCCGAGCTCGATCTCCTCGAGGCGCTCCAGAGCCGCCAGGCCGGTGACGAGCCCGCGCAGGCGGTCCATGTCCTCGCGCCGCGCGGTCGCCGCGACGAGCAGCCTGGCGCCGGGCGCGCTGCGCACGAGGTAGTGGAGGAACTGGAGCGTCTCCCGGTCGGCCCAGTGCAGGTCGTCGGCGACGAGCAGGAGCGGGCCGGCCGCCGCGAGGATCGCACGCGCGAGCGCGTCGAACAGCCGCTGGCGCTGCTCGCTCTCCGGCAGCGGCTCGGGCCGCGGCAGGCCCGGCACCTCGGGCAGGACGCGCGCCAGCTCACCGAGGCGGCCGCGGTCGAGGCGCACCCGGCGCGCGGCGAGCGCGTCGGACCGCAGCCACGCCGCGACCGGGCCGTAGGCGAGCGCGCCCTCGGCGGGGTACGAGCGGGCCTCCGCCGTCGCCGCCCCGCGGTGCGCGCACCAGGCGCGCAGCTCCTCGACCAGGCGCGTCTTGCCGATCCCGGGCTCGCCGGTGACGAGCACGAGCTGGGCGCGGCCCCGCTCGCTCGCGCGCCACAGCTGCGTCAGGCGCGCGCGCTCGGACGCCCGGCCCACGAGCACGGCCTGCTCGGACCCGGCAGCTTCCGGAGCGCCGGGCAGGAGCGCCTCGTAGGCCTCGCGCGTCGCCGCCGACGGCTCGACGCCGAGCTCGCGCTCCAGCGCCGCCGCGCAGGCGTGGTACACGCGCAGCGCGCGCGCCCGGTCGCCGCGGGCGTCGTGGAGCCGCATCAGCAGCCGGTAGGTCGCCTCGCGCAGCGGGTCGTGCGCCAGCAGGCGCTCGCCGTAGGCGATCGCCTCGGCGCCCCCGAGCCGCGCGAGGCGCTCGAGCGCGTCCAAGAGGAGCTCGCGCAGCCGCTCGCGCTCGGGCGCCAGCCAGTCGTCGTAGCAGCCCTCCAGCAGGTCGCCGCCGTACGCCGCGACCGCCGCGGCGTCGTCGGAGCGCGCCAGCGCCGCCTCGAACGCGTCCACGTCGAGCCAGAAGGGCGCGTCCGTCCGCCACCGCAGCGTCCGCGGCGTCACGTCGAGGAAGCGGTCGACGTGCGGCAGCGCGCGGCGAAGGTTGTGCAGCACGTGGCGCAGGTTCGTGCGCGCCTGCGGCTCGCTCGAGTCGGGCCACAGCAGGAACGCGAGCCGCTCCCGCGCCTGCGGTGCGCCCCGGTGGACGAGCAGGTGGGCGAGCAGCGACTCCGCGCGCGCGGAGTCGAGCGCCGGCAGCCCTTCGTCGCCGACGCGGAGGTCGAGCTCGCCCAGCAGGCGGATGCGCAGGATCGGCGGTTCCACGGTGCTGCCAGTCTCCGGCCCACCGGCCACCCGCGTCAAGCCGCCGCGGGCACTCTCGCGCGCAGCGCCAGCAGCGCGTGCAGGAAGCTCTCCGAGAACGTGGGGAAGGGCTGGATCGTGTCGTGCAGCACGTCGAGCGGCACGTGCGCGCGGATCGCGAGCGTCGCCTGCTGCAGCCACTCGCCGGCCTCCGGGCCGACGGCGTAGGCGCCGGTCAGCCGCTCGCCGTCGGAGACGAGCGTGAGGAAGCCCGGCCGCTCGGCGTAGGCGCGGGTGTAGGTCGCGGTGCGGGCCACCTCGGCGAGCGGCACGGTGGCGGTGAGCGGCCCGTCGGGCTCGCCGACGGCCGCGGCCTGGGGGTCGGTGAACACGACGCGCGGGACGGCGTCGTAGCTCGCGACGGTCGCGCCGCCAAGGATGTTGGCGGCGGCTACGCGCGCCTGGTACTTGCCGACGTAGGTCAGCGGCCAGATGCCGGTCACGTCGCCGATCGCCCAGACGTTCTCGGCGGCCGCCATGGTCGCGTCGACTGGGATGCCATGGGGGCTCGGCTCGATGCCGACGGTCTCCAGCCCGAGCCCGGCGGTGCGCGGCCGGCGCCCGGTGGCGACCAGCAGGCGGTCGCCGCGCAGCTCGAGCCCGTCCGGGAACGCGACGACGTAGTCGCCGCCCTCGCGGCGCACCGCCGACGCGTGCTGACCGAAGTGCAGCTCGATCCCCTCGGCGGCGAGCGCCGCGCCGACCGCCTCGCCGAGCGCCCGCGGCTCGCGCGGGAGGACGTGGTCCATCCCCTCGCACACGGCGACCTCCGCGCCGAGCCGGCGGATCGCCTGCGCGAGCTCGACGCCGACGGCGCCGCCGCCGAGCACGACCAGCCGCCGTGGGACCTCGGTCAGCCCCGTCGCCTCGCGGTTCGTCCACACGCCGCCGAGCCCGCCGAGCCCCGGGATCGGCGGCATCGCGGCGTCCGAGCCGGTCGCCAGCACGACGTGCGTCGTCGTGTACGAGACGCCGTCGACCATCACCGTGCCGGGCCCGGCGAGGCGCCCGGCGCCGCGCAGCAGGTCGACGCCCTTGCTCTCGAGCCACGCCGCCTGGCCGGCGTCGTCGTAGTCCGAGACCATGAAGTCGCGCCAGGCCAGCGCGGCGGGGGCGTCGATCCCGGACACCACCGCGCCCGGCGCCTCGCGCGCGGCCTGCAGGGCCTCGCCGGGGCGCAGCAGCGTCTTGGACGGGATGCAGCCCCAGTAGGAGCACTCGCCGCCCACGAGCTCGCGGTCGGCGAGCGCGACCCGCAGGCCGCCGTCGGCGAGCGCGCCGACGCAGTGCTCGCCGGCCGGCCCGCCGCCGATCACGATGACGTCGTAGTCCGGCATGGAGGTTCCCTTCGTCGTAGTCACGCCGGCTAGGTCTCGCGGGCGGCGCGAACGTTTCAGGGCAGCACGAAACGGATCGGCGCCAGCCCGTAGCGGGCGAGCAGGCCGATCGGGCTCCGGCGTTACGCGGGCGTCGCGGTGTAACGCACGGCGGCGGTCGAGGACTCCTCACCATGGCCTCACACACCGCCCGCCGGCTGCTCTCCGTCCCCATCGTCGCCGCGACGCTCGGCGCCGGCGTGTGGGTCGCCGGTGGCCTCCTCACCAACGACTTCCGCGCCTCGGTCGCGCTGACGACGGTCTGGATGCTGCTCGCCGGCGCGGCCTGCCTGATCGTCGCCGTGCGCGCGCCGGCGCTCGCGCTGCCGGTGCTCGGCAGCTACGCGCTCGCCGCGGCCGCGATCGGCGGTTACCTGGGGCTCACGACGCTGCGCGACCGAGTGGTCGACGAGCCGGTGGTGACGGGCGCCCCCCGGACGCAGCCCGCACCCGCCGCGCCGCAGCCCGCACCCGCCGCGCCGCGGCCCGCGCCCGCCGCGCCGCGCCCGGCCAACGTCGAGCTGGCCCGCGGCCGCTTCCGCTCCGGCGAGCACGCGACGAGCGGCACGGCCGCGGTCGTGCGCGTGGCGGACGGCCGGCGCCTCCTCACGCTCACCTCGTTCTCGACCTCGCCCGGCCCGGACCTGCGCGTTCGCCTCGTCCGCGCCGGCGAAACGGTCGACCTCGGGGCGCTCAAGGGCAACCGCGGGAACCAGCAGTACCGCATCCCGCGGAGCGTGGGGATCGAGGGCCGGACCGTGGTCATCTGGTGCCGCGCGTTCAGCGTGCGGTTCGGCTCCGCCCGCCTCGCCTGACCATGCTCCACCCGCACCCGCCGTGCCGGGTCGGCTATCACCAGGTCATGAGGATCTACGTCACCGGCGCGTCGGGGTTCGTGGGATCGAACCTCGTGTACGTCTTCGAGCGCCACGGCGCCGAGGTCGTGCGGCCGACGCACGAGGAGGTCGACCTGACCGACGCGGCCGCGGTCGAGCGCAGCGTGGGCGGCGCGCGGCCGGACGCGGTCGTCCACGCCGCGATCTGGAACGCGTTCGCGGGCCTGCTGTCCGACCGCCGGCGGGCCTGGGACAACTTCGTGCCCGCCACGCGGCACGTCGTCGACGCCGCGAACCGCACCGGCGCGCACGTCGTCCTGGTCTCGACCGACTGGGTGTTCGACGGCACGCAGGCGCCGGCGAAGGAGGACGATCCGCCGAACCCGATCAACGCCTACGGGTTCCTGAAGGCGATGTCGGAGCTGGTCGTCCACGACCGCGCCGAGCGCGGGACCGTCGCGCGGGTCGCGGGCGTGCAGGGCGTCCACCGGGCGCGGCCGCGGACGCTGCGCCGGCAGGACGCGGGCTTCGGCTACCTCGTCGCGTCGGTGGTGGAGGCGCTGCGCGCCGGGCAGCGCTTCACGGTGTGGGACGACCCGCGCCTGAACACGATCGCGACGCCGACGCTCGCGACCGACGCCGGCGAGCTGATATGGCGCGCGCTGCAGCGCGAGGCGACCGGGACGCTGCACTGCTGCGGCGGCGAGCACGTCGACCGCGTGTCGCTCGCCCGCCGCGCGGTCGCCGCCTTCGGCCTGGACGAGGCGCTGCTGGACGTCGGGCCGCCGGACCCGGAGATGATCAACGCCGGCGGGGTCCCGTACGACACGAGCCTCGACGCGTCGCGCACGGCAGCCGCGCTCGGCGTCGTGCTGCCCGGCGTGGACACGATGCTCGCCCGCCTGCGCGTGCAGATCGAGGAGTCCTGGGGCGCGGCCTGATCGACGTCGGCGCCGCCCCGTTCACGCCGCTCGGGTAGGCGAGCACCCGTCATACCCCAGCGCGCGCGAGATCGCGGCGGCGCCGTCCCGGACCAGCGCGATGGCGCGCTCGGGATCGGCGAGCACGAAGTCGCGCAGGCCGCCGACCGACAGCGCGGCCCGCACCCGGCCCGTGTGATCGAAGATCGGGGCGCCCACCGCGCCGACGCCGGGCGTGACGTCCTGGTCGGAGATCGAGTACCCCCGCGCGCGCGTCGCGCGCAGTTCCTCCAGCACGGCCTCGCGCGTCGCGGGGGTCTGCGGCGTCAGCGGCTCGAGCGTCCGGCGGTCGAGGTACTCCTCCCACTCGGCCGGCGGCTCGAACGCCAGCAGCGCTCGGGCCGCCGCGCCGACGTGCAGCGGGAGCGAGCCGCCCAGCCGCAGCGCGAGGAGGTTCACGCGCGACCCGTCGATGCGGTCGATGCAGACGGCCTCGTCACCGCGCCGCACGCACAAGAACGTCGTCTCCCCCATCTCGTCGTGGATCCGCTCCATCACGGGGAGCGCCGCCTGGCGCTCGTCGAAGCGCGACACGACGCTGCTGCCGAGCCGGAACAGCTTCACGCCGAGCAGGTAGGTGCCGCGCCGGCGGCCGGGCTCGACCAGGTCGAGCTCCTGCAGGCTCGCGAGCAGCCGGTAGACCGTGCTGCGGGGCTCGCCGGTGAGCTCCGCAAGCCGGGCGGGCGTGACCTCGCCCTCTTCGGCGATGCAGTCGATCAGGGCCATCGCCTTGGCGAGTACCGCGACCGTGTCGCTCGTCCGTGGCATCGCGCAGATCGTAGTGGACAACGCGTCCGCATGGTGGGACAGGAATCTGACCGGCCCCTTGCACCCCACGCCGCTGGATGCTTTATTGCGATACAGACAGATTGTCCGCATGGTGGGAATTGAGCACAGGGGAGGTACGTCATGAAGGTCCAAGCTCCAGCCGGATCGTCGACCGAGACGGAGGCGCCCGGACGCTTCCGGCGCCCAGGCGCGCCGGCCGCGCGGCCCGCGGCGCGCCGCGACGCCCACAAGCGCTTCCTCACCCGCATCACGATCATCTCGACGCTCGGCGGCCTGCTGTTCGGCTACGACACCGGGGTCATCTCGGGCGCCCTGCTCTACATGCGTGAGGACCTTCACCTGACCTCGTTCTGGGAGGGGTTCGTGGTCAGCTCGCTCCTGTTCGCCGCGGCGTTCGGCGCCCTCATGGGCGGCCGGATCGCCGACCGCCTGGGGCGCAAGCGCAGCCTCATGACCTGCGCGGTCCTGTTCCTGTTCGGGGCGCTGGGCAGCGCAACCGCACCGTCGCTCGTCCCGATGGTGCTCGCCCGGGTCGTGCTCGGCCTCGCGGTCGGCGCCGCCTCGGCGACCGTGCCGCTGTTCCTGGCCGAGATGGCGCCCGCGCACCGGCGCGGCCGCATCGTGACGATCAACGAGCTGATGATCGTCAGCGGTCAGATGCTGGCGTTCATCGTCAACGCCGGCCTGGACCGCTGGTACAGCGGCCCCTCGGTGTGGCGCTGGATGCTCGCCGTCGCCGCGATTCCGGCCGTGCTGCTGTTCGTCGGCATGCTCACGCTCCCCGACTCGCCGCGCTGGTACGCGCTCAAGGGGCGCCTCGCCGAGGCTCGGCGCGTCCTCGAGCTCACCCGTCCGCCGCAGGAGGTCGCCGCGGAGTACGACATCGTCGTCGGGCACGCCGAGCGCGACCGCTCCGAGGACAAGGGCGCCGCGCTGCGCGACCTGCGGTCGTACGTCTGGATGCGCCGGATCCTCTTCGTCGGCATCGGCCTGGCGATCGTCCAGCAGGCGACCGGCATCAACACGGCGATCTACTACGCGCCGACGATCCTCGAGTCGACCGGCCTGGGCACCAGCGCGTCGCTGGTGGCGACGGTCGCCGTCGGCGTCATCTCCGTCACGATGACCCTCGTCGGCATCGTGCTCCTCGGCTTCATGAACCGGCGCCCGCTGCTGATCGCCGGCTTCACCGGCGTGGCGGGGTCGCAGGCGGCGCTCGCGTTGTGCTTCGCGCTGCCCGAGTCGACGCTGCGCAGCTACCTCGTCCTGACCTTCATGGTCAGCTTCGTCGGCTTCGTCCAGTGCTTCATCGGGATCGGCGTCTGGCTGCTGCTGTCGGAGATCTTCCCCATGGCCATCCGCGGGTTCGCGATGGGCATCGCCGTCTTCGTGCTGTGGATCGTCAACGCCACGATCTCCCTGGTCTTCCCGCTGCTGGTCGGCGCGCTCGGGGCGACGGGGACGTTCGGGATCTTCGTCCTTATCAACCTGGCGTCGATCGTGTTCGTGAGCCGGTTCGTGCCGGAGACGCGGGGCCGCACGCTGGAGGAGCTCGAGGACGACTTCCGCGAGCACACCGCCGGCCGGTTCGTCCACACCGCTCCCGCCGGTGTGTACGGCTCATGAAGATCGCCCTCGATCCCCACCTGCGCGATGCTGTCGGTCGCGCGTAGCCCGCTGCACGCGGCCCGTCCTGGCGCGCGCTCCGCCCTGGTGCTGGTGGCGCTCGCGGTGATCGGGTTCAACCTGCGGACGCCGACGACGTCGCTGCCGCCGCTGCTCGCGGACGTCCAGGGCGCGCTCGGGCTGTCGGGGCCCGCGCTGGGCCTGCTCACGGCGCTGCCGGTGCTGTGCATGGCGCTGTGCGCGCCGCCGGCGCACCGGCTCGCCCACCGCTTGGGGGCCGAGATGACGACGCTGTGGGCGGTCGGGCTGGTCGGCGCCGGCACCCTGCTCCGCCTCGGGGGCCAGGACACCGCGGTCCTCTACGCCGGCACGCTGGTCGCCGGCGTGGGGATCGCGGTGTGCGGGGTGACGCTGCCGGGCATCGTCAAGGATCGCTTCCCGCGCCGCGCGGGGGCGGCCACGGCGGCCTACAGCGTCCCGATGATGCTCGGCGCGGCCGTCGCCCCGGCGATGGCCGTCCCGCTCCTGCGCGCGCTCGGCACGTGGCAGGAGTCGCTGGCGAGCTGGACCGTGCCCGCGCTCATCGGCGCTGCGATCTGGGCGCCGCTCGCGCTGCGGTCACACCGGCGGCGGCCCGCCGCCGGCACGACGGCCGGCCGGCTGCCCTGGCGGTCGCGCAGCGCGTGGCTGCTCGCCGGCTTCCTGAGCCTGCAGTCCATCCTCGCCTACGGCTATCTGGCGTGGCTGCCCGCCGCCTACGAGAGCCGGGGCTGGTCCGAGGGGACGACGGGCTCGCTGCTGGGCGCGCTGCATCTCGCGCAGCTCGCGACCGCCCTCGTCCTGCCGGCGCTCGCCGACCGCTCCGGCGACCGCCGGCCGGTGCTCATCGGCGCCGTGGCCTGCAGCGTGCTCGGCGCGGCCGTGCTCTTCGCGGCCCCCGACGCCGCCCCGTGGGCGGCCACCACCGTGCTGGGCCTCGGCCTCGGAGGCGGCTTCGCGCTCGCCCTCGTCCTCTTGTCCGATCTCGCCGCCTCGCCGGCGGCCGCCAGTCACCTGGCCGCGATGACGTTCCTCGTCTGCTACTCGGCCGCCGCGGTCGCGCCGGTGCTCGTCGGCGCGCTGCACGACGTGACCGGCGGCTTCGCGGCGCCGTTCGGGCTGCTCGCGCTGCTGGCCTGCGCCGAGCTGGCGATGGCGACCCGGCTGAGCCCTTCCCTGCGAGGTTCCGTGCGATGACCGACTTCGACGTGATCACGATGGGCCGCATCGCCGTGGACGTCTACCCGCTGCAGGCCGGCGTCTCGCTGCGCGAGGTCGAGTCGTTCGGGAAGTACCTCGGCGGCAGCGCCACCAACGTCGCGGTCGCCGCCGCGCGCTACGGCCGCCGCAGCGCGGTCATCACGCGCACGGGCGAGGACCCGTTCGGGGCGTTCCTGCACGACGCGCTGCGCCGCTTCGGCGTCGACGACCGCTGGG